>JBAYJY010000078.1:0-20120 GCA_041664945.1 bacterium | reverse complement strand
TAGTTGCATGGAGCGGTTTTGAGATGGAAGATATTTTAAAACAGATAAAGGATAACGCGAAGCAGTACGACGCGGTCACGGACATCGGTCTGATCGACCACGCGCACGAGCTGGCGAGCGGGATATACGGCGACCGGATGATTCCGGACGGGCGGCCGCTGCTCAGGCATTGCCTTGAAACGGCGCTGATTCTTTCGTCGTTCAACCTCGGCGCCGACGGGTTGTGCGCGGCGTTGCTGATGGGCGCCGGGACGCTGGCCGCGAAGGATCCGCGGATCGGAAAGAGCGTCGCAGATCTCGTTCGCCGTCTCGAAGAGATGCGCTGCCTCCAATTCTCGACAGAGCGGCGCGAGCAGGCGGCGCTGCTGCGCGAGATGATGGTGGCGCTGTCCGGCAACGTGCAACTGTTGGTGATCAAGCTCGCCTCGCGGCTGGACCTGATGCGGCATCTCGGCGGCGCGCCGGAGGAATCGCGGAAAGTCTTCGCTCAGGAAACGCTCGAAATTCTGACTCCGCTCGCGCACAGGCTCGGGCTCTCGCAGATAAAATCAGAACTCGAAGACCTCTGTTTCGAGTTTCTCAACCCCGTGGAATACGAGAGGCTCAAGCGGCTCGCCGGCGCCACCGCACAAAAGCGCGAGGAAGCCGTCTCCAACATCATCAGCATGCTCAAGGATATCTTCAAGGAGCATGATCTGAAGGTGCACATCACGGGCCGCACGAAGAGGCTTTACAGCACTTACCAGAAGATGCTGCGGCAAAACAAGGGCTTCAACGACCTCTACGATCTCGCGGCAATCAGAATCATTACCCAGTCGACGCCGGAATGTTATCAGGTTCTCGCGATTCTGCACGTTCAGTGGACGCCGGTGACGGAGGAGTTCGACAACTATATCGCGGTTCCGAAGCCGAACGGCTACCAGAGCATTCACACGGTTGTGATATCGCCGAACGGGCAGCCGGTCGAGATTCAGATACGAACGTGGGACATGCACATGCGCGCTGAGTACGGAGTCGCGGCGCACTTCAGCTATAAGGAAACGGTAGCTCCAGAGAAAAAACCGGGGGCGGACGCGCTGGGCTGGGTGCGGCAGGTGGCGGACGACGGCAAGAAGGAATCTAATGACGACAAGCTGATGGACAGCATAGTGATCGACGCGCAGGAAGACCGCGTGTTCGCGCTGACGCCGATGGGGAAAGTCATTCCGCTGCCGGTGGGCGCGACGGGGATCGATTTCGCCTACCGCATTCATTCGGGAGTCGGCAACACCTGCCGGGGCGTGAAGATTAACGGGCGCATCGCGCCGATCGACCAGAAGTTGCGCAACGGCGATGTGGTGGATGTCATGACGCAAAAGGGCGGCGCGCCGAGCCGCGACTGGCTTCGCTTCGCCGCCAGTTCGATAGCGCGCAACAAGATCCGCCAGTGGTTCAAAAAAGCGGACCGCGAGGAGAACATCATCCACGGCCGCTCGATGCTGCAGCGCGAAATAGCGCGTGTCGGCCTCAAGCGAAAAGACCTGCTCGAAAAGATCGAGATGGCCGAGATTCTGCGCGCGTTCAATTTCAAGGAAGAGGACGACCTCTACGCGGCGATCGGCTGCGGCGACGTTGCGATCGAGTCGGTGACCGAGCGGTACCGGCGGTCCTACCGCGAGCTGATAGCGAAGGAAGAGATGGAGGGCGGCGCGCCGGCGCGGGTGCGCGTCACGCGGCCGCGAAAACGGAAGCAGGACGTCATTGTCGAGGGTTTTCACGACGTCATGGTTTCGTTTCCGAAATGCTGTTTTCCGCTGCCGGGCGACGACATTGTCGGGTTCGTCACGCGCGGGCACGGGCTGGCCATCCACAGGCGCGAATGCGCAAATATCCGCGCGGCGCTCGAATCCGGGGAACGCATAATTCAAGTCTCGTGGGATGACACAACGCAAAATATTTACAACACCGAGATCGAGACGCACACGATAGACCGCGTCGGCGTGCTTCAGGAAATCCTCGCCATAGTCAGCGAGGCGAAGCTCAACATAACAGAGGTGAAATCCAAGGTTCTGAAGAATTCGTCCGCGATAACAACAATGCGGCTCGAAGTCGCCGGAATCGATGACCTGGATAAAATACTGCCAAGAATCAACCGCATCGACGACGTGCTTTCCGCCCGCCGGAAAAGCTGATCAGAATCATTCTTCCTCGCGCCAACGCTTGCCTTTTAATCCTATATCAATTTAAACTTTAACATCGCGCCCGAGCTTGGGCGGCACAGGACGCTTATGCTTTTTAGTTCAATCGAATATCTGGCGCTGTTGTGCGCCGTGTTCGCGGCCTACCGGCTCGCGCCGCCCGCCGGCCGCAAGTGGGCGCTGATCGCCGGCTGCGTGGCGTTTTACATCTGGTGGTCGGTTCCCGCGTTCGCGCTCCTCATGCTCGTGGTGGCGGTCAATTTCTTCTTCACCCGTTTCGGCATGGCCAACCCGCGGCGGCGCAGGCTGTTTTTCATTTCCGCGCTCGCGTTCGACCTCGGCTGCATCGGCTTTTTCAAATACCTGAATTTTTTCATTCTGGCCGGCTGCCAGGCGATCGGCCTGGCCGGAGTAAGCGCGACGCCTCCGCACTTCAATATTGTGTTGCCGCTCGGCATCTCTTTCTATACGTTTCACCTGATGAGCTACACGATAGACACCTTCCGGGGCGATTTCGAGGAGCGTAAAAGGTTTTCGGATTTCTTTCTTTTCGGCGCGTTTTTCCCGACGCTTGTGGCCGGCCCGATTGTAAGGGCGCGCGAGTTCTTCGGGCAGAAGCTTTACGAGCCTGCGTCATGGTCCGAGGTTGACCGCGGCGTGAGGATGATACTGCTCGGCATGTTCCAAAAGCTCGTGATCGCGGACGGCATTTCGGTGTTTGCGGACGGCATTTTCGGAAACACGGCGGCGCTGACGACGTGGTCGGCGCTGTTCGGGACGTACGCATACACGTTCCAGATATATTTCGATTTTTCCGGATACACGCTGATAGCGCTCGGGTCCGCGCGGCTGTTCGGAATAACGCTGCCGCCGAATTTCGCGGCGCCGTATTTTTCGCCGAACATAGGCGAGTTCTGGCGGCGGTGGCACATGACGCTGTCGCGCTGGATGCGGGATTATCTGTACATATCGCTGGGCGGCTCGCGGGCGCGGCTGACCCGGATTCTTTTCAATCTGTTCGTGACGATGGCGCTCGTCGGGCTGTGGCACGGAGCGTCGTGGAACTTCGTCATCTGGGGCGCCTACCACGGATTGTTGCTGATATGCTACAACATATACAACCGGACGGCGGCGGGGCGGCGCCTCGCGGCCGCGCTGGGAGCGCTGCCTGCGGCGCGCGCGCTCGGGATCGCGCTGACATTCAATTTCGTGGCGGCCGGCTGGATTTTCTTCAGGGCGGCGAACCTTTCAGACGCGCTGGCGTTTTTCAGCGCATTCACGCATTACACAGGCGATTTCAAGGCGGCGATCAAGCCGTACATTAAGTCGACGCTGTTTGTCGCGGCCGGATTCTACTCGCTCTTTTCGCTTGGGACATCACTGGGAACCAACTGGTTCGAGCGGCTGGCGCCGAGGCGTCGGGCGCTTATTTACGCGTTGGCGGCGGCGGCGCTGATCCTCTTCAGGCCGAGCCTGCAGAGGATTCCGTTTATATATTTTCAGTTTTAGTCCGGATTGAAGACGATATGAATAAAAACGTAAAAAATAGCGAAAAGCATACAGGCGGAAGCGGACGCCGGGCGGCTGGATTCGCGTTCGACATCGCGCTTTTTGCGATAGCGCTTGCGGCGCTTCTCGCGATCGCAGAGATCGCGTTCAGGTTCGCCGATATTTATCCGCCTCTGGAAAAGAACAGAACGGAGGACTTCCGGAAAGGCCTGGATATTTTCCGCATCGACCCGGATGTTTTAATACCAATCAGCATGCGGCCCGGCGAAAGAGTTTCAATGAAAGCGACCGGCGTTTCAGAGCCAATAGCGGTGCGGACCAACAATCTTGGAATGCGCGGCGCCGACGCAGCGCGGGAGAAAGGCGCGGGGGTTTACAGAGCGCTGATAATGGGCGATTCGTGGACGTTCGGCGAGGGAGTGAAAGACAGCGAAACATTCTCCGCGAGGCTCGGCGAAATTCTTAACAGAAAGCTGGCGCCCTCGGGCCGCCGGGCGGAGGCGCTCAACGCCGGGTACACCGCCGGTTATTCGCCGGACACTTATTATGTCTACATGCAGCAAAAGGGTTTCGCGCTTGAGCCGGACATCGTGATCGTCGCCTCGATGCCTGTAAACGACTTGTTCGACATCTCGAACAACGATTGGCCGGAAAAGGACGCGCGCGGGCTGCCGCTGTCGGTGGCGTCGCGCATGTTGCGCATCAACAAAAAAGGGCAGTACGGCAATTTCGAAAACAAGAATGCCGATAATCCGATAATGAGGCCGTCGAGGTTCCGGTTTCTGAACCGGCTGCGACTGAATACATTTTACCGGGATTTGCTGTTCCGCACATATTATCTTCCGTACGTGATGAAGAACAAGAGCGCGGGAGGCGGAGAGCGGCAACGCTCGGGGTTCGAAAACATGAAGCGTTTGCAGTTGGCGGTCGAGGGCTTGGACGCCGGGTGTCGAGCGCGGGGGGTGAAGTTTCTGCTCGTTCTGCTGCCCGCGTTCGGCTACGAGCGGGGCAAGCTGACGGTGAACTCGACGGGAATGGCGGAGATGGAGAACTTCTGCCGGCGCAAGGGGATCAGGACGCTGAATCTGGAGAAGGAGATGCTTAAAAAGATGCGCGCTCCGGAGGGCTACGACTGGCCGCGATATCATATCACCGGCAACGGGCACTGGAACGCGCGCGGCCACGCGGCGGCGGCGGAAGCCATAGCGCGGGCGATGGCGCGGTACGGCATGATTCCGGAGAAGTAATTTTTATTGCCGGCAAGGCGCGGAAGCGCGATCGAAATTAAGGTATAATTAAATCTGAGATGAAAAAGCATCCGGTCAACACGCTTTACCGGGAGTTGATGGACCACCTGAGACTCCCTCTGATTCTGCTTTTCTGCACGGTGGTGTTCGGCGTCGGCGGTTATATGTTGATCGGTGCAAGCGAAGGCCGCGACTGGACGATTCTCCAGTGCCTTTTCATGACGGTGATATCGCTGACCACTGTCGGATACGGAGACATCCTCGGAGTCGAGAGCAGCGCCGTCGCCTCGTTGTTCACGATGGGACTGATCATATTGGGGATGGGCGTCGTGCTTTACGGCGTGTCCAAGATCACCGCGTTTTTCGTCGAAGGCGGAGTTAAAGAAGTTTTCAAGGAGCACAAAATGCTGAAAAAGATATCGCTGTTGAAGGATCATGTGATAATCGCGGGCATAGGCGGCACGGGAGAACACGTGGTCGAAGAAGTGCAGCGGTCAGGGATGCCGTATGTGATAATCGACTCGCAGATGGACCACATCAATGACATGATGGAACGTTACGGGGAAGTCAATTACATACTGGGCGACGCGACGGATGACGAAGTTCTGATAGACGCCGGGATAGAGAGCGCGATGGGAATTGTCGCATGCCTTTCGAACGACAAGGACAATTTGTACCTGACGGTGACGGCGAAGAACCTGAACCCGAAAATAAAAGTGGTGGCGCGAGGGATCGCGGTGCAGATGCGCGAGAAGCTGACGCGGGTCGGCGCAAACTATGTCGTATCGCCTAACCAGATCGGCGGCCTTCGGATGGCATCGGAGATGCTGAGGCCGAACGTGGTTTCGTTTTTGGACCGGATGCTGAGGTCGAAGGAAATGTCGGTGCGGGTGGGAGAGGTGACAGTGAGGCCGGGATCGCCGATCGCGGGAAAGACTATCGGAGAGACTGCGGTCTACGAGAAAACGGGACTGCTGATAATCGCTTTGCTCGACGCCGAAAAGGGCGAGTTCGAGTATAATCCGGCGGGAAGCGACCGGCTCGATGAAGGCGACGTCATGATCGTCATCGGCGCTGTGGATTCGATAGAGAAACTGAAAATATTAGCCGGGCATTAGCAGCTTCTTTTGCATTGAAGCCGAAACGGCTCAAAAGTAATCCAGAACCCTGTGAATAACCCAGTCTGAAAACGTCGTTCGCGGAGTTCCGTATTCAGACTTAATCAGATAAACCGCCGCGGCGCCGCCGTCCGCGACAACCGCTCCGCCCGCCGCGAACGGCGCGCGCAAATATGCGTAAAATCCGGTCCTGTAGCCTTGTTTGCTTTTAAGCAAACGCTTCACCGCCGCCCTGTCCAGCGCGTATTCCAGCGTCCTCACGTCAACGTATCGCGAGTCGGGAATCCTGCTCAGATATATGAAATGCCCGCGTCCGGCCGGAATGAAAACATCCAGCGCGTGGCCGCCTTTAGCGTATTCGTCGCTCAGAATTTCATCGACCGCTTTTTTAGCAGCGCCGCCGGGCGACAGCTTCGAATAAACCGCCTTGCCGCCGACCGCAAACGCCGGGTCAGACCGCAGCGCCGCGATATTTCCCGCGTTGAGGCTGCCGTTCAGCTTCGCGGAAACGCCCGCGGCGAACGCCGCTTCCCTCGCGTAGTCCGCATGCCGCCCGCCTATATACGCCGCGCACGCAGCGATTATCAGGCATGCCGCGATGGTTCTGAAAACGCCCGGCGACAGTTTGTATTTTGTTTTCAAATCATTTTGCGCAGCCGACAGAATATAAAGCGCGAGACTGGCCGCGGCGGGCGGAATCAGATACGGCAGCGTGCGGAACAGCCGCAAGGCGACCGCCTCCGCCGCTATCCTCTCGTAAAATAAATCCGAATCCCAGAACGCGGGCGAATAAATGCGCGTAAATATTATGAAAATGAACTCGACTAACACAATCTCCGGCAGCGCCAGCCAAATGCTTTTCGTCGTCTTGAAAAAATAGAAAAGAAGCGTGGCCGAGAACGCGAAGAAAAGAATTTCGATCAAAGCGTAAAGCCACAAGAGCGAACTCGAAAAAACGGATCGTTTGCCCCGGTAGGCCGACGCGTCGACATCCTTTTGGGAAAGCGGCGAGCCGATCGCCTTTTCGAGAGCCGCGCGGTCGATGCGGTGCATGTTGTAGCGGTGAATCCAGTTGGCGAGCATGAAATTATATGTTTTCCCCTTAAACACAACCGACGCCACCGCGGCTCTTCCGCTGCCTTTGCCGGACAAAACGTAAAAGGGAGTCGCCACCAACGCCGTTCTCTCATCGAGCTTTATCACCGACGCATACCGTCGCAACGGATCATATCCGTCGCGGTAAGCCAGCAGCGCCGCCGCTTCTCCGGCCTCCATGGGGCGCAAAGGCACGTACGCCTCCTCCGCTTTGCGAGCGCCCTGCCACCTCGACGGTATCGATGCGGCGACGCACGCCGCCGACAAAATCAGCGCCGCTATGAAAAACTTCCACGTCTTTATGTTTTTCATGTATCTCTTCTTTCCGTATGTTTGTCTCAGACGGCGATCTTTGAAAAAGCCTCGACAAGCGCTTCGCGGCAGTTTTCGGCGATCGCAATTTCCGCCTTTTTCGCCGCCGCTCCGATTCTTTTTCGCAACTTATCATCCGCGGCAAGCGTCTCGATCGCCGTCCGGATCGCTCCCGCGCCGTTAACCGGAACAAGCAGGCCGGTTTTCCCGTCCGTGATTATTTCCCTCACAGCCGCGGTTCCCGTGGCTATCACCGGTTTCCCGAGCGCCATGGAAAATGTTATGGTGTTCTCGCCGCCGCTGAACTCGTCATAAAGAAGCGGAACGACAACCGCCGCGGCCGCTGAGAGCGCGTCGATATAATCCGCCTGCGGCATGAAATCAAACCACTGAATGTTCCTGTTGATCCGCGCCGCCTGGGGATCCCTCGGGCCTATCACCCGGATTTTATGCGGCAGCCCGCGCGTGGCTTCCGCGAACGCCGCGACATCGCGCCGGTTAAATCCGGCGCACAGAAACGAACCTGCGAACGCCTCTTCGATTTCCTTGCGCGGGCGCCTCTTACCGCGCTTCAATTCGCGATACAACTCGGGAGACACGAGATTGATCAGATATGACGAGCATGGCAGCCGTATGAGCCTCTCCGGCGCAATTCCGGCGCTGAGATATTTCGGCCTGTGCGCGGCCGCATGGTGCAGCCAGACGTTTCGGCGGTCAGTCAGAAATTCCTCCAACGCCTTGCATCCGTAAACCGCCTCAACCCAGCGCGCGAGCCGCGTTACGCTCTGAAGAAGATGCTCGTCCTCTATGACAAACGGAACGGGCCGCAACCCGCGCCGCGAAAACACGAACCAGAGCAGGAACGCCTCCGGGCTTTCGCAGTAAACAGCGTCCGCCTGTTGCGTTTCTGCAACCATGCGGCCGAGCGCCTCGCTGTCGATACGCACATCGCAGCCGCGCGTCCACAGGCCGGAAACCACGTCCTCGAAACCGGCGGCCGTATAATGAAATTCACGGCCTTCCCATTCAATCGGTTTGCCTGAAAAGTCCTGCTGCTCGTTGTTGACAACCGCTATTTTCATGAATAGCCGCGCTATGCGCCTTCCGCGATCACGGCGCTAACGCGAGACTTTACCGCCCCTCCGGAATTTTCATCCTGTCGCCGGCCTTAATGCCGTGCGAAGCCGCGAATCCGCCGTTAACCTCAAGCGCGTATTTTATCGAAGCTTCCGGCGTTTTAATATCCTGCGTCCCCGCCTTAATATCATTTTCGACGCCGACTATTTCGCCATTTGCGCCTATGTAAATCATATCGACCGGAAAAGCGATTTCGCGAACGCTGAACGAAGGTTTTCCTTCGCCTTCGAAAACAAACAGCATCCCGGCTTCAGGCGCGAGGCTTCGCCTTCCGGCAAGCCCGACGCAACGCGCGGCAGCGCTCTCCGCGATTTCCGCCGAAACCCGGACCGGCTCCGCGCCCCCGGCGGCGATTCTCAGTTCCGCTTTATCAAATTTCGCCGATTTCCGATCCACTCCCTCGCACTCCGAGCCGAACGCTATCGCCCTGTTTCCGGACGGCGACGGCTTATCAACCTTTTTCGCGCTTCCGCCGTCGTTTTTCCCGACGAGCTCGATCAGCGCATCAGCAGTTTTCCTGTCTTCTTCGTCGAGTCCTTTTTTATTCTCCGCTATGCAAATGATGTTGTAATTCCTCGTTCGAGCCATGGCGGTCTTCGACTCGTCGCGTTCCGAGAGCCATAGAAAATACCCGCGTCCGCCGGACTTGCCGGAAAGCTTAATTATTATGTTGCCGCCCTCGGACTTCTCAAGCCTTGTGAAGCGCAGCCCGTCAGCAAACACGCCTCCGAATTTATATGGCGCGATCAGCTTCTCCGCAGCCTCGATCTTCGAGGCTTCTCTTACGCCGCCCCGCTCTTTCTCCGACTTCTTTTCGGAGTTCGCGGCGAGCTTCTGATATTCCGGGTTGCTGACCCGCATTCGTTCCTTCGCGCGGTTAACCACCCTGAAGCCGATCAGCGCCAGAATCATAACCATAACAACAATCATTATCGGTCTCGGATCGATTTTCTTTTTCTTTTTCATATCGGTTTAAGTTCCCCCGTTCCATATAGTTTCGCGTAATTCCTGCGCACTCCGGGACAGGCGGCGTCGAGCGCGCAACCCGCGCAAGCGCCGGGCTTGACGAAACCGGAGTACGGCCCGGACAACGGCGGCAGAAACGGGAAATACCGTTTCCTGTGTTTACCCAGCGCGCAGGGCGTAACGCCCCAGTGCGGTTCCAGCCCGGCCGCGTTCACGCCTATAGCATCGCACTCATCCAGCGCCTTTACAAGAAACGGAACCGCATCCGTGAAGCGCGGAACAATCTCCTCCGACGCCGTTTCATCCATGATCGGGGCGACATAGGAAAAATTCAGCGCAGCGCCGGGAAACCGCTCCGCGGCGAACCGGGCAAACTCCGGCGTTTCCCGATAGTTCAGGCCGTTGACGACATAGTTGATAATCGTGAATATGCGCGCGTTTAAAAGATTATCTATTCCGCCCGCGGTTTTTGCGAAACCGCCGCGACAATTCGTTATGCGGTCCGAAACATCCGCCCTCGAAGAATGGAGCGAGACGAGCGCGAGATTCATCCCGGCTTCCGCCGCGCGACGCGTGAATTCCGCCGATGAAAACGCCATGCCGTTTGAATAAACTGATATTTCAGAAACTCCAGCCCTTCGCGCCATCGCAATAAATTCGAAGAGCGATTTGTCCAGCGTCGGCTCGCCGCCGGTGAAGACAACGCGCGGCGGATTTTGTTCCAGCGCCAGTTTAAGCAAATCCTTTTTCACCTTCGCGCCGGGCGCCGGCAGCGACCCGTCGGACGAGCAGAAAACACACCTCTGGTTGCATCGGAAATCGAGTTGAAAAACGGCGCCGAGAGCGACCGGCCGTCCGGCATTCACATAAAAAGGAACCTCGGTAAACAGCGATTCGGCTTCACGCGCCCGCCGCTCCGGACTCCTGAACACCCGAGTCACGTCGCCCGTTCGCAACTCGACCGTGACTCCTTTTTGATTCGCGGAACGCTCGCACGCGGCCGCCATTTTCGCTGACTCTTCCGGCGACAGCGCAGGTTCGGCGATTATTATGATATGCTCCGCGCCGGCGGCGGCGAGCGCCTTCAGCGACTTCGCCGCAGCTTGAGCAGGGCCGGATATTTTCGCTATCGCCCTCAATCCGCCGCGCCCGGCGCATCGCGCGTATCGCGCGATCTCTTCGAGCGCCGCCAACGCAGCCCTCCACTCATCGGAAATCGCGTCACCCCGCCCCGGCATGACAACGAACAATTCATCTGCTTCCTCATTCAAAAAACCGGCAAGCGCCGCCGTATCGCGGCAGCCCGCGAGATTCATTTCAAGTTTTACGATTTCAAATCCCGATTTACGCGCGGCCCTCAGCATAGCCAAAATATCGGCCGCCGGAAAACCTTCGAGGCCGAGAAGAAGAATCTGATTCAGGCGCGCAGTCTTCAACGGCTTGATATTTTCGGCAAGCGCCCGCGCGCGCGCGGCGCGCGACTCGCCTGAAAGCGCGCCGCAATCGAATGCGAGAGTCTCCCCGAACGAGTCCTCGCGAGGGCAGGCCCACTCCGGCCTTGTCATTTTCTTTGCGACCTTTTTCATTCGCAGCATTCCGCAGGCGTTTTTTTTAGCTTCCGCGCCCCTGCGGCTTTCACTGGCTTAATCTCTTTCAGTCCGTAATAATCCGCATAATGCCTTCGCACGCCGAAACAGGTATCGTCATATTTGCATGAAAGGCAACTTTTATTCTTTACGAAAGCGCCGCCGGCCGCGTTTTTTGCCGGCGCTCTGTATCGAGTCAGATATTTTTCCCGGAAAGGAATCACGCAGGGCGGCGCGCCCTTCAACCCCTCGCCGGCGCTGAATGGAATCCGCCGGGCGCCGCATTCCGCGAGCGCCTCTTCGAGATATGGAATCGCATCGGCGAAACGCGGCACGACGCCAGCAGACATCGCCTCCGCGTCGCGGGGCGCCGCGTATGAATAATTTATCGGCGGCTTCGCGCCCCTGTAGGCAAAATGCTCGTCGACAAAAACGGCGAGTTGCGGCATGAGCCTGTAGTTGTCTCCCATGATCACGGTGTGGATCACTACGTTTACGCCGCAGTCTATCATGTTGATTATCCCGGCCACTGTTTTCCTGAACGAGCCTTCCGTGCGCGTGATTGAATCCGACGTTTTCGCGTCCGGCGCGAGCAGAGTGCAGTAGGCGATATCGAGTCCGGCGGTTTTCAGGCGCGCGCAAAGATCGCGATTCGAGAGGCGGACGGCATTCGTGTGGAGCTCGGTCTGTCGGACGCCGCCCCGTTTTGCGGTCTCTATGTAATCCGCCAGCCGCGGGTCCAGAGTCGGTTCTCCGCCGCTGAAAGCGAGTCGCGGAATCTTATTCCTGATGACATAACGCAATTCCGATTCGATGCGTTCGCGGGGCGGCTTTGGCGCCGAAGTGTCGACCCAGCAGAATTTGCATATCTGATTGCAGGCGAAGGTCGGTCGAATGAGAGCTTCGAGCGTTTCGGGATGTTTGTTCCGGCCAACGTAAACCGTCGGATAGAAACAGGCGGCGGTCCGTTCGTCCATCTCCGCGAGACAATGGTAGGCGCTCGACTCGCGGTCGCATTCGAATTGCATTCCGGCGCGGGCCGCGAACGCGACCGCCTGCCCGAGTTGCTCTTCAAACGCTGCGCCGTCGAATTCCTCGCCGCCGAACATGTAGCCGCGCGGGAAATACGCCCTCGCCTCATTTATTCCGAGCGAGCGCGCATACTTCAAAATCGCGGCCAGCGATTTATAGTTCCCGGCGCAGATCGGAATTCGCGCTGCGATTTCAACCGTTCCGAGATCTTTCAGGTTCTTAACGCCCGCCGCGGCCTGCGCGAAACCGTCCGGAGCGCCGGCGATTTCCGCGTAACCCGCCGCGTTGAAATGCGGAAAAAGGACACGGGCGCCCGTGAGCCCGAGCCGCGCGCATCGCGACGCGAAGTCCGTATTCCGGAACATCCGCGCGTTTGTATCCATCGCGATGCCGTCAAAATGCAAATCGCGGGCGAACTCGATAACATCGAGAATGCCGGGAAACACGGTCGGTTCAAGGCCTGTCAGGACAACCGGGAGACGATTCTCCGCGCGCGCGCGCTGAAGGTCTGCCGCGACGCCCTCGAAATCGCGATGGTATCCCTCTTTCAAGGCGGCGCAGAACACGCACGAGTTATTGCATTCGACGCCGAGTTTAATTTTGCGCGATTCGATCATTTAATTGTTATAGGCCGCGCCGGACTTGCGCCGGAACGCGGATTTCAATTCGCGTTTCGCCTAAATCATTTCACGATAGATTCGAGAAAGAGTCGGCTGAATATAAATCAGAAGATCGAGTATTTCGCCGGCGCTGGAACCTTTCGGGACGCCGACGCTTTTTCGGTTAAGGCCGATCATCAGGTTCTGTGCGCCGCACAGGATTTTATGAATATTCACGGCTTCCATATCGAGATCGGCGCTTTTAGCGGACGGCCTGCATTTGATTGTGAACCCGTCCTGCGACACGCCGAACGAGAGAACGAAATCGGGATTAGCCGCCCGGATTGCAAGCGAGCCTTTCAAGCCCGACTCAGCCGCGCGCACGCGAACTGACGGATCCTTCACCGCCCGCACAGCCCATTTTGTGAGAAATGCGACGGCTTCCTTCTTCCCGGCAAGAATCGGCGAACCGTCTTTAGCGGCTGAAGTCGCCGTCAACTCGCCCCCGTATGCGTCAGGCTCGAAAACGGTTACGAATTTGAACGCCTCGATCATGTTATCCGTGTTGAAATCGCCCTGCACGACAGCGAGATCGAACTGGCGTTTGCCCGCAAGAACGGCTGCGAGAGTCTTCGTGTCGGTGGCGATCCTCGCAACCGGTTTGCCCTTGAGGCCGGCCAGAATTTCGAGCGCCCCGCCATCCACGTTCACCGTAATGTTGCCGGCATCCGATAAGAAAATATGTATTGTCGTGTCCCAGCCTGCGCAACGGTCCGGCAGAAAACGGCGCCGCATCAGACTGATTGTTTTTTTCGGGTCTGCTTTTCTTTCCGCGGGTGTCATGTTCCCTCCTGTTTGAAATATTATAACTGAATTTCAATCGGCAAATGATAGATTGAGAGACAGAAAAATATTTCCCTTATGAAAAATCCGGTTTGAAGTTCGACTTGTTGAAAGAATCGTTTTAACTGCGCGGCGCTTACGGGTAAACGACGCGGATTTTGTCGATAGCCGACTTTTCGAGTTTCACACACTCGGGGACAAGATAATCGCGATAGAAACTGCCGCAGTAATCTTTATCAAGCAGATACGCCGCCGCCACCGAAGCCGCGCTCATGGAACCGTCGCGATATGCGAGTTTTTCGTCTTTCAGCGCGACCGCCATGACTGTTTTGAAACCATTTTCCATGCAGCCCATCGGAAACTCGCGTTTATGCTTTTTGCAAAATCCTGAGTCCCGATTAAAAACGGCGTTGCAATACTGTTTTCCCAACCCTTCGGGCAATCCGGCGCATTTTTTCTTTTCTTTATAGAAAACCGCGGTTCGAATAGGTTTAAGCATCGAAGCGACTTGGCTTGCGCAGCGGCCATGAATCAAAGGCTTCATGCGTTTGCCGTTTTTTTTGCAGAAATCAACGCTGTATGCGGCGATATCTTTGTCCGATACATTTTTCCGAAGCAAAAAAGAAACCGTTTCAAACCAAGCGACCGATTCATTATTTTTACATGTTTTATATATTTCCGGGAACTCATCTTTGATAACAGCGCATCCCTCCGGCCCGGTTTCCAACCGCTTGCACAAACCATAATTGGCGATATATTGCCTGTCGCCTATTTTTTTATAAACGTCCGGAAGCGATTCTTCGCCGCCGGCTTGGACACAGACGCGATATTTCTCCCTTGTCTTTTTCAGTTGCTCCTGATATTCAGCGCGTTTCTTCTTAACTGAATTCGGATCGATCCATTTAAAGGACTCAGGCATCCCGGCAAGCCTTTTTAGAAACTCCTGCTCGTCCTCGATCCTAAAAAGCTCGTAAACATCGAATTTTTCAGAAACGAAGTCTTCAGAATCCCTGTATGGCCCCGGTTTGCCTGCGTCGGCGCCGGACGCGCTCTTCGCGGCCGGCGAACCTGCAAACACAGCCAAAACGGACAATACCGACATCGTTAGCGCAAAAAACAGGTGTTTTTTGATAATTTTTATATTCAACCTGCCATCCTCGCTTCTTAAAAAATGATTTGCTGAACATGATAATTATTCTACCCCGAAGAAATTTTGGCAATAGCCTTTTGAAGCGCTTTCGAATTTAACAGAATTTCGATTGAAATTGTATTTGAGATGGCAGGAACAATTCCAAAAAAAAATGTGTTAAAAAAATATTATCGAGTATACGGTTTATGATTTCTAAGTTATAATAGATAATAATTAAATATACCTTAAAGGGAAATCGGAAGTTAAGACAAAAAGCGTTTGTAGACATATTAACATCAAGTGATTGAAACGCGAAGGGAATTTATCCTTTAAGTTTTATTTTTTTTTTGATTTAAAGCAACGAGCTTTCCAACGAGACTGGGGATACCGCCGAACAGAAAAATCGGCGGAGACTCTTTTCACTAAAGAGGAGCCACCTGATGTCATCCACAAAAAACAAAATTTCGACAAAAACGATATGGCTGTTACTGGCGGCGTTGTTGTTATTAGGCGCAATCCAGGAAACAGCGAGCGCGCAGGCCGATCCGATTTCGGTCAAGCCGATAACAAAATCGAACTATGACGCGTCGACTTGCGGAGGCGCGAGCGGAGCGCTTTCCTATCTGAACATGTTCCAGATTTGTTATCACATTGACAACGAGGGCTTCCAGGCCGGCGACCAGATCGCGGTATCATCGACGACAAACGCTTCGAGCGGCTTCATACTTAATTGGACGGGAGTGGTTGCAAATTCATCTTTCCCTGTTTCATTCTCATCGAGCATGGTTCCCGGAACGCCCTATTACGTTCATTACAAACGCGGAGGAACGATTTACTCCGACGATGCGGGGACTCCGCAAGCGATAACCCTCGAAAACGTGGCTCCTACGGTTCAGGACAATGAGTCGGGCGACAATGCGTGGCGCGGCTCCGCCGGAAACACTTACAACATCGGTTTCTCGGACAACGGTTTTCTCAAAGACGCTTTCTACAGAGTCTATCCCGACCCCAACAACGGCGGCACGGTTATAAAAGACTGGACTCAGATATTCTCGAATTCCGGCGCGTCCAGTTATACAACGCATTGGAGCGTCGATTTCGCCTCTCTTCAACAAGGCATAAACTACATCAGCGTCAAAGTGCAGGACGCGGCCACCAACTGGTTCGAACAGAAAGACGTGTTCACAGTTTATAAGGATACCGTCGCGCCGACTCACGCCATAACTTCATATATAACACAACCCAGCTATTACAACGCCGGTTTGAGCGTTCCTTTCAGTTGGACGGCGAGTGACCCCGGCTCTCCGATCACCGGCAGCGGAATTCAATGTTTCTCAGTTCAGTTCAAAGACATCACAGCCGCCGGCTCCTGGACGAATTTTCCCGGCGGCGCCTGCTTCAATCCCGGCGGCGGCCCGAGTTTCTCATCTTCCTTCAACGCTGTCGAAGGCCACGAGTATATGCTTCGCGTTCAGGCTAAAGACAACGTCAATAACACCGACACTTACGACGCGGACAACACTTCGAAAATCAGGGTCGACAATACGGCTCCAAACCATTCGATCGTCGCCCTACCGGCTTACACGCAATCCACGAGCCTGAACGTCAGGGTCAATTGCGGAGACACGGCGCCGGGCAGCGGCGTCAAAGCGATCAACCTTGAAAAATGGGACGAGACCGCGAACGCCACCCCGGTGTGGTCCGCCGAACCGCAGACAAACTGCGCCGGCCCGTTCGTCGACATTCCGTTCAGCGGCACGGAAGGCCACATCTACCACTTCCGCGCGCAGGCGGTCGACAACGCCGGAAACACAGACAACTTCGACGTAGATCCCGGCGCGACTTTCACTCAGCTCGACACCCGCAAACCTAACGATTCCTCTGTCACGGCCTTCGCGGCGCCCGGATACACCCCGAACCTGTCGTTCAACGTGGCATGGACCGGCGGCGCCGACCCCGTCCCCGGAAGCGGCTTGAACTGCTACCACATTCAAGTCCGAAAAGACGGCGGCGCATGGACAGACTGGCTGACCTGCGAACCCGGCAACAACGTCACCTTCAACGCCGCCGCTCCCCCCGGAGGCATTCCCGCCGGAAATGGAATCTACCAGTTCCGCAGCAGCGCCATCGACAAAACCGGCAACGCCGAGGACTGGACGGCCGGCGATGTTCAAGACGCTCAGATGATCGTCGACACTACAGTTCCGGTTTTCGACACCGCGGGCGGACCGCCTTTCGTCATCGACGGCCCCACCGCAACCGACATTACATATCAGGCATCCAACAACACTATAGAAGCGAGCTGGTCCGCTCACGACACCGACGCCAACCCGGCCGGCGATCTGGAACACTACGAATACGCAATCGGCACAACCGCGGGCGGAACCGGCATCGTCAACTGGACCTCAATGGCTCCTCTGATGAACACTTCGCTCAGCGCTCCCGGCCTGACTTTGACTCACAACACCATTTACTACGTCAGCGTCAGGTCATACAACTTTGCCGGGATCTATAAAGAGGAACCCTCGAACGGCGTCAAAGTCGACATCCTGCCGCCGACCGTGAACATGTCTGAGCCGAACGCGGCAGTTGTCGGCGCGCTGACATTCAACGTCACTTGGAGCGGCGCGGACGGCGCAGGCGAGTCCGGCCTCAAAGACTTCACCGTTCAGGTCAAGGACGGCGCAGGCCTCTGGACCGACTGGCAGGTCAACACGCTTTTGACAACCGCGGTGTTCACCGGCGTCAATGGCCACACTTACTACTTCCGCGTCAAAGCGCGCGACAATGTCGGCAACTTGTCGCCCTACCCGTCATCGCCCGACTATTACGTTTCCACAACAGTTAACACGAGCACGCTGTCCGCTCCCTCGCCGATCAACGACGGCGCGGAAACCGGCCCGGACCAGAATTTCACCAACGACCCGACCAAACTTTCCGGCAATTGGGGAGCGGTGACCGGCGCTATCGCTTACTCTTACGCTGTCGGCACAACTCCCGGCGGCGTTGACATCATTAATTGGAGCGCCGACACAACAAACACATATTTCACTCAGTCCGGTTTCAATTTCGCCGACAACGGAACGACTTATTACCTCTCCGTAAAAGGCAAGAAAGTGACGTTGGCATACGGAACGGTCGGCACTTCGAACGGAACAAAAGTCGATCTCGCAGCGCCGACCTGCGTCATAACGCTTCCCAACTCGCCATACCAGACAAACACCTCATTCAGCGTTCAGTGGAGCAGCGCGGACGCCCGCTCCGGCGTCGCGAATACGGACGTTCAGTACAAGGACGGCCAAGCCGGCGCGTGGACCGATTTGACAACCGCCGACGCCGGTTCCGCCTATCTGTTCACCGGCGGCGTCGACGGACACACTTACTATTTCCAATGCCACTCACATGATGTCGCCGGCAACGCCGGCGTTTATCCCGGCGGAGACGGAAACACTTCGACTACCGTGGACTCCACCGTCCCGCCCGCTCCGCTCACTATCAACGACGGAACCGGCGACGACTTAAGCTTCTTCCCGTCGCTGACCAGCCTGTCAGCAAACTGGACCGCCTCCGCAAACGCAGCGGGCTATTCGCTCTGCGTCGCCCACACGACCCCGGCAAACTGCGACGCCCTCAACTGGACAGACGTCGGCAACGTCACAAGCTACACCGCCACCGGCCTGAGCCTCGTTCAGGGCGACGACTATTTTATCCGCGTCAAAGCGAGAAACAACGCCGGGAATTTCGGCGCCCCGAACAACTCGGACGGCGTCACGATCGACAGCCTCAAACCCGGAACTCCGGTTGTCACCGACGACGGCGCATTCACTAACGATACGACGAAACTACACGCAACCTGGACCGCCGCCCCCGGAATCTCCGGAATTAAAGAATATCAATTCGCTATCGGCACGAGCGCCGGCGCAACCGACGTTCTCGGATGGACAACCAACGGCTTGAACACAACCGTCACCCGAAACGTCACTCTAACGCCCGGCTCTAATTACTTTATATCAGTCAAGGGTCTCAGCAGCGCCGACGTCTGGAGCCTCGCCGGCAACAGCGACGGCATCCTAATAGACACAACTCCGCCAACCTGCGCTGTCGCGCCGCTCTCCGCTTATCAAGGCTCAAATTCGTTCAGCGTTTCTTGGTCTTCGAGCGACGCCGGCGCCGGTATCGCGAACCTGTATTATATTCAATTTAAAGACGGCGCGGGCGGCAACTGGTCCAACTGGCAGACATTCACAAGCCTGTCCACCGCCTCGTTCACAAGCGGCATCGACGGCCACACGCTCTATTTCCAGTGCAAGGCCCTCGATAACGCCGGAAACTGGTCCGCATATCCCGGCGGCAACGGCGACACAAGCACGATCATCGCATCTTCGGCGCCTGCCGCGCCGACTGTCCGCGACGGCGTAGCTTCCGACATCGCTTACTCCACATCTCCCGATACAATTTCCGCAAACTGGGACGCTGTGTCCGGCGCGGTCTCATATATCTACGCCATCGGAACCGCCCCCGACGACACGAGCATAAAAACATGGACAACCACCGCCGCGACCTCCTTCACCGACAGCGGGCTTCCCCTCTCGAACGGCGTGACCTACATTGTCACTGTTAGAGGCCGCAATCTCGGCGGAATCGACGGCGCCTCCGGGAACTCAAACGGCGTTCTCGTTGACACCGACGCGCCGACAACGCCAGCGGTCAACGTGCCCGACTCTCAGACAAGCCAGACTAATTTCCTCGAAGCTTCGTGGACATCTTCCGATCCGGAATCCGGCATTGTCGAATATCAGGTTTCCGTCGGAACCGCGGCGGGCGACACGAGTGTAAAAGACTGGTATTCGGCTGGAGTTAACACACAGATATCAATCACCGGACTGAGCATGACTCATGGCTCGACATATTACATAAACATCAAAGCGAAAAATGCGGCAGGGCTTTGGAGCGCGGTCGGTTCCTCGATCGGCGTTACGGTCAATACGACGCTGCTTTCCGGACCGGCGACTATTAACGACGGCCTCGGCGCCGACGAAGCTTTCACGCCGAGCAACAATACACTTTCCGAAAACTGGTCGGCGGTCGCCACCGCGCTGTCTTACGATTACGCAATCGGCACAGCGCCGGGCGCTCGAAACACGCTCGACTGGACGAACGCCGGCGCAGTGACAACTATCACCAAAACCGGGCTGGCGCTCACTCAGGGAACAACCTATTATTTCTCCGTTCGGGCGCGCAATTCAGCCGACGTGCCGGGCGTGGCGACTGTCTCCAACGGCATCCGCGTCGACGCCAACCCGCCGGGGCTCCCCGCGATCTCTTACGCCAACGGCAACTACTCCACAAGCGCAAGTTCCATCGCCGCAT
>JBAYJY010000077.1:0-20165 GCA_041664945.1 bacterium | reverse complement strand
GGCGATGGAGACCTGTTTGCGCTCGGCCGGATTGGCTTCGAGCAGGTCCGCGGCTGTTGTGTCCGCTTTCTGGCTGATCCATTCGCGGTACGGGTCGAGCGGATGGTGGGAGAGATAAAGGCCGATGAGTTCCTTTTCATCTTCGAGAAGTTTCTTTGTGTCGAATTCGGGAATGTCCGGGAGCGGCGGATCCGTGCGCTCGGAGAACCCGAAAAGCTGAGTCTGGCCGGTCTCGCGATCCTTCTGCATCGAGCGGCCCAAGTCCATCGCCTCGTCGATCGCGGCCATCTTCTGCGCGCGGTTGCCGTCGAGGCAGTCCAGCGCCCCGGCGCGGATCAGCGACTCGATCGTCTTGACGTTCACCGCCCGCAGGTCGATCCGCTGGCAAAAATCGTAGAGCGATTTGTAGGCGCCGTTTTCCTTGCGCTCGCGCACTATCGCCTCAACCGCGCCCTCGCCGACATTTTTTATCGCGCCGAGCCCGAACAGAATCCCTTCGTCCTCCGGCGTGAATATATAGTATCCCAAATTTATGGTCGGCGGCTGCACTTTGATATTCATGCGCCGGCAGTCCTCGATATACATTGCGATTTTCACGGTGTCGCCGAGCCAGCTCGTGAGCAGCGCAGCCATAAACTCGACGGGATATTGCGCCTTGAGGTAGCCAGTCTGATAGGCGAGATATGCGTACGCGGCGCTGTGACTTTTATTGAATCCGTAACCTGAGAATTTATCAACCTGCGAGAAAATGAAGTCAGCCATTTTCTGATCGTTCAGAATCGGAGCGGCGCCTTTGAGAAAATGTTCCTTTACCTTCTCCATCTCTTTCGCTTTTTTCTTGGACATCACGCGGCGCAGGTTGTCGGCTTCGGCGAGCGTGAAGCCGGCCGCCACCTCAGCGATGCGCATTACCTGTTCCTGATAGAGAATGATTCCGAAAGTGTCCAGCAATATCGGCTTGAGGAGCGGATGGTCGTAGATGATGTCATCCCGCTTGATTTTTCGGTTGTCGATGTACTTATCGTCCATGTCGGCGCCGAGCGGGCCCGGCCGGTTGAGCGCGTTGAGCGCGATTAGGTCTTCGAGGCAGGACGGCTGCGAGCGCATCAGGAGTCCGCGAATCGTGTTTCCTTCAAACTGGAAAATGCCGCCCGTTTCGCCTTTGCAGAAAAGTCTGAAGGTTTTTTCGTCGTTGAGCGGAATGCTGTCGAGGTCGAGGTCTTTCCCTGTGCGTTCCTTGATGTATTTGACTGCGTCCTCAACGACGCTGAGCGTGCGCAGTCCGAGGAAGTCCATCTTGATCAGGCCGATGCGTTCGAGGTCCTCGTGCGGGGCCTGAGTCATCGGCTCCTCGTCCTTGGGCGACTTGTAGAGCGGAATCTGATCGGTGAGCGGGAACTTCGAGATGACGACGCCGGCGGCGTGCTTGCCGACGTTGCGCGGCAAACCCTCGATCTGCATCGAGATATCGAGCAGCCGCTTCATCTCCTGATCATTCTCATAGAGATATTTTAGTTCTTCGTTGTGATCTATCGCGTTTTCGAGCGTCAGTTCCTTGTCGGGGATCATGAAGGGAATGAGCTTCGCGACCTTGTCGACGACGGGGAGCGGCATGCCCAGAACGCGGCCGACGTCACGGATGGCCGCCTTCGCCTTCTCGCGGTTGAACGTTACGATCATGGCTACGCGGTCTTCGCCGTATTTGTATTTCGCGTATTTGATGACCTCGTCGCGCCGGCGGTCGCCGAAGTCCATGTCGATGTCGGGCATGGAGACGCGGTCCGGATTCAGGAACCTTTCGAACAGCAGATCGTATTTGATCGGATCGATTTTCGTGATGTCGAGCGCAAACGCGATGATGCTGCCTGCAACCGAGCCGCGGCCGGGTCCGACTGCGATTCCGTTGCTGCGCGCGAAACGGATCAGGTCCCACACTATCAGAAAATACGCGGAGTAGCCCATCTTCTTTATAACGCCGAGTTCGTACTCCGCACGTTTTTGAATTGTGTCGTTAACCGCCGGATATTTCTTTTTCAGGCCCTCGGTGACTAATTCCGCGAGATAGCTGTCCGGCGTTTTCCCGGCGTCCACATCGAAATCCGGCATGAATATATTGCCTTTAGGCAACTCGAACATGCAGCGGGATGCGATCTCTGCCGTCGCCGCTATGGCGTCCGGCCTGTCGATGAACAGCTCGCTCATCTCTTTTGCGGTCTTGAAATAAAATTCCTTCGACTCGAAGCTCAGCCTGTTCGAGTCCTCAAGCGTCTTCCCCTGCTCCACGCACATCATGACATCCTGAACGAACGCATCGTCAGGATTTATATAGTGGACGTCGTTTGTGGCGACGAGCGGGATCGAAAGCTCGGCGGACATCTCGATCAGCGCGTGATTGACAATGGCCTGATCCTTTAGGCCGTGGTCCATCAGTTCAAAGTAGTAGTTGCCTTCGCCGAAAGTGTCGCGGTGCCAGATGGCATGCTCGCGCGCCTTCTCAATCTGACCGCGCCGTATCATCGCCGGCACCTCGCCGCCGAGGCACGCCGAAAGCGCTATCAGGCCTTCGTGATGAGCCGCGATCAATTCGCGGTCCGCGCGCGGCTTGTAATAAAAACCTTCAGTGTGCGCGACAGACACGATCTTGATCAGATTGCGGTAGCCGGCGTCGTTCTTCGCGAGCAGGAGCAGATGGAATCTGTCGGTGTCCTGCGGATGCTCTTTGTCCTTCATACGCCGGGGAGCGACGTATATCTCGCAGCCTATGATCGGCTTGAGGCCCTTGCTCACCGCTGCGTCGTAGAACTTGACCATCCCGAACATGTTGCCGTGGTCGGTGATGGCGAGCGACTTCATGTTCAACTCAATGGCTTTATCAATAATCTTTCTGACGCGGGCCGCGCCGTCGAGAAGGCTGTATTCAGTATGCAGATGCAAATGTACGAAATCTTCAGACATTGATTCAATCCCCTATTAAACTTCGGAAAGCATAACAGATGAATCCGCATTTTTCCACTTATCGGACCATTGCGCCCGCTCTCACGCAAAGCATGAGAACAAGCAGCGGTTAGAGTGAAGCGTGTGAACGAGGACCGGTTTACAAGCCCGATGCCATCAAAGACCCATGCGGCGGCCGATAACTTCCTTCATTATCTCCGTTGTGCCGGCGTAGATCGTCTGCACGCGAACGTCCATGTAGTCCTTGCATATCGGATATTCGGTCATGTAACCGTAGCCGCCGTAGAATTGGAGGGCCTGATCCGCGGTGCGCTTCAGCATCTCGGTCGTCCACCATTTCGCCATGCAGGTTTCGGTCACGACATCCTTCTTGAGCATGTGATCCTGAATCAGGCGGTCGACAAACGAGCGGCCGATCTCGACCTCCGTCGCCATTTCCGCGAGTTTGAAACGCGTGTTCTGGAACTTGGAGATAGTGCGCCCGAACGCCGAGCGCTCCTTCGTATATTTTATCGCGTCCTTGAGAATCATTTCAGCGGCGGCCTGCGCGGCGATCGCGCACACGAGCCGCTCCTGCTGAAGCTTCTGCATAAGATATATGAAACCCATTCCCTCGTCGCCGAGAAGGTTGGCGCGCGGCACGCGGCAATCCTCGAAAGACATTTCGGCGGTGTCCTGCGCGTGCATGCCCATCTTTTCGAGCCTGCGGCCGCGCTGGAACCCCGGCGTCGTCGCCTCGATCACTATCAGCGATATCCCCATGTGCGCCGGCTTCGCCTTCGGGTCGGTTTTCACGGCAGTCACAATGATATCGGACAAAAGTCCGTTCGAAATAAACGTCTTCGCGCCGTTGACGATGTAGTCGTCGCCGTCCTTGATCGCGGTCGTGCTGATCGCCGCGAGGTCGGACCCCGCGCCAGGCTCGGTCATCGCCACCGCGCTGATATGTTCGCCCGTCACGAGTTTCGGAAGCCAGCGTTTCTTCTGTTCGGCGTTCGCGAACGAGCCGATGTATGGAACGACAACATCGTTGTGCAACCCGATCATGTAGCCGGACACGCGCGCCTGAACGCACTCTTCGGACATGATGACCGAATAAAGAAAATCCGCATTGTAGCCGCCGTATTCCTCGTCAGCCCAAGGGCAGAGAAATCCCTGCTCGCCCGCTTTTAGCCAAGCTTCGCGAGAGACAATTCCGTCTTTTTCCCACTGCTCGTGATGCGGTTTTATTTCTCTTTCAAGAAATTTCTTGAATCCGTCGCGGAAAATATTGTGCTCTTCGGAAAAAAGCTTTCGTTCCATTGCTGCACCTCGTCAGAGTTTTTTGCGTAACACGCTTCGGAATCGCAGAGATGCCTGCCCGGTGAGGAATCGATTCGCATAGTACAATAACAGAAAGTTCAGGTTATGTCCACGTGAAAATCACGCGCGCGCGCCGCATGGCAAAGCGAAAACCTGCCCCGTTATAATAAAATCTGAAATATAGTCTTATTACCTTGAGTTCTTTTTAATGAAAGTCTTGCGTTCGTTTTCCCAGCCTTTGCTCTCGATCAGCTTATCAACCGCATAAGTCAGCTCAAAATCCTGTGGTTTGGGAATAAAGACGCCGCCTTTAATCGCGACAAAGAAGAATTTCACAGAGTTGAACCGTTTATCCTTCTCCCAGTTGAGCGCGGCCTTCTGCAGCTTGCTGATGTCATCGGGAGCGAGATCGTTTCTGTATATCATGAAAGAATTCATTGCGTATTCATTGCATGCGATCGGCTGGATTGTTTTGAATCTCGGATCGGCGCCCCGCGCGGTATCGACGAGAAAATCCCAAGTCGCGAATGCGTCGATCTTTTTGTCCACGAGGTCAGCCATGAATTCCGGCGCGACTCCGAGCTTGTAAGTGACTTTCCCGAAGAACTTCTCAAGCGGCTGGTCGATTCCGTCTTTATAAAGGAGATAGCGCATATCCTTATATGTATAAGTCGTAGCCTTCTTGCCCTTGAGCTGATCGACGCTCTTAATGCCGTCTTCCTTGCGAACATAGATGCAATAGTTCATGTTTTTCTTGCCGTTCACGAGAAGGCCGAGCAGCGGCGGAAACTTCTCGCGCATCTGCGGCGTGAATTTCGCGTACCAGTCAGATGAGAACCCGGCGATATCGATCTTCTTGCTCACCATGCCTGAAACTGCGTAGCGCATGAAATCCTCTTCCGCGAGCGATGTGGAATCCAATTTGATGTCTCCGCCGATCACGTTCCCGAGCGCTTTCGCGATCTCCTCGGCAAACACCTGCATCTGGGACTTCGATTTCCCGGAGACGGCAAATGTGCCGGGCAGTGAAATAGTATACGTTTTCGCTGATGCAATTACCGGCGCCAAAATCGCAACTGAAATAAAAACAACCGTAAACAAAACGAAATGTTTTTTCATTTTTATCACCCGTATATTTTATGCTGCGCGACGCTCGCCGCTTTCACTATCGACGAAAAAAACTTAATATATTATAACACAATTCCAGGTTAAAGAGCCTTGCCCGCTTTAAAACCATTGTGAATGGCATCGAACGCGAGAGCCACCTTGGAGGCGTCGCCGATGACCGCGATTTCCATTCCGGAGCCTTCGAGCTTTTCCTTGAGCGGGCAGTGCGGCTTCGAGCCGGCCGCGAGTATCACCGTGTCCGCCGGCAGCAATTCCTGCTTGCCGCCCTTCTGCTCGACCAACACGCCCTCATCGTTGATTTCTATCACCTTCGTGTTCGTCAGCGTCTTCACTCCGTATCGTTTCATATCAAGCGCCATAGTCCAACGCGTGGATTTCCCAATGTCCTTGCCGACCTTGGCGATCATCTCGACAAGCGTCACGTCCTTCACCCCGTGCGTCGCCAGATAGCGAAGCTCATCGACTGATTCCGCATTGTTTAGGAACAGGAACTTCAGAGTTTCAGCGGGCAGCGTGCCGATTTCGGCGAGCGCTATAGCAGTCTCGACTCCGACGGCGCCGCCGCCGACTATCACAACGCGCTTCCCGACAATACATTCGCCTTTAAGGAAATCCCATGCCTGAATGACATTCGGCCGCCCCGCGCCGGGTATCGGAGGCGTGACCGGCAGCGCGCCGGTCGCCAGTATCACCGCTTCAAAACCGCCTTCTTTCAACATCTCCGCCGTAACCTCAAAGCCGACATTTATCTTTACGCCCGCCAGACGGACCTGCGTTTCCAGATCATCCGCAAGAACTCCGAACTCCTCGCGGCCAGGAGGCATCGATGCGATAACGATCTGCCCGCCGAGATAATATTCTTTTTCAAACAGAGTCACATCGTGTCCGCGTTCGGTCGCCGCAAGCGCCGCCGCCATTCCAGCGACCCCGCCCCCGACTATCGCCACTTTTTTCGCTTTCGCCGCTTTCTCTATCGGGTAGTCAAGTTCATGTCCGGCTTTCGGGTTCAGAAGGCACTCAACCGGCTTCAGCAGAAACACGTGGTCGAAACAGCCCTGACCGCACGCGCAGCAATGCACGATCTCTTCCTCGCGGCCTTCCATCGCCTTTATCGGCATGTACGCGTCCGCTATCAGCGCGCGCGCCATTCCTGCCATATCGCAAAAATCGTTCTCGATCAGATCCCTCGCGTCGTCGACATCGTTGAGCCTGTGGCTCGCAATAACCGGGATGCCGACCGTCTCTTTCATTCGCCGGGACAGATATGCGTAGTTAGCGCGCGGCACGCCCATTGTTATCTGCGGCACCTGCGCTTCGTGCCAGCCGACGTTTATGCACAGCGCGTCGGCGCCGGCGTCTTCAAGCGCTTTGCCGAAACGCCTCAAATCGTCGCCCCGCATTCCGTTATCCATCATGTCGTTGCCGTTCATTCTCACGATTATCGGATAGTCCGGCCCATTGATTTTTCTGATTGCCTTGACGATTTCGCAGCCGAACTTCATCCGGTTTTCCTCGGAGCCGCCCCACTCATCTGTCCTGTGATTCGTGAGCGGAGAAAGAAATTCGCTGATGAGATAGCCGGTGCCGGCGAGAACTTCAACCATGTGAAAGCCGGCTTCTTTAACGCGGCGAGCGGTCTGCGCGAATTTATCGATGATCGTCAGAATCTCATCGCTTTTGAGTTCGCGCGGCGTCTCTCCGGTCAGCCTCGATGCTATGGGCGACGGCGCAACCGGCGTTTCGCCCTTTTTAAGGAACATGCTGAACGCGTAGCGACCTTGGTGGTTGATCTGAGCCACCGAGCGCGCGCCGTTGTTGTTGATCGCAAGCGCGAGCTTTCTGAGCCCCGGCACGAACTTGTCGTCATGGCCGCCTATATTGGTCGGCATGCCGCCCGCGGTGTCGACAGTCACAAAACCGACGCAGATCGCGCCCGTTCCGCCTCGCGCCCGCTCCGCGTAAAATTCGCATAACCGGTCCGACACCTCGAACTCTATGCACATGTTCAAGTGCATCGCCGGCATGTATATCCTGTTCTTAACTTCCGTCTTATTGATCATTATTGGATTGAAGAGAGAGTCCATTATGCGTTTCTCCGTTTCGAATTATTTTTAACGCCGGATTATTTTAGCGCAACATGCGATATATATCCACACAAAAATAAATGGCGGCCAGGGCCGGCGCAGGGAATCATAAAAATATCGGCGTATAAAACAGAACAGTTGCAAAAGCGCGGGATTAAATATATTATATTGTTCAAATTAGCGGGTATATTTACTGAAAATCATTTTTTCGAGTGGGATTCATTAAAACATTCGACGGTTGAAGATAAAACAACAAAAGGAGCAAAAACTATGGACTTGAAACTTGAGATCAAAAAAGAGAAGGATTACACGCACATCATAGTCCACGGTGAAGTTGATTTATACAACGCTAACGAACTCAAAGAAAAAGTGCACATGTCAACCGACAGGGCGATCTCGCCGAACCTGATAATAGATTTGAAGGATGTGGATTATATAGACAGCACCGGGCTTGGGATACTGATCGGGATCAAAAGGCGGACCACCGAAAAGGGCGGTGTTCTGATTCTCGTCTTGTATTCCGACCGGATAAACAAACTATTCGAGATCACCGGGTTGAACAAAATATTCACGATAGCGCGCGGTTTCGACGCCGCGACGGCTTTGCTCCAGAAATAACCGGATAGAAGGAGAACCGCATGAAAATTTCGGATAAGAACTCGCTGATGGAAATCAGCATACCGAACAAGCCGGAATTTCTCCGCGTGGTCCGGCTGCTCGTTTCCGGATATGCGTCGCGATGGCCTTTGTCGATCGACGAAGTGGAGAACATAAAAGTCGCCGTGTCCGAGGCCTGCAACACGGCGATACAGACCTCGGCTAAATCAGATCAGGAAGAATATATCAAGATCAAATGCTGGCAGGAAAACAAACAGATCGTGTTCGAGATCAAGGATAAGACCTCCGGATCGCCGGCCGCCGAAGGCGTGGAGGAACTTGAGGAGCGCGGGCTCGGCATGCTGCTTATCCGCACTCTGATGGACTACGTGGACGTTAAGACAAAACCGGGCAAAGGCTCGAAAATCATCATGAAAAAAAATATTAAATCGGCCTGAGGCTCCCGCTCTTGAGAAACAAAACATCACAGTCTCCGCCGTCTAAAGCAGAGGTTACCGACCTGTTTCGCGATTTCAACCAGTCGCGCGAGCAGGCTCTTCGCGACAGACTGATCGAGATTCACATGAACCTGCCGCACTTCTTCACCAACAGATTCGGCAGAAAACTCGAACAGCACGAAGACCTCCTTCAGGTCGCCACTCTCGGCCTCATCAACGCCGTGGACCGCTTCGACCCCGAGCGCGGCGTCGAGTTTACGACTTTCGCAACCGTCACAATTCTCGGCGAAATCAAACGCTACTTCCGCGACAAAACGTGGAGCGTGAAAGTCCCGCGCCGCATTAAAGATCTGAACATCGTCGTCAATCAAGCGATTGAACAGTTGAATAAGGAGCTCGATCATTCGCCAACTTACGAAGAGGTCGCGCAGCATATCGGATGCTCGGTTGAAGATATTCTCGAATCGCGCGAAGCGGTTATGTCCTACCATCCGGTGTCTCTCGACAAGGAAATTGAGGGCGGCGCGGGCGACAGTTCATCGACCCTGATCGAAATGATAGGCGGCATGGACCGCTCGATCGAACAACTCAGCGACCACCTTTCGCTCCAAAGCGGCCTCAAGCAATTGAAAAAAGATGAGAAGTTTGTAATCTATAACAGGTACTTTAGGAACCTGTCGCAGGCGGAGATCGCGAAATCAATGAAGATTTCGCAAATGCAGGTCTCCCGAATACAGGCGACGGCTCTGGATAAACTGAAGCGGATTCTCGAATTGTAACGCGGCCGGCGCTCTCACCTCCGCGGCCTGATTCAGGGTCCGGCGCGAGGCGGCGAGCGGCAATCCCGATGTCTCTCGAAATCTGATGTCGCCAATTTTCGCCGTTCGGCGACTCGGCGGCCCGCGCTCATACAACATCGCGCCTGCTTTATCAGAAAGGATTTTATTAAAAATGCACTCCTCGGAAATCAGGGAACGATATCTTGCCTTTTTCGAATCAAAGGGCCACCGCCGCCACCCAAGCGCCTCGCTGGTTCCCGACGACCCTACCCTTCTCACAACTTCCGCCGGCATGGTTCAGTTCAAGCCGTACTTCCTCGGCCTAAAAAAACCGCCGCACACCCGCCTCACAACTTCTCAGAAATGTCTCCGCGCGAAAGACCTCGAAGAAGTCGGCCGCACTCCGCGTCACCACACTTTCTTCGAGATGCTCGGCAATTTTTCTTTCGGCGATTATTTTAAAAACGAAATCATTCACTGGGCTTGGGAACTCCTCACGGAACAATTCAAACTGCCCGTTGACCGGCTTCGCGTTTCCGTCTATCTCGAAGACGAGGAAGCAGCCAATATCTGGCTCAATGAAATCGGCGTCAAAAAAGAATATTTCTATCGATTCGGCGAAGCGGACAACTACTGGCCGGCGAGCGCGCCCTCTCAGGGTCCGAACGGGCCCTGCGGTCCTTGTTCGGAAATTTTTTACGACTTCGGTCCCGAACGCGGCTGCGGAAGTCCCGATTGCAATCCGTCCTGCAGTTGCGAGCGGCACATCGAAATATGGAACCTCGTCTTCATGCAGTTCGAACGCCACGACGGCGGAAAGCTCACTCCGCTTCCGAAAAGGAATATCGACACCGGCTTGGGCCTCGAACGCATGGCTTCAGTTCTGCAAGGGAAGCTGACCAATTTCGAGACCGACCTCTTCATGCCGATCATTCAGAAAACCGAACAGATATGCGGATTGAAGTACGAAGACAATCCGGTTCCGTTCCGCGTCATAGCAGACCATGTCCGCGGCGCCGGGTTCCTCGTCACCGACGGCGTTTTCCCGTCGAACGAAGGGCGCGGCTACCTACTGCGCAAGCTGATACGGCTCGCGGCGGTGAACGGCCGCAAGCTCGGCGTCGAGCGCTTGTTCCTCTCGGAACTGATCCCGGTCGTCGCCGAAATCATGGGCAAGGTCTATCCGGAATTCTCCGAGAAAGCCGATTTCGTGGCGACCATTCTTAAAAAAGAAGAACAGCAGTTCGCGGAAGCGCTTGTGCAGGGCGGCATTTTCATCGCCAATCGGAAAGACGATCTCGGCGATCCGGCGAAAGGCGAGAAGCTCGCAAACGGCGAAGTCATTTTCACTGCCTACGACACTTACGGCCTTCCGCTCGAAGAGGCGGAGAAAATCGTCCGTGAGATGGGTTTCGACGGAATCAACACGGAACAGTTCAATCAGGCGATGGAAGACCAGAAGAACCGCTCGCGCAAGGGAAGCAAGATGGACGGTTCGGTGTTCGTCGAGGACTTGGCGAAAGTCTACCGCGACGCGGTTGAGGGCAAGGACGCCGGCGTTTTCGACGGCTACGACCGGCTCGCGCTCGACTCGCGCGTCATTGCGCTCGTTGCCGATGGCAAACAAATAACGGCCGCCTCAAAAGGGCAGTCGGTGGACATCATATTGAACCGGACGCCGCTTTACGGCGAGATGGGCGGCCAGGTTGGCGACACCGGCGCCGCTGTTTCGGACACTGCGAAGCTCTGCATTAGCGAATCGTTCGTCGTCGAAGGCAAGATCGTTGTGCACCGCGCGGAAATTCTCAGCGGCGAAATAAAAGTCGGCGACTCGCTGAAGATGGAAGTTGAACTCGAACGGCGGCGCGCGATCATGCGCCACCACACAGCGACTCACCTTCTGCACGCCGCGCTCCGCGAAGTCCTCGGCTCGCACGTCCATCAGGCTGGCTCCTATGTCGGCCCGGACAAACTCCGGTTCGACTTCACGCACCACTCGGCGATCTGCCCCGCGGACCTCGCTCGCATTGAGGAGATCGTTAATGAAAAAGTTCTCGCAGGCGCTCCCGTCATCTCGACAGTCAAAGACTTCGAGAGCGCGAAGAAGGAAGGCGCGATGGCGCTGTTCGGCGAAAAGTACGGAGCCGAAGTCAGGATGGTTGAAGTCGAAGGATACAGCAAGGAACTTTGCGGCGGCACACATGTCGTCAACACTGCCGAGATCGGCCTCGTGAAAATTTCCGACGAACATTCGATCGGCAGCGGCATGCGCCGCATCGAGGCAGTCGCCGGTAAAAAGGCTCTGGAATATATAAATGAAAAACTCGACGCGCTCGACGGCGCGGCGGCTATCCTTAAGGTAAAGGACACCACGCTTCCGAAAGCGATTGAAAATCTGTTGCTCGAAAGAGAGAAGCTTCAGCGCGAAGTGAAAAAAGCCGGGAAGAGCGACATGAAGGACAAGAGCAATCAATTGCTCGAATCCGCCGAAGACGCCGGCGGCGTGAAAATCATCGCGGCGCAACTCGACGGACTCGACATAGACGCGCTTAGAACTGTTTACGACGAAATTAAAGGCAAACTGGATTCATACGCCGTGCTGCTCGGCTCAAACCTCGAAGGCAAAGCGAGCCTTCTGCTGGCGATATCGGAAGACGTTGCTGGCCGCGGACTCGACGCCGGGTCGCTGATTAAAGAAATCGCAAAGGCTGCGAAAGGCGGCGGCGGCGGCTCAAAAACCTTGGCGCAGGCCGGCGGAAAAGACGGCTCTAAAATTCCCGACGCCCTGAAAAACGGCGCCGCGCTCATTAAGGGGAAACTGTCTTGAACATTCTGCCGTTCAACGGCGTTCATCCTAAGATCGATCAGACGGTGTTTCTCGCCGACAACTGCCGCGTGATCGGCGATGTCGAAATCGGCGAGGATTCGAGCGTTTGGTTCGGCGCCGTCGTGCGCGGCGACACAAACAAAATTCTTGTCGGCAAACGAACCAATCTTCAGGATGGCGTTATCGTGCATGCTTCGAGCAAATGCCCCTGCGTCATTGGAGACTATGTCACCGCCGGACACAACTCCGTCATTCACGGCTGCACGATCGCAAGCTTCACGCTGATTGGAATAGGAAGCGTTGTCATGGACGGCGCAGTCATCGGCGAAGGCTCGATAGTGGCCGCCGGAACGGTTGTGCCGCCCGGCAAGGAATTTCCGCCGCGCTCGCTCGTGCTCGGCGCTCCCGGCCGCCTCGTCCGCGAAATCTCTGAAGACGAATACATGCGCAACCTTAGCTCCGCCGCCTTCTACGTCAAACTCGCGCTTTCTCACAAACAACAAACCGGATGATATTCCATTGGACCTCAGCCCGTTTGGAAAAATTCTGATCTTTGCCGGAATTTCCTTGGTCGTCGTAGGCATTGTTTTTGTCATAGGCGGCAAGCTTATCCCGCTCGGCAGGCTGCCCGGAGACATCGTCATCCGGCGGGGCAATTTCACCTTCTTCTTTCCAATAATCTCCTCCATAATCGCCAGTATCGTCCTCACCATTATTCTGAATCTGATTTTCAGGAAATAACCAATTGTCTATCGAAACAAAATTATATGATTACGAACTGCCGCAGGAGCTTATCGCGCAGACACCGCTTGTGAACCGCGAGGAATCCCGGCTTATGGTCATTCATCGCGACACGGGCGCTATCGAACACCGCCGCTTCAGCGACATCGTCGAATACGTGCGTAGCGGCGACCTTTTCGTTGTGAACGACACGCGAGTGTTTCCGGCGCGCTTATTTGTCAAAAAGAAAACCGGCGCCCGAATCGAACTTCTGCTGCTGAAACCGGTCGACGAGCCGAACGGCTTATGGCGGGCGCTCGCGCGTCCGGGCAGAAGACTCGACATCGGAACAGAGCTTTTTCACGATACGCACGAACTGCCGTTCTGCCGCATGATCGAAAAACACGAAGCGGGCGAGTGGACTATCGAAGCGACGCCGCGTCCTCTCATACCTTTTCTCGAAACACACGGCATCGTTCCCCTTCCCCCGTATATAAAAAACACGATTCCCGACCCTAACCGCTACCAGACTGTTTACGCGACCCGGAACGGATCAGCCGCAGCGCCGACAGCCGGCCTTCACTTCACGCCGCCGCTGATCTCGCGTGTCGAAAACGCGGGCGCGCGCTTCGCAAACGTCACGCTCCATATCGGCCTCGACACTTTTAAACCGGTTTCAACAGATCTGATCGAAGACCACAAAATGCATTCGGAAATTTATTATGTTCCCGACGAAACGGCGCTCTCCGCTTCGGAAGCCGCGCGTAAAGGACGCGTTGTCGCCGTGGGAACGACGGCCGTTCGGGCGCTCGAAAGCTGGGCTGCCGACCGGGAGCCCGACTCAGCTGTTTCCGGCAGTTCGGGCGAAACGCGTCTGTTTATTTTCAAACGCGAACAGTTCAAAGCGGTCGATGTTATGATCACAAATTTTCATTTGCCGCGCTCGACGCTCCTCATTCTCGTTTCCGCGTTCGCAGGTCTCGAACTGACACGGCGCGCCTATGAGGAGGCTGTCAAAGAGCGTTATCGCTTCTACAGTTTCGGCGACGCGATGCTGATACTCTGACCTATCCCCTTTTCAAACTGAACGAATCAAAGTAGTATACTAAAGGGCTATTATGCAGAATTATGTTTACGACATTTTCCTTTCCGGGATGAACCGGACCCGCCGAATGTTCGGTTCGCGATGGATCAACTCTAACTGTTTCGGGATCGAAACGCCTGACGCCGATATCAACCGCGCTTTCGCCGGCCTCGAAAACGAACTGGAAGCGCGTCTGTCGCTGCCGTTCGGCCTTCGCATTATGAAAAACCGGTGGCTGCAGTCGACAGACGACGCGGGAGACGCGTCAGCCGCCGAATCGGCGCTCGCCGCCCAGTTCATCAAGTGGTTCGACCCGGAACTCGCGCTCGATATCATCAGCCCGTTTTTCGACAACCAATCCTCGGAAGGCATCATTCCGCACGTTGTTAAACCTTTGACGATAAGCGACATTCCCGCGCCGTCGATTCTGATCGAAACAGCGCTCCGGATCAGCCGCATGACCGGAACTCAGAACATATCCGCTCTGTTCGACAGGATGGAGCGGTTCCAGAATTGGCTGATCCTTCACAGAAAAGAAGAAGACGGCATGTACTCGCACGGCGACCGGGAATGGTTCGCCGACGATCCGTACACGCGGCAACTGCGGGCCCAGTTCCCCGAATCGGAAGGCGCGCTTCACTCGGTGAGGCCGGTCGCTCTCAATTCGACGGTCGCGATTCAGATGCAGTGCATGTCTCAGATCGCGAGGAGCCTGAAACTGGACCGCGAGGCGCGCAAGTACGAGGAGTTCGCGAAACAGCTTTGCGACAATATCACGGCGAAGCTCTGGCACGAGGAAGACGGTTATTTTTACGACCGCGTCGGAGACAGGATTTTCCGGAGCGCGACGATCACCGGTCTGCTTCCGCTCGCGGCTGACGCGCCGACTAAAGCGCAGGCCGCCCGAATGGTCAAGCGGCTCCCCGGCATCATCGAGAATCTTAACATTTTAATTAAACAGCCGGATCTCGCCCCGGCTTTCGTCACCGCCGTGGAAGGGCTAACGAAATACGGATACCGCCGCGAGGCGGCCGCGCTCGCTCTCGAGGTGAACCGTTACGCGCGTTCGCTCGGAAAAGCGCAACGCTATTTCCTGCCACGGCTCGCCGGACAAATTCTTCTCGTCAGGAATGTGATCGGCTTCCACCAGTTCGACGACCGTTACGTTATGCATCCCTGCCTGCCGGATTCGTGGGCGGGAGGCGTTGTGCGCATCCGCAACCCAAAGAATTCTCACACGATCATTCTATCGCTGAAAGACAACAATCAGGTCGAATGCCGCATCAGTTCCGCCTCCGGCGAATTGTTCAACGCGGTCATCGAAAACTATTCTTTCCGCAATTTCCCGTTCAAATCCGACGCGTCGATTAAAAATTCTTGATTTTATGCGGCTTGAAAAAGTGAAATGAAAATATTCATTCCTGAATCATTCAGTTACGAATGCGGCTGCTGCGGATTCTGCTGCCGGGATTATCCGTCGGTTTTCACACGAGCGGAGAAGGATGCCGCTATGGAACAGCTGCTTTCGCTGTCTGCCGACGAAAGGCCCGCGCCGCCGTATTTTGTCTCCGATCCGCTCAATCCTAATCAGTTCTTCAACGCGCTCAATGATGACGGTTGCGTGTTGCTCCGCGACGGGAAATGCCTGCTTCACGCGCATTTCGGCCCCGAAGTCAAAAGCTGCATCTGCCGTAGCTTTCCGGCAAAATCCACCGTCACTCCTTCCGGCGCTTTCGGCTCTCTCTATTTCGCCTGCCCTTCCACTCTGCGCAACCTCGAAGCGCCGTTCAGGATAAATGTGAGCGAATCGCCCGCCCCGATTTCGGAGTTCGCGGCCGGCTTGCGCTTTCAAGGCTCGGCGACTATTCCCTGGGCCGAGCTGGACCCGATATCTATTTCCCTGGAAAGCATTGTCTATGATAGCAGCGTCACCCTGCGCAAAGCCCTGCTCGCCGGCGTCGAGTTGATCAGGATTCTCGGTAACCAGTTTAAAAGAAGCGTTCCGGGTCCGGCGTCAAAAATTCTGGACCGCTTTTTGCCTTCGATTCACGACGCGGCCTCCCGCCGCAACCTACCTTCCGGCGATTCGCTCGATGCCGCCGGCCTGAATTTCCTTTTGCGTTTCACTCTGCAAATCAGGGACGGCCTCGATTCATCGCACGCGACGCGCCCTGCGACTTTTTTCGCTTTCATCGACACGCTGAAAACCGTTCTTTGCATCGGGCCGGACAACGCGCCTTCCGCCGCCGCGATTGAGCGTTACTTTGCGTTCATTCGCCTATGGCGCGAAGAGCGCGCGGAATTCTTCCAGCGTGAACTGCGCAACTATTTTCTATGGAAAATTTTTGAGAAAGAATCTTTCGTTGAATATGGAATCCTGCCTGGATTTCACATCCTTTGCCTGAGTTTCGCGCTGATCAGGCTTTATGCGTTCGCCGTATTCACTTCCGAAGGACGCGAAAAACTCGATTTCGATTCCGTCGCATACCCCATACGGATAGTCGACAGATTTCTATTCCAGAACAAACCATTTCTACGCTATCTTTTCGCGAGCGGCGAAGCCACAGGCATCGAAAACGCCGACCTTATTTCAGGACTCCTGTAGACAATACGCAATTAATACAAATTGTTTTATCGAGCGGGATTATCCAATGATATATTACTTTGTTTGAAATTTCACATCGTGGGAGAAATTTTTTTCATTAACGCCGGAGCGCTTTCATAAAGCTGCGCGAGATATTTCAATTCGTTTGCTTTTTTCAATGCGGAGCAGACGGCGCCGAATACCGGAGTTCCGCGAACGGTCCCTGCGCCGTCGAAATCGCCAAGCGCTATCAATTCGCCAAACGGCTGGTATCGCGATTTTCTTAATTGCAATCCTTGTAAGTAGCGGCTAATATTCACGCCGGCGATTCTCCCTTGATAAATCGCCCGCTGCGCGCTCATAAGATTCGCGAACCGCCGCTTCGATTCAACAAACGTAAAATCTCCTGTAGAAAAAACTCCCGGTTGGTCCGAGAGTTGCAGTGTATCGCCGACAATAAACCTCTTTCCTTTTTCAACGCCTCCAACATCCGCCCTTTTCACTCCGCTGCACCAGTAAACCATGTCTGCTTCTATATTTCCGCCGGTTTCCGTTTCCACTCCGCTCGCAGTTATTTTCGTTACCGTTGTCGATGTTCTTATCTCAATCGCATTTTTGTAAAACCAGCCTGAAACATGCGCGCGTTGCGCTTCGTTTCCTTGCGAAGCGCCCATGATCCGGTCCATTTTTTCCACCAGAGCAATTTGAAGCCGCCGTTTATCGGGATAGCTTTGTCGAAGCATCGCGGCGACTTCAATACCTGCCAATCCGCCGCCGCATACGACGATTCTCCTTGCCGGCGATCCCCCCTTCCCAATTCTCAACTCCGTAACGCGACGCGCGCATTTCGCCGCTCCTTTCGAATCAGTCAGCGCTTGCGCGTTTTCAGCCGCTCCCTCAATCCCAAAATAGTTTGCCTCGCCGCCGGGAGCGACCAACAGGCTATCGTACTCATAGCTCGAACCGCCCGCTATCACTCGTCTATTCCCAAAATTTATTTCATCAACCCTTTCACGAATGAACTCGGCGCGATGCATATCGGCAAATGTTTTAAGAGGCAGATTTATCAGAAAGTTTCGATCACTTGATACTGCGGATTCGTAAAGACGCGTTTTGACCGTGTGGTAGTCCTGTGAATCAAAAAGCAGCGCCGTCCTGCCGCGGATGCATCCGGAGACAGCCCCGAGCGCTGCCAAGCCTGCGTATCCGCCGCCAATAACAATTATAGGATTATTCGGCATGCGGTATCACTTCCTTATCGCGAAGCGGATAGACGCCCTCGCTTTCCGCTATTTCGAATTCATGAGCTTTTCGGCTATGGCGAGCTGTTCGTTCATCCGCTTTTCGAACTGTTCGTAATCAACCTGTTTGAATCCGATGAGTCGCGCCAGATCGTCCGGGTGAGGCTTGCTGCCATTGCTCCACAGCGACTTCTTTAATAGTTCTCCGGCTCTCGGATCATTAAACCATTTGTCGCCGAACTTCGAGCGCATCGCTTCCTCAAGCTGTTCCGAGAGAAGAAAGGCGCGCGCGTAGTCGGCGCTGTAGAAAACCGAGTCGACATCTGTGCGGAAGCGGAGCGAATCGGCGTCGCTGAGCTGGAACCCATAGGCGTCGCTGAAGAGTTTTCTATAAGCCAGACGCGGGTCGTCCGCGGGCCCTGTGTAGTATTCCTTATAATAAGACGGGTCGCCGCCGTGCAGCAGCGATTCGTAAACGAGCTTCGCTCCGTTGTATCGGCGCACCATATACAGCTTCCAGAACACGCGATTGCGAATCAGCTTCCCCATGTCGGCGTCGGTCATCAGCGCGGCCTGCTTCTCCGGCGGCTGGAAGCGGTTGTATTCCTTTTCCAGTTCGCGGTACTTCTTGAGCCATTCGTAGTCGCCCCAGATATTCTCGAAGAAAATCGCGAAGCCTTCGGTTACGGCGTTGCTGCCGAGCTGCTGGAACTCCCATTGCGGGATTGTTGTGTTCGCGAAGTGCATTGCGTGGCCGCCTTCGTGGAAGAACGTCTCGAAGTCAGGAATGCCGCCGGTCGGCTTCACCGTTATCCGGACGTCGTCCGGGACGGTCATCTGATAGCACGCGGCGCGCGGCTCTTTTTTGTCGCGAATCCCGTCGTCAACCATGATCTGCGTTCCGGCCGCCGTCGTAAGGTCGAGCCCCATGCCTTCAAGAAAATATTTGAACGCCGGCACGGTGAGTTCGGCCGGAAAAAAGCTCTTGAAAGCCGGGACCGATGAAAAATACTGGATATCGGCGCGCCGGAATTTTTCAACCGGGAATCCCATGACTTCCTGAACCTCGGCGGCCAGAATCTTTTTGTACGAGGCGTCGCTCTTCGCAATGAATTTCTGAGATCGGGCTATGAAGTCCTTTAGATTCACCTCGCGGAAATCCTCGGACAACGTGACGTAGCTCGGGTATCCGAGTTCGACAGCGAGTTCGCGCACCCGTTTTTCGGCGCGTTCATGTATCGGGTTGAGGAGATCCTTCCACACCTGCGCCTGCGCGTCCTGAAGCTTCTGGCGCTTGTCAGCATCCGACTCCTGAGCTGCGAGCGCGAGCAGTTGCCGATAAGGGACTGGCGCCGGGATCCATTCAATTTTGACGGTCGCGCTCGCTTCGGCGTTGTTGACCTCGTCGTCGAAGTGGGCGGTGTCGATGCCTATGTATTCGAGAGTGAGCGCATTTTTGAAGAAACGGGCCGCTCGCCTGTCGTCGTCTGAAAGGCCGGGCTGCGCGATCATGCCGCCGACATATTTGATCGACGGCAGCGAGTAGAGCGCCTCGTGGCCCTTGTAGCTTTCCTGAAAGACGCTGCGCTCGCCGCCGGTGCGCGTGTGCCAGCTCAGGATCGACTGCACGAGGTAAAGCGATTTCATTTCGTCGCGAAGCGCGACATACTGTTTGTCAGTGATCTCCGCCGAGGCGCGACCCGGCGCGAACGCGAGCGCGCAGCATGCGATTATTATTGCCGTAAAATACAGGAAAAACTTTTTCATCTTTTCCTCCGCCTATGAATAATTTACAGACCCTCTAATCTTATAAGAAAGCGCTCTCACTCTCAAGTGGATGAGGATTGTAGGCTGCAACCAGTGACGGCAGCCAGTTAGTAATGGTAATAAATAAAGAATTGACAATGTCGAGAATATATTAGAATCGGTAAACGCTCAGGAAAATCTCTTTAATTTATTTCTAAAATTCATTTCACGCTTATTTCTTTCGCTGGTTGCTGGTTACCCGCTACTGGTTACTCGCTTTTTTTCATCCACTTGCTTCATAAAGGCCGCTCTGTTAGAATGAGCAACCGGGAACTCCGCATAGCTCAGCGGAACGCCGAAAATTTTACTGAGCGGATATCTCTATATGATTCAACAGACATTGTTTCAGAATAACGATTCGATAGCGGTGCTCGATTTCGGAGCGCAGTACAACCAGCTCATAGCGAGGCGCGTGCGCGAGTGCAACGTATACTCCGAAATCTACCCGCACAACATTTCGCCGCAGAAGCTCAAGGAACTGAACCCGAAGGGGATAATTCTCTCCGGCGGTCCGGCGAGCGTGTACGACAAGGACGCCCCGAAGCCCGACCCGGGCATCTTCGAGTTGGGCATCCCCGTGCTCGGCATCTGCTACGGGAT
>JBAYJY010000076.1:0-20684 GCA_041664945.1 bacterium | reverse complement strand
AGGGTTTCGAACTTCTTTCGCTTTCATTCGACTACGGACAGCGACACCTGCGGGAGATTGAAGCAGCCCACCGGGTCGCGGATTTCTTCGGGGCTCGCCACACTGTCGTCAAACTCGACACAAGCATTTTTCAAGGCTCCGCCTTAACTGACGATATCCCGGTGCCGAAAGAAGGCGTTCAACCCGGCATACCCGTCACATACGTTCCCGCGCGAAACCTGGTTTTTATTTCTTTCGGCATCGCATTTGCAGAAAACCGTGGCGCGCGCGATCTTTTTATAGGCGTCAACGCGGTCGACTATAGCGGCTATCCTGACTGCCGCCCTCAGTTCATAGATGCGATTGCAAAAGCGGCTGCGCTTGGAACAAAATGTGGCGACGAGGGCGATCCAATCCGGATCCACGCGCCTATAGCAGGGTTGTCCAAAAGCGACATCATCCTCAAAGGCGCCGGACTCAGCGTCGATTACTCCATTACTCACAGTTGCTACGATCCTGATCCGCAAGGCCGATCCTGCGGACTTTGCGACAGTTGCCGCCTGCGTCTCAAAGGCTTCGCCGACGCCGGCCTCAAAGATCCCGTCGCATACGTCAATATCTGATATACATAATGAAGATTCAACTTATCCATCTCAATTTGCTCAATCGCAAACGAATCGTTAACCGCAACTTCGCAGGCGAACAACCTTGCCTTCCCCTGCTCTATCTCGCCGCCGGATTGCAGATCGACGGGCATGAGGTGGAGTATATCGAGGCGGTCGCCGGCAAACCCGAAACATACATGCCGCAATTCGCAATCTCGCAGCCTGACTGTGTCGGATTCACAAGCTATGCCGCTAACTGGAAACATAATACCGACGCGATTGGCGCGATGCGCGCTTCGCGCCCCAAGACAACTTTCATTGTCGGCGGCTTCCACGCGTCTCACAATACTGAAAGTATTTTGCACAACGATTCTGCGCCAGATGTGGTTTTCGCAGGAGAGGCTGAGGAATCAATCCGGGAATGGGCAAAAATATTCGATTATCGCTCTTCATGGATAAATGTAGCTGGTCTGTATATAAAACAAGACCGCGAAATTGTTTTCACTGGCGAACGCCGGCCCCCGACAGACCTCGACAAGCTGCCGTTTCCGGCGTGGGAACTCGTTGATCCTTTCCGCTACCGCCCGGCGCCGGGATATTCTTCACGCAAGCCGCACGCTTCGATAGTCGGTTCCCGAGGGGCGAATAACGGCTTGAATTGTTCAACATTACCGTCTGAAACGCGTCTTCGTTCGGCTGAACACATTCTTGAAGAAATCAATTGGCTGAACCGCTATCACAACGTAAAAGACATATATTTCATAGACGAATCAATTCTATATTTTCCTGAACGAACTCAGGGAATATGCGAAAGCGTCATAAGTAGGAAAATCGATCTTACGTGGGTCGCGAATACCAGCGTGGCCGAAGTTAAGCCGGAAATACTTAAACTGATGCATCGCGCTGGATGCAAACAGTTGCTTTTCAGACTTGGATCAGGAGTTCAGAAGAATCTTGACACACTCGGAAAGGAATTCACAATCGAGCAGTCGCGCAGCGCGGTGAGAATGACGAACGATACAAAAATTCTCGCTCACGGCGTCTTCACTCTTGGAATCCCCGGAGAAACCTTTGATGAAGCGATACGAACAATTGAATTCGCAAGAAGCCTGAATCTCAGACACTCTACTTTCGAATATTTCACGCCCTACCCCGGCACGGCAATATATGAAAAACTTATTGAATCGAATAGCGGTTTGATTCTCCCCGACTCGTCTTTCGACACTGAAACGCCATCATTTATTCCAAAAGATATGACGATCGAGAACATGATTAACCTGAAAATATCGTCTCGCAAACGATTTCATATTAAATAACTTCCATCATCGCTTCGCGGAGGAAATCAGAAACCGTCATGTTCCCGCCGGAAGATGCGATCTGGGCGCTTATCTTACTGATAATATCAATTATATGAGCCCGCCGCGATGGGTCCGCCATATCGTCCAGTTCACGGAACCAGCCAAGCCGCGCGCCGACCTGAAATAGCGTTTTATCCTCATCCGGCAGCGCGAGAAATCGGTCAAATACTCCGATTAATTTCTCCTTGTCGCGCGGAAGTTCGCCCTGCGCCTCCTGCAAAAGATTCATCATGTGGTCGCTCACTAACGCACTCGTTATACCATCGAGGTTTTCAATAAATAAGCGTATCTCTTTCGCAATTTCAACGTCTGAAAGAAGGACAAGCTCCCCTTTTTCGTATTTGTCATATAGTGGCGTATACCTGCGGATTGTGAAAGTTCTTAACCTGATGAAATCGGGATCGATTGCATTGAGCGCTCGGGCGCTTTCAATCGCATGTTCTCGCGACATCGCTTTCCCTCCGAGTCCGGGCATAACATATTCGCTTAGGGATATGCCAGCCTCCCGGATTTTGCGTCCTGAATCAATAATCTGCTCAGGAGTGGCGCCCTTCTGTATGTAATCGAGCAACGGCCCGTATCCGGTTTCCATTCCCATGTGAATCCTGTCCAGACCAGCCTCCTTCAGTTCCTTAAGCTCGGATACGGTTTTTCGAGAGACAGTCTGTGCGCGTCCATACGTCGTGATCCTTTTAATAGTCGGAAATCTCTCCCGCAGATAACGAATGATCTCCGCCAGTTCAGACGTTTTCATTAGAATTGCGTTAGCATCCTGAAGAAAAGCCGTCTCAATAATAGACGAGCGGCGGCCGTAGAATGCCGCGGCCTTGTCTATGTCGCATTTCACATCCGCAACGGATTTTTTCTCGAATTTCGAACCTTTATATACATTGCAGAACTCGCATTTGTTCCAAGGACAGTTGCGGCTGACGCGTATCAGCAAACTTCCGGCTTCGCTCGGAGGACGGATCGGCCCGATGTCATAAGACTCGCTCATTGCATTGCATCCAATGAATATCCCGGAGTCGCCATTGAAAAGCGGCTTGAGAACATTATTTCTTTTTGGCGCTTTGATACCAGACAGGCGATGAATTCATATTCCCGAATGATAAATATGCATTTTGCGTGAGAATACGACGAGCTTCGCCTGCAGTCATTCTGTCGTTGCCCGACAGGCCGATAACGAGATTCAGAAACGAACCCGATTTCGAAACATCTCCAAGCAGCGAATAGAGACGGCCAGCCTCCATCAGCGCATCGATATTTTTCGGTTCCATCATCAACACGACAAGGACCGCCGCAAGCGCATTTGTGGGGTCGCTGTCTTTAAGATACTGCCGCGCAAGATCCATTTGTGTCATCGGATGGAGAGCCTGGCGGTCTTCATGCAATAGTTTGACTGCCCGAGCCGCAGAGTTCATGTAATACCGCTCGAAGTTGGATAAACCGGGGCTCTTTCCGATTTCCTCCACGCATCGGCGGCCTGCTGATTGCGCTTCGTCATATTTTCCTTTGAAAACATTCACTTCCATTACGTTGCAGAGCGAATACGGCGTAGGCTTCTCCTTGTTCAGATCATTAAAAACCGCGAGCGCTTCGTCAGGTTTCCCCATCATAAAAAGCGTGTACCCGTAGTTATTTCCGGCGATAAAACTATTCGGGTCGATCGCAATTGCGCGACGGTATTGTTCGAGCGATTTCTCGAACCTGCCTGTCATAGAATAAGCGTCAGCAAGAAGCGAATGCGCATCGCTATCATCTTCTTCGGATTTAAGCGCTTCTTCGAGATAGGCTGCGGCTACGTCAGGAAATCCGAGCATCACGTATGCGCCGCCTACTTCTCGAAGCGTTTCCGCCCGCTGATTCGAGTCATTGATCGCTTCATAGAAATAATCTATCGCGTCGATTGGATCGTCCTGCCACATAAAAAGACGACCTCGCAGAAGCATAAGCTCCGGCTGCTCGCAACCGGCTTCGAGCGTTAACTCAGCATTTGAAAGCGCAACGCCAGGTTCGCCGATTGACTCGTAAAAAAGAGCCTGTCCCAGCCGGGCGCAAGCGTCGCCATCCCATAAACTGACCGCTTGCTCATATTCATCTATCGCTATTACAAGATCGCCGCTTGCCTTGTAGACAGATCCGCGCGCCTCATGGATTCTCGCGAGATCGGCGCCCGACGCCTGCTTTTCGGCTTCTTCAAGCGCCTTAATCGCCTCGCTGTATTTCTTTTCAATGGCGAGCTTCTCAGACTCGGCAATTTTCTCATCCACGTTGATTCCGGCGGCGCCCGCTGTTGTCACGCAGCAGATTAAAGCAATCAAAACCAGTTTTGATATCAGTTTCATATATTTATTTCTCCGTATCCTATCATAGAAGGGGACTCCGTTTTTGACAAGCTGTAATCTCCGGCGAGAATATGACGCCCTCGAAATTCGATGCTTTTGAAAGCGTCAAATCTCTTTCCTACCACATGGGATTTACTCAACCTTGTCTTTTTCAACATGCTCTTCTTGGCGAAATGTTTTTGTTTATACTATATAATGAATTAAAGTTGTTGTTTTGTAATAATTATTGCTCGTTCGGGACGGAAGGAAAATGAAATCTAAAATTACATTGATTTTCATAGCGTTGTTCGCTTTTGCGTTATGCGCGCCTCGCCATGCAAAAGCCGAAGTTTTGAAAGCCGCCGGCCCAATGCTTCTCATATATATGGACAACGAACAAACCGACCACCTTCGCGCTTACGGCGTCGCATACTGGTGCCTTCAACCCGAACACGGATTTAAGGCGCAATGGCTTTTAAACTATCGCGGCGGCTCTTTTCTTGTCGATGACTCACAGTTGATTCGCGACCGCGCAACGCTCGTCGGAGTCTCTTATAAAGTTCTGCCGCCTGAAACCGTCAACCGAATATATGACGAAATCCAAAACATTAACGCCGAAGTGGTTCTGCTTGAAAAAGCGCCCAAGATAGCGGTTTATGTCCCACCGAGCAACGAACCGTGGGACGACGCTGTCCGTATGTCGCTCGAATACGCGAAAATTCCATACGACACTGTATGGGACTCTGAAGTTATCGGCGGCAAACTCAAGGATTACGATTGGCTTCACCTGCACCACGAGGATTTTACCGGACAGTACGGTAAATTTTACGCCAATTTCAGAAACGCCGACTGGTATATCAAAACGGTTCAGGACGCAAACGAGATCGCAAAAAAAATCGGGTTTGATTCCGTTCAGAAAATGAAAGGCTCTGTCGCTCTCGCGATCAGAGCATACGTTGAAAACGGCGGCTTTCTTTTCGCTATGTGTTCTGCGCCCGATAGTTTCGACATCGCACTCTCGGCGGTCGGAATCGACATCGTTCCGCAGGAAATTGACGGCACACCGATTACTCCCGACGCGCAGAACAAATTGAATTTCGACAGAACGTTCGCCTTCAAAGATTTCAAAATTATCACTGATGCTTATGTATATGAGGTTTCAGATATCGACGTCACGCCACCGAACATAAACGATCCGCGACTTGTGCCTGATGTCGAACTATTCGAATTTTCAGCGAAACAGGATCCCGCTCTTTCCATCTTCGTTCAAAACCACGCGCCGCTGTTCCACGACTTCCTCGGTCAGACTACAGCCTTCCGCCGCAGTTTGCTAAAAGACGACGTCGTCGTCCTCGCCGAAACGCCCGGAACCGACCGAGTTAAATACATACACGGCAATGTCGGGAAAGGCAGCTATACCTTCCTCGGCGGCCACGACCCTGAGGATTTCGCGCATCTCGTCGGCGAGAAACCTACGGAAATTTCTCATTTCATCCATTCCCCCGGCTACAGGCTTATCCTAAACAACGTCCTTTTCCCTTCCATGCGAAAAAAAGAGAAGAAAACTTAGAACATCTCTTTATTAGAAATATTTAATTAAATTCAATATATACGTTTATTTAATACTTCCTTGATGTCTTTTACTCCGGGAGTGTCAGAAACAAACGCCCTCCCGATACGATTCAATAGAATAAACCGCAGTTTGCCGCCTTTTGTTTTTTTATCTTTAGTCATGAATTCCAAAAGTTCGTCCGGTTTGGCTCCTGTGATCGTCACAGGCAAACCGGTTGCTATAACGAGTCTTTCAATCCGCTCGGCATCATCACTTTTCAGCAGCCCAAGTATTACCGACAAATCGGCGGCGCAAACCATCCCAACACCCACCGCCTCTCCGTGCCTCCAGTTGCGATAACCGCACGCAGCCTCGATAGCGTGCGCGAAAGTATGCCCGAAATTCAGAATTGCGCGAATGTCTCTGTCGTCTCTTTCGTCAGCGGCGACGACTTTTGCCTTCAAGCGACAGCAGCGCTCCACAGCGGCGGCCATTGCTTCGCGATCGAGCTCAAGCATTTTGTCCATTTCGCTTTCAAGTTCGCTGACAAAAGGCGCGTCCATTATGAAACCATATTTTATTACTTCAGCCATTCCGGCTCTGAGTTCACGCTTCGGCAACGTAATGAGAAAATCAAGATCGGCGACAACCGCTCGCGGCTGGTAAAACGCGCCGACAAGATTCTTGCCTTCCGGCAGATCGAACCCGGTCTTGCCTCCGACGCTCGAATCCACGCATGAGAGCAGCGTCGTCGGAACTTGAATCAGAGGAATCCCTCGCCGATAGGAAGCTGCGGCGAATCCGGCGAGATCGCCTACAACGCCTCCGCCAAACGCTATAACTATCGTATCTCTCGTGTCGTCGATAGACGCAAGCCGGCTAATCAAACGTTGATATGCGCTGAAATTCTTATAACGCTCTCCCGATGGAATTATCTCCGCTTCAGCATCTATCCTGGCCGCGCGGAGCGACTTCATCAAAGTGTCGATGTGAAACTTCGCAACATTCTTATCGGTCACAACCAGCGCGCGGCAACTCTTCGAGATAGCGCGCGCCTCGACAGCCACGCTCTTCACAGCTCCTGCGCCGATTCGTATCGGATATTCGCGGCCGCCTTTGGGCTTAACAATGATTTCTTTTGTTTTCACTCGATTCCTCTTAGAAACATTTGTATCAATGCTTTAAAGGATTTTAGTTTGAATGCGCCATCAATATCAAGCGCCTCGTTTTATAGCTTTATATACGTCGATGCGCGTTAGAAGCGCATTGCAAACGGAATAATAGACCGCCGGGAGTGTTTTATGGTAACATTTATGAAGTCTTTATTGTACTTATGGAGTAAACGCAGACAATGCCGGCAAATCTGACGCCAGAATACAGAAAAGCGGAAGAAGCGTTCCGCGAAGCGAAGACTCGCGACGAGAAGATCGCTGCGATCGAGCACATGATGGCGGTCATCCCTAAGCATAAAGGGACGGACCACCTTCAGGGCGACCTGAAACGGCGACTAAGCAAGCTGCGCGAAATGGACGACAAAGTCGGAGGCAAGCGCGGCGACCCTTTTCGTATCGAACGCGAGGGCGCAGGACAGGCTGTCTTGCTCGGTCCTCCCAACTGCGGCAAATCCTCAATTCTCGCTGCGCTCACCAACGCGCGCCCCGATGTCGCTCCCTACCCGTTCACGACTTCGCGGCCTCTTCCCGGCATGATGGACTATGAAGATATTCAGATTCAACTCATAGACACTTCGCCGGTCACTTCCGACCACTTTGAGCAATTCCATTCCAATCTCGCTCGCAACGGAGACCTCTCTCTCTGCGTTGTCGACCTCACAGACTCTGACCCCGTCGCTCAGTTCAATGAAATTATTAGTATTTTCGCTTCAAGAAAAATTAAATTTGCGCCCGAAAGGACTGACGAGATTATTGAATACGGAGTTGCATACAAAAAAGCGCTCGTGCTCGCAAACAAATATGATCTCGACGAGGACGACATTCTTCTTAACGCGTTCAGGGAAGCCGCTAAAACAGATTTGCCCGTCATTCCCATCTCTGCGACCGCCGGCGACGGACTTGAAGAGATGCGCCGTTTGGTTTTTGCGTCGCTCAACATCCTGCGCGTATATTCTAAAATCCCCGGCCGCCAGCCCGATATGGATTCGCCATTTGTGCTTCCGGAAGGCAGTTCGGTAATGGACGTCGCTCGAACCGTTCATAACGATTTTGCCGCAAGCCTGAAATATGCCCGCATCTGGGGCTCGGAAAAATTTGACGGTCAGAAAGTCCAAAGGGACTACATAGTGCATGACAAAGACATCATCGAACTGCACATATAAACGACCCTTTGGAACTTTTCATTTTGAATATCCTGCAATTTCGGTTATATTCATATCGTTGCATTTGAAGAATTCACTACGAGGAGCCTGAAATGAACCGAAGGTTTCGCACAATCGCCCTTGCAGCCGTATTAATTCTAACAGCCTCAATAGCTCAAGCCGCTTCGATCGGCAACGTGACCGACTGGCGAGCAGCCGGCAACAAGGCAGTCTTCCAATGTGAAGGCGCGAACATCGAGATGAGTTTTCTCGAAGGCAACATCCTGCGCATCGAAGCATCGGGACAAGGAATTGCGGCGGGCGCTCAATCGCCGCTAACACTTGAAAAAAGCCCAGTTTTGCTCGATGCAAGACAAGACCGCGCCGCAGGGACGGTCATTGCCGGCGAGATGACCGTCAGGATTTCCGAGAAGCCATTCGCTTTTGAATTGATTAAGGGCGATAAGACGCTTCTTCACCTCGTTCCCGACGGAATCGAGTGGCGCGAAGACGGTTCATACACCCTCTCTTTCATGCGCGAAAAAGGCGACTCCTTCCTCGGACTCGGCGAGCAACTACCAGACCCGATAGGCGCGCCTATCAAAATGGATTACAAAGGCGGCGAACGAAAAATATGGAACCGGCATGTTCCGCCCGCCGACTTGGGCATTCCTTTGTTTTATAACCCTGTTGGATACGGCCTTTTCATCGACAACCCGTGGAAAGCAGATTTCACTTTCGGCAAAAAGATCGTTTATAGCGCCGCCGGCGGACCGATCAGGTTCTACATATTCGACGCTCCCGATGCGTTCAAGATGCTGGACAGCTACACTAACATCACAGGCAAAGCTCCCATCCCGCCCCGCTGGGCAACCGGTTACATGCAATCCCGTTTCGGTTATCATAATGAAACCGACTACCGTTGGCTCATTACCAACTTCCGGGAACGAAATATCCCATGCGACACTCTCATATTCGATCTCGACTGGTTCGGAACAATGGGCAACCTTTCCTGGTATCTCGTCAACTTTCCGGACCCGAAAAAATTAATGAAAGAAATAAAAAACGCGGGTTTTAAAACTATCGTTATCACCGAACCATACGTTTTTACAACCAGCAAAAACTTTCAGGACGCTTTTAATAAAAAACTTTTCGCTAAAGACGCCGAGGGCAAGGATTATATCTTCCCGTTCTGGGGCGCAAAAGCCGCGCTTCTCGACTTCACGAACGGTGACACTCAAAAATGGTTCGCCGATAAAATAAAGGCGATTCACCTCACAGGCGTAGACGGCTGGTGGACCGACCTCAACGAGCCTGAGAATGAATACGACGGGATGAAATATAACATAGGCAAACTCGAAGCCGGCCACAATCTCCAAGGGTTCCTCATGAACAAAACTATACACGACTTGTACGAAAAAGATTTCCCGAACGAACGTTGCCTGATGATGAGCCGCAGCGGTTTCGCCGGCAGCCAGCGCTGGGGAACGAGCGTTTGGAGCGGCGACGTCGTGGCATCATGGGCGCATCTGCGCGCTCAGATACCGATCGCGCTCAACACCGGTTTGTCCGGGCTCGCTCTCTGGAACTCAGACACCGGCGGCTTTCACAATCAGCCGTCGCCGGAACTCTACACGAGATGGATTCAGTTCAGCTCATTCTCTCCGATTTTCCGCTCGCACGGAACCCACACCGTACGAGAACCGTGGTCATTCGGCGAAGAAGCTGAAAAAATCTGCAAAAAATATATTAACTTTAGAATGCGGCTTGCGCCATATCTCTACTCGCTGTTTTATGAGATGCATAAATCCGGCGCCCCGATCATGCGCCCGACTTTCATGGAAGCTCCAGGCGAAGACATCAGTCTGAACGGACAGTTTTTTTACGGACACGAACTGCTCATCGCGCCGGTTACCGACGAAGGCGCGAAAAAGAAACCCGTCACTCTACCTGCCGGCCGCTGGACTTATCTATGGGATGAACGCATAATTGAGGGTCCAAAACGCATTTCTGTTCCCGTCGATCTCAATACAATGCCGATCTTCGTTCGGGAAGGCGCGATTATTCCGATGGGGCCTGTTATGCAATACACTGGCGAAAAGAAAACCGATCCGCTCACGATTCATTACTATCCGGCTTCAACGCCATCTTCCTACAACCTTTATGAAGACGACGGAATTACCAACGACTACGATAAAAACGAGTTCGCAATTACGCGCTTCGAAGCTGAAAGCAAAGGCAATTCCGTTTCGGTCGGAGTCGGCAAACCAAAAGGTTCTTACAAAGGGATGCCATCCGTCCGTTCCTATGAAATTGTCGTTCACCACGCTCCCGGCGATGGAACGGTTACATTAAAAGGAATTGAAGCGAAACCGATCAGCAAATACAGCGCAACCGACAAAACATTCACTGTCAGCATTCCGCCTTCAAGCGGCGAGTTTTCAGTAGACATCAAATACAAATAAGCGATGTGACATTATGCATGAACCAAAAGTAATTCTGCGGCGTTGCGCCGATCCCGACCCGGAACGCGTTCAGGCTATTGTTCGCGAGTGCTTCGCCGAACTCGGCATTCGCCCCAGAGGGCGCGTTCTCATCAAACCCAACGTTGTGACAGCAAACCGCGCATACATTCACCATTCATACACGCATCCCGGCGTCGTTGAGGGAATTGTCCGCGACCTACGGTCAAACTCCGGCGTGTCGCACATCACCATAGGCGAATCGAGCGGTTTCGGCATTCCACCGGGCCTTTTTATGCATGAAGCCGGGTACGACAGTTTCGCGCGCAAAATGAATGTTGAGTTAATTGATTTCAACGAAGACCGCGCGTCCTGGATCGAACTGAAAAAGTCAGTCTGCCATAAAGGATTCCATGCCGCGCACAGCATTCTCGACGCAGACTTTAAAATCTGGGCGCCGAAATTGAAATACCATATCTGCTGCGAAATAACCAACGCTCTCAAGCTGAACATCGGGATACTGCAGCATCGCGACCGGATGGTCTGCCACGACGACCGCCTGAACGATAAAATCGTCGACCTTCTCGAAGTTGGTTATCCGGACGCTGTTGTGACGGACGCTACCGTCATAGGGCATGGATTCGAGAGCGCCCCGCAGGGGTTTCCGCTCTGCCTGATTCTCGTTTCAAACGATCCACTCGCCGCCGACGCCGTCGCCGGCGCCGCTCTCGGTTACAAACCCGAGGACATCGCTCATCTGCGAATCGCCAACGAACGCGGATACGGAACAATCAGTCTCGACGAGATTGAAATCGCTGGCGATTACCCACTCGACGAACTCGCCTCAAAAACAAAAAACATTGTCAGCGAATATCAGGACATTCAAAAAGTAGAAACCCCTCTGGCTTTCTATTGCGGAGACGCGCCGGACCGCGGCCAGTTCTGCTACGGCGGCTGTCTCGCCGCAGTTAAGGGCTGCCTCGGCACCGTTGATAAACGGCGTCCCGGCTCGGTAAGCAAAACCCGCCCCGGCGCCATTGTCACCGGAATCTATCCCGGCGACGTCATTCACCCCGGCGAAACAGTTTTTCTTATCGGCGACTGCACAAAAGTCGAAGGAAAACTCGAAGCGCGCCGCGTTCGCAAAGTAGGCGGATGCCCTGTCGCCGCCGCTAAGCTTTTATTCTGGCTGCCTCTCTCCTACGGGATGCCTTCTCCGATGACCGACTTTCGGAGCGCGTCGCAGTTTGTCTACTTTTCAATCCGCCACGCTATTCGCCGTTTCAGACTGAAGCTTTCCGGGCTTATATAAATTGATCTTCTGATTGCCATACGGATTATTTGCAAATATAATTGCTGTCAATTCGGATTAAAGTCGTTTTTTAACAAAATAAGAAATTGCATTAAATAATCGCAGTTACCTTTTCATTAAGGCGCGCATGGAAGACGAACTGGTAATATCAAGCCGCACTGAACACCTATCAACGGTGCGTGAGTTCATTGAATCGCGTCTTGCGTCTCTCCATTTGAGCGAAAAAGAGCGCGCGAACATTGTCTTTTGTCTTATCGAAGCTACAATCAACGCAATGCACCACGGCAATGCTGACAATCCCGATAAATTAGTAAAGATTACATTTAAAGCGTTCGAGAAAAAAGTCGTTCTCACCGTCAAAGATCAGGGCAGCGGTTTCGAACTTGCAGAAATCGGCGATCCCAGAGAACCTAAACGAATTAATAAGCCTAACGGACGCGGAATCTTTTTCATGCGCCAGATGCTCTCTAAAGTCGATTTCAGATTTTCTCAAAAAGGCACAACCGCCACTCTCACAAAAAACTTCAACGGCGCAAAAAAATAAACCATCGGCATTCCCATAATATGCAGTCATGTTTGACCCGGAGAACGGGCGGCATTACAATTCGGTTCAAAATTTGAAGGGTAAAATGGCTAAGAAACAAATTTCTGACAAAAAACCGGGCAACCGACGAAAACAGGCTCCTGCCGTCGCGGCGGTCAGCCTCGGATGCAGCAAGAATCTCGTCGACACTGAAGTGATGCTCGGCGCTCTCGCGACAGCGGGATATGCCATTGCCTCCGAACCAGCGGACGCTGACATAATCATCGTCAACACATGCGGATTCATCAGCGCCGCAGTCGACGAATCCAAATCGGTTATTTCCGAGATGGCAGCGCTGAAAAGTTCAGGGGAGGCAGGCTTGCTCGTCGTCGCCGGCTGCCTCGCCGAGCGCGAACGCAGCGCTCTTTTCGACGAATTCCCGGAGATTGATCTGATCGTCGGCACGTCATCGTATCCTGAAATAGTCGAACTGCTCGAAACTGAATGTTCGGAAAGTTTTAGCCCTCAGAATTTCCTACACGACCACAGACATCCTCGCCTTCTCGCGACGCCTCCTTGGACCGCCTATCTGAAAATTGCCGAAGGATGTTCGAACCGTTGCAGCTATTGCGCCATTCCATCCTTGCGCGGAGCATACAGAAGCCGGACTCCCGATTCCCTCCTTCAGGAAGCCGCATCGCTCGCTGCCATAGGTGTTCGCGAACTCATTCTTGTCGCTCAGGACACAACTAGATACGGAACCGATTTGAAAATTCGCAATGCCCTTCCCGCCCTCCTTAACCGCCTCTCGGATATCGACGGAATACACTGGATTCGGCTGATGTACGCCTATCCTGAACGGGTGAACAAACAGCTTGCGGAGGCTATAGCGGGCATTCCTAAAGTTTGCAGCTATCTCGATATACCTATACAGCATATCGACGACAAAATACTGACTGCTATGAACCGGCGCGGTGGCTCGGACGCAGTCAGGCGCGCAGTTGCGCTTCTAAAAGAAAATGTCCCCGGCATTTGTCTCCGTACAACTGTATTGGTCGGATTCCCCGGAGAGACAGACTCTCAATTCAACCGTTTGCTGCGCTTTATGGAAGAAACGGAATTCGACCGACTGGGCGCTTTTGCATATTCTCCTGAACCCGGAACGCCGGCCTCAGTTTTGCCGCGCCAAATTTCTGAATCTGTCAAAAACGAAAGAGTCAAAGCAATTATGGAACTTCAGAGTGAAATATCACTTAAGAAGAACCGCGAACTTGTCGGGAGAGAACTCGAAATCATCGTCGAATGTGAAAAAATATCAATAGCGAGGGAAGTAGGAATTTCTAAACGCAAAAAAACTTATGGTGCGGGCAGATCGTACCGCGACGCTCCTGAGATCGATGGACTCATATATTTCACAGGCGTCGCCGCTGCCGGAGATTTCGCGCGAGTTATCATTCAAGACGCCGAAGAATACGATCTATATGGTAAAATCATAAAATAGAGCAATTCACGGGTAGGGGCGCAGGATGCTGCGCCCTACATTAAACAATGCCATTAAGAGAAAGATATGTATCCGTTTCGCCGCTTCTCGTTCCCGTCGAGAAGACTTTCGACTATGTCGTGCCGGAAAATCTGCGCGAAAGCGTGACGATCGGGTCAATGGTTCTTGTGCCGTTCGGAAAACGCCGCATATTCGGCATGGTAGTTCGAATATCTGACGTAAAACCAGACAGAGCGCTAAAACCCGTCGAAGGCATAGTAGATGATTTCAAGACGATGCAACGCGATCTGCTCAGCCTTTGCATCTGGATTTCAAGAATGTACCTCTGCCCGCTCAACCACGTCTTGGAAACCGCTTTCCCGTTTCACAAGAAAATGAGCAAAAAAGGAATAGACACAAGTTCCTTTCAGGACCTTCAGCGCCGAACAGCGCTCGAAAAATATGTCGTGATTCTCGACGACGCTTTGAAACTCGCGCAGGAGAGCGGTTTCGCCGATTTCAAGAACGCGCCCTCGCAGCGGCGTGTGTTGCGCACGCTGCTCGACGAAGGCGGAGGATTGACAACGCATAGCCTGATCGAGATCACCGGCGCCAGCATGCAGACGATTAAGGAACTTGAAAAAAAGGGCCTGATTGCGATCGATTATGTCCCGAAGAACATGGAATCCTCTGGCGACTGCGGCGCTGAAGATCACTTCGTTCTCAATCCTACTCAGGAACACGCATATAAAGAAATTTGCGCGAATATCAATCCGCCTAAACACAAAGTGTTTCTTCTTGAAGGCGTGACAGGCAGCGGCAAGACTGAAATCTATATGCATGCCGTTCGCTGTTGCATCGAAAATAAGAAAAAAGTAATTATTCTTGTGCCCGAGATAGCGCTCGGCACTCAGATAATCGCTCGGTTTTTGCGCCGCTTTGCCGGCCGAATCTCCGTTTGGCACAGCTCACTGTCCATGACGGAGCGCATGTACGAATGGAACAGAATCACATCCGGCGACACTGATATCGTAATAGGCGCGCGGTCCGCTGTTTTCGCGCCGCTGAGCGACATCGGCCTGATTATTGTCGACGAGGAACACGAAGCGGCATACAAGCAGGAAAGCCAACCGAGATACAACGCGCGAGAGGCGGCCATCCACCGCGCTAAGCTGATCGGCTGCCCGGTCGTGCTCGGCAGCGCCACTCCATCGCTCGAAATGATTCGCCTCGCACACGAAAAACAAATCGAATATCTTTTCCTTCCCAACCGCGTCGGCCTCAGCCAACTGCCTGAAATCAAAGTGGTGGATATGCGAAAAGTTAAATCTAATCGCACCACATCGATGTTCAGCCCGCTGCTTGTCGACGCAATAAAGAGCAACCTCGAAAAGAACGAACAGACGATGATCTTTCTTAATCATCGCGGATACGCGCAATTCGTTCAGTGCTTCCGCTGCGGAGAATCGCTCGTTTGCCCGCAATGCACTGTCTCCATGAAATATCACCGCGAGGAACAGGCGATGAAATGCCACCTCTGCGGGTTTAGCGAGGCAGTGCCGCCCGCATGCCCTTCCTGCAGTTCAACTGCGCTTCGATATTACGGCTTCGGCACCGAGCGCGTTTATAACCAGTTGAAACGCGGACTTAAAGACGCGCGCATAGAAAGAATGGACCGCGACACTATGTCGCGCAAAGGAGAATACCACCGCATTATCACAGCATTCGAGGAAAAGGAGATCGACATACTCGTCGGCACTCAGATGATCGCCAAAGGGCTGGATTTTCCCGGCGTTACGCTTGTAGGCGTCGTCTCCGCCGACAGCATCATCAATATGCCTGATTTCCGCTCCAGCGAACGCACCTTCCAGCTTATGATGCAGGTATCAGGCCGCGCTGGCCGCCGCGACATTCCAGGAGTCGTCATAATTCAGACTCTAAATCCGGACCACCCGGCGATTCAAGCCGTCAAAATCCAGAACTCCCGTGAATTCTACGATCAGGAACTCGAAATACGCCGCGACGCGCTTTATCCGCCATATACAATTATGGTGAATTTCACTATATCTTCCGACGACCAGAAGATGGCGCTCGACCTCGCGACCGAACTCGGGCTCAGGCTGGAAAAAGCTATTGAACCTATCTCTGAAAATAATTATTTCGGCATTCTCGGGCCAGCCGAGGCGCCGTTCTTCAAGTTGCACAACCGCTACCGCTATTTCATTCTCCTTCGCAGCGAAGCTCTGAAAGAATTGTTGAACGTCGCGCAATCCGTCCACGATTCCTTCGACGCTGAAACGCGGAGAATGATCGCGGTAGACGTTCACCCTCAGTCAATGATGTAATTGGAGCGATTAGATGGAAGATAAGAAACGCGCCGGACGCAATCAAACGCTGACGCTGTCAGAGTGCGAGCGCGAGCGATTCGCCAAGCGACTTGTCACTCTTCGCGAACACGCCGTTCCGGAGCGCATCGTCAACAAGACAATTCTTCAAAACGCGTTCGATGCGATCCCGCTGCTTCCCGATTCGTTTGTCGACCTCTGCGTCGTCGACCCGCCTTATAACCTCACGAAAAACTACAACGGATCTAAATTTAAACAAAAACGGCCTGCTGATTACTCCGAATGGATAGACTCGTGGGTTTCCATGCTGCCGCGCATTCTCAAACCCGACGCTTCCATTTATGTTTGCTGCGACTGGCGCTCGTCTTCAGACCTTCAAAAAGTCCTGGAGAAATATTTTATTATCCGAAACCGCATCACATGGGAGCGCGAGAAAGGCCGCGGAGCTAAACAAAACTGGAAAAACTGTCTCGAAGACATCTGGTTCTGCACAATCGGCGCAAAATATCATTTCGACGCGGACGCGGTTAAAATCAAGCGCCGCACTCTCGCGCCATACACCGACTCCTCCGGAATGCCCAAAGACTGGGCGGGCGAACCCGGCGAACGCTTCAGACTTACTTACGCATCGAACTTATGGACCGACATAACCGTGCCTTTCTGGTCCATGCCGGAAAACACAGACCACCCGACTCAGAAACCAGAAAAACTCATCGCAAAACTCATTCTCGCAAGCTCAAAACCCAACGATTTAGTATTCGACCCATTTCTCGGCTCCGGCTCGACTTCCGTAGTCTCGAAAAAACTCGGCCGGCGCTATACAGGCATAGAATCCGACCTTTCATACGCATGTCTCGCCGAAAAACGTCTTAAAACCGCCGATAGCGACGTTCTTATTCAGGGCTACTCAGACGGCGTATTCTGGGAACGCAACACGTTAAGCATTCAAAAAAAACCTGAAAAACGCTGAAATATCATAATTTCCCTCCCTGTTTATAGAATTTACAGGCCGGTTGTATTATCCTAAAAAAAATAGTAAGGTTTTTCCAAAAGTGGTTCTCAGTCCCCCGACACATTGATATATTGTCGCGGATAAGAGAAGAAAGGTTGTTATTATGTCAGAAATCGAAATCGGCAAAACAGTTAGCCTGCAATACGTTGTTAAACTTGACGATGGTATAGTTATCGATCAGTCCGACGCCGAAAATCCGCTCGTTTTCACTATCGGCGACCCGAACATCATTCCCGGAATGGTGGAAGCGGTTGTCGGCATGAAGGAAGGCGAAAAGAAATCTTTCTCAGTGACTCCGGAAAACGCTTACGGCGCAAAAGACCCTAACTTCATCCGGGAACTACCTCGCAATCTTTTCCCGGACGATATGGATATCAAAGTCGACGATCAGCTTGCCGCGATCAACAAAGAGGGGCAGGAAATCCCATTCTGTGTTGTCGAGACAAACGAAACAATGATTTTAGCCGACTTCAACCATCCGCTCGCGGGCAAAACGCTCCACTTCGATATCGAAATTGTCGAAGTCACCGAATCAGCTTTATAATTTAATCTGTTTTGTTCTGAAATCAATGCGAAACTCGCTGTCACAGGCGAGTTTTTGCTATGTTCTTTGCTTCGCTATATTCACAATCTTCCTCGATACGAGTTCAGCGAGCACAACGATATCTTCGAGCGGCAGCAGTTCGGACGCCGAACGGTCATACAATAAAGCAGCGCCCGCCGGCAGCCCTTCGCCGGATTTGTTTATTACTATGACAATCGGCAATCTCGGCAAGGGATATATCCTCGCCGCAGAGTCTCCCATTTTAACCGCAACGCCGCCCAAACGCTCCGCTGACGCCATCAGTAGCTCAGGCGAATTCCCGAATGCTCGCAACAATATTTCCTCCGTCCTGCGCCTAATTGTCGCTTCGTATGATTCTAATCCCGGAAAGCTTCTAATCGGCGCAAGCGCTCCTGTTATCGGCGTCGGTTTCGCTTCTATAAGATGATGCATTGTTATGACTCGCATCAGCAGCGGCATTTCACGACCGTTCCCGTTTACGATCCGCTTGCCGCCATCGATGATTTTGTATTCACACCCAAAATTGTAGAACTTGATTTCTTCGCCGCTATCTGTGTCTTTCACCTGAAACCCGCATACGCGCGCGCGCGTTCCCAGCCCGAGATATGAAATTCTTTCCTGGGCCTCGTTCAGGACCTTCAAATAATGTTTTCTCGAATACATCGCTTATCCCGGGGAGACTTAATTAGTCATAGCGCTAATATCATTAGATTGGAACTTCAACTGCTTTCTCTTTCTAAAACCCGTCAACCACACCAAACCAACCAATATCGCAGGGAACACGAAGTTCCAATAACCGATTCTTATCCCATGCGGCGCTAAAATTATTGCCGCCAGATTCTGCATTCCAGGTTTCTGTTCGCCTACAAATTCAGGCAGAAAATAATCAGCGCCGACTAAATTTATCAATATCGAAAATCCCATCGCAAAAAAGAACGCGTTTCTAACCCACCGGTTCCCGAAGTCGAGAAACGCCAGCGGCAGAATCAGAAACGGCATAAGCGGCATGAAAAAACGCGCGCTATAGGCGTCGAACCAGCTAAGACTGCTGTTAAGCAACAAATATCCGGCAGACATCAATACAATCATGCATGACTCTCGTCTGAGCGCTAAAAATTTCCTGAATGCATAAATCGAAAATATTACGGATAGATTCGTAAAAAAGAATCCCCATTTTGCAAGTAGAATCGATGCGAGCCGGGCGGCGCTGTCCTTGCCAGGCAAGTTTACGCCGTAAAACCCTGTCGCATGGTAACTTCCGTAAAGGCTGGCATATTTGTATGACAGAGGCCATGGCGCGCCGAAAACCAATTCGTTGTAGTAGAATAGAATCGCTATTGGAACCGCAAATCCGAGAATCATGGGAATAATCATTTTTTGGTTAGCAAGAATTCCGTAGCCAAGAACGCAAACCGCAGTTATCGCGGCATAGTAGTCGCTGAGAATCGCGGCGCCTGCGAGAAATCCGCCGATCGCGGCGAGCGCCGCCGGGCGTTTCGAGAGCGGCGACACGGCGAAACAGTAAAACGCGCTGAATCCGCAAAATGCTGTCATTGCGGATGAAAAGAAAACCGTTCCGTAGAAAAGCGACATGCCTCCTATTCCATAGGCAAGCGCAAGGACAATCCGCAACCGTTCATCGCGCTTCCATATAGGGATGAGCCTGTAAATCAGAAGCGCTGTTCCGGCGGCCATCATGCCGGATGTCAGAAGACTCACGAAGTAAATCACCCACGGCGGTTTGAATCCCAACGCTGTGGCCGCGAGAAACACCGGAACCGCTATCAGAGAGCCGAGCGGCGCCTTGTCGCTGTATATTTTCCCGTCGTGGACCGCGAAATCCTTGATCTTCCAGCCTTTTGAGATCACTTGTGGAAGAATATTCGTAATCTCTCCCCCGCCGCCGGTCGCAAGCGAAACGGTCATGCTGAATCGCGATGCGTCATTCGTAGTCAGATATGTATTCGTGAAAAATGCGTAAAAGATCATCAGCGTCAGAAATATCAGCAAACCGTTCGACCGGCCTTGATTCGTTTCGTTCGTAGCAGTCATTTCTTAACGCCAGTTCTCACTTTCACCGAATAACAGCGGTTTTGATTAATCCTTGTTGCTTTCGACTATCAGCAACTCAAGTTTGCGAATCGCCGCGCCGGAGTCGATGCTTTGCGCTGCGAGCTTGATTCCTTCCTTCATGTTCTTCGATTTCCCTGCGACAACAAGAGCGGCTGCCGAATTCAACAGCACAACATCCCGTTTCGGCCCTTTCGCGCCGGAGAGTATCCGCCTGATTATCTCCGCGTTGTCGGCGGCGCCGCCTCCCTTGATCGAACGCAGCGTCGCTCTTTTCATCCCGAAATCCTCTGGCTTCACGTTATATGTTCTGATTTTGCCGTTCTTAAGTTCCGAGATTCGCGTTTCGCCTGTTATCGTTATTTCGTCGAAACTCCCCTCTCCGTGCACTACCATCGCCGCGCGCGCGCCAAGATTCATTAATACCTTCGCCAGCGGTTCCGTCAGTTCCGGCTTATAGACTCCCAGAGCCTGCACGTTAGCGCGCGCAGGGTTTGTAAGAGGCCCAAGTATGTTGAATATCGTCCTGATTCCAATCTCGCGCCTCGGGCCGATCGCAAATTTCATCGCGCTATGAAACAGTGGAGCGAACATAAAGCCTATTCCGACGCGTTCCACGCACCGCTTTACTTTCTCCGGTGGGATGTCGATGTTCACGCCGAGCGCCTGCACAACGTCCGCGCTCCCGCACTGGCTCGACACCGACCGGTTGCCGTGTTTCGCGACAGTAACTCCAGCGCCTGCCACGACAAATGCAGTCGTCGTCGATATGTTGAACGTATT
>JBAYJY010000075.1:0-21209 GCA_041664945.1 bacterium | reverse complement strand
GCCCTTTTTCATTCATTTTTTTGAGATTCGGAAATTATGTCTGTTTTACCTATATGTACACACGGCTCAAGCGTTCAAAAGCTTTTTTCAGCTTTGTTAAAATCTAATTGAACGGAAATGATTGCTAATATTATTTTTAACTATGAAGCGCTTATACAATACATATTGGATAGTGGCAATATTTAAGATGATAATATATTTGTATGTCAATACGCTGATTACTGACAACATATGATAATACCTATAATTATCCTTATACATTAATCTCAGTAATCTATCAACATCAAGCAGTCTTTCTGCTATTACTACACTAGGTATTATTAGCAATGTCAAACATAATAATCGGTATAATTTTGTTAATAGTAACTGATGTTTCATTAAATACTATCTCCCAACAACATATTTTGGCGAATACGATATTACACAATTCCCCCGGAAGGGGTCCGCAGGAAGGCAAGGAAGGGGCCAGATCTTGCGATTTGCGGGTTTGGCCTCCTTATGTTTAACATAAACACTTTGTTTATCCCCTTTGCCTCCTGTTTATTTCCATGATCTCTTTGCTTCCTATACTACCACATTCTCCACTCTGTCAACAACCGCTCTCCAATCTATTTTGCGGAATAGCTATCCTTCCTGACATCCTGTCAACATGGATTCCGGTTCTCCGACCGGAATGACGGACGTTAAAAACAGTAGAGGGCATAAAGGGAAAAGAATAAAAACAGAACGCAGAATCCAGAATACAGAATTCAGAGAAAAACCCAAAGCAGACCGCAAAGCGGTCTTGTCTGCATTCCGACGTGAAACGTCGGAACGAGAGATATTCATAAAATAGAATATCGAATATCGAACAAGGAATATCGAATTATGAAGGCCCATTCTCCTCATGCCCGCGCCCAATGGCTTCGCCATAGTACAAGGCGGCGATCGCTCGCCGCACTCCGAAGGCGCTATGCGCGGAAAACAGTAGATGGGAGAAAGTAGATGGCAGATGGGGGAAAACTGAAAAGGCAGTAGACAGCAGACAGGGGAAAGCGTAAAAACAGCAAACAGCGAAATACAGAACGCAGAATACAGAACACAGAATCCAGACGCAGAATTCAGAGATTGAGAGTAGCGAGTCAGGCTTTCGCAAACCGAGGCATTACAAAGCGGTGTCGAGACCACCGCACTCCAAAGTGCTTCGCGCGAAAAACTGCGAAATGCGAAAACAGAGAACGCAGAATCCAGAACTTAGCAAAAGCTTAAAAACAGCCAACTGAGAAAAAATAGAACGCAGAACTCGGCGAAAAGCTAAAAAACATATAACAAAGAAACACGTTTCAGAGTACAGAACTATTGAATACAGATTGCGCATCAAAAAGCGGGAAATAATAACACGCTTCTGAGGACAGAACTATTGTATTCAGAATGAATGATAAAAACTCGTCGAAAATGCAGAAAATGATCAAAAAAAAGCTGTTTTTGGGCTCAAAAACGCGTTTACTGTACACTTCTTACACACCTTTTACGCACTTTTTACACACCTTTTACGTATCTTTTACGCACTAATTACGCACTAATTACGCATCTTTTACGCACTTCTTACACACCTTTTACGCACCTTTTACGCACCTTTTTTTGCGCGCAATGCCGGCTTATACGGCAATGTTGCCGTTAGTTCGGCCCCCTGCCCTTTTGTGCCGCCGGCGCGCCCCGGGCGAGGCGCTTTCAGGCGTGATTTTTAATGCGCTGCGTGGGAATGCGATCAGGCGCGGCTGATTTCAGACGCTTACATGAATGTTAGTTCGGCGTCGCTGGCGCAGCCTTCGTTGTCGCTGCTCTCGAAGAGGATATGGATGTCGCCGTCGGCGCTGACCTTAACGGGGATTCCGCCATAGCGATAGGCGGACTGGGTGGCCGTGGTGCGGGCTCCTATGCAGTCGCCGAGTTCGGGATGCTGTTTTATCATGGCGCCGACGGCGAGCAGTTCTTCGTCGTCGAATATCACCGCGCCGTCTAAGACGGCTATTTCGAGAAAGATGTTTTTCTTTCTTATCAGGCGGTCGGTTTTCCCAAGCCGGATGCCGCGTATGACGGGGCTGAGCATCGCGCGGGCAGCGTCCGGCGAAGGCGACCCGCCGCCTATGACCGACTGCGGGTTCACGACGTGATCGATGACTTTGTGCTGCGGGTCGTACACGAGCAGCGCGCCGCGCCGCTGGTAGCTGAGGTCGAATATCAGCTCGAAGACGTTGTTGCCCACGGTGATGTTCCCCATGATGCCGCACACGCTGTTTTTGAATGTGTTCGCGTCGTAGATGTGCCAATGCCCTTTCCTGTTGGCGGCCAGCAGTCCGTGCGAATCCATGATGAAGATGTCGCCGCGCCGGTGCAGGTGCGCGGAAAACTCGCCGTCCTGCAGTATTGACGCGAACGGCTCGAGAAACGAGGGGATGAACTTGTACTCGGACGCTTCGCGCACTTCGCGCCACAGGATTTCCTGATAGTCTATAAAACGCAGGTCCTTGTCCACCCTGAAGTACACCTGCTGGCTTGCGGCGAGCGGGTCCAGTATCTTCTGTATGTTATCATCCATAAGGGACATTGAACTTTCGCCGCTTCCGATTACGAGGTTGAGCGCCACGCTGTCGTTTTCGTAGGTTCTTAGCCTGACGAATTCTATATAGGATATGAATTTGTCCCAGTTTATCGAGGAATCGCAGATCTCAAGCCATCGGACCGCCACATTCTCCTCCACCTGCTGAAGCGATCTCGGGGTCGGAAAGACAGGCATTTGCGAACGCCATAAGTCGAGGCTGTTCTGCATATAGGTGTGAAGCATGTGCAGTTTCGGCGTGATCGGATTGTGGCAGCAAAACTTCAATGTGGTTTTGTTTAAAGTTAATTCGTAGGTGTTTTTCGCGTATTCGCTTTCGTACCAGTGCGGGACGGTTGATATGGCGGTTCTCATCAGAATGTCTTCGTGCATTTCACTTCTCCAAAACCGATTTTGTCGGGCCGGCCGCGCGCTCGAACGGTGAATCCGGATCCGGGCGCCGCCTTATTTATCATACGTTACGCATACCGGCGGCGTCTGTTGATTACTATTTATTTTGTGCCGGAAAGCGCACAGCCGCGCCGCCGAATGGCCAGAGTCTGCAAAACGTTTATCCATTTTATCTTATATTGATGATGAGGGAAAGACATAAAACAGTAGATGGCAGATGGCAGATGGTAGTTGGGGAACAGATAAAAGCATAAAGCATTCAGGCGTAGGGGAAAGAATAAAAACAGCGAGGATTCAGCCGTAGGGGCATAGCATGCTATGCCCAAATGCAGAAGACATAAAACAGAATACAGAACTCAGAACTCAGCGATAAACACAAAACAGTAGATGGCAGATGGTAGTTGGGGAACAGATAAAAGCATATAGCATTCAGCCGTAGGGGCATAGCATGCTATGCCCGAATGCAGAACTCAGAACTCAGCGAAAAGCTTAAAGGCGGCAGCGGGAATTTAGATAATATAAAAACCCGGAGATTGAATATTTTTTGATGAGGATGAAACAAATATAAGGGCCGGCCGGTTTATTAATATGAAAAAGCCGCGGTCGGAGCGAAGCGAATTAATTTTTGAAGGAAGCTTGATAATATGCGCGTTTCGCTATATATTGATATTGCTATATACGCATAAGGCGGCGGCTAAATGGAATCAGACATTATGACGGAACAGGAACTGGAAAGAATATCTCAGATAATGAAAGCGGTTGCGCACCCCACGCGCATGAAGATTCTTTTTCTGTTGAGCAAAGACCTCAATAACGTCAACGAGCTGGTGAAGGCGCTGGGCGTGAACCAGGCGCTGGTTTCGCAGCAGCTCAGAATACTGCGTCTGAACAATCTTGTTAAGACAGAGAAGAAAAACGGGTTCGTGTATTATTCGCTCGATCCGGACAAAAAGAAGTACATAAACAAAATGATAGAATGTATTTATAATATATAGACAGACTGAATAGAGATATTGCTGCCAATTAAATAGATCGTCTGCGGCCCGATAGCCGTGCGCTTTTGAATGCGTGGCGTTTGACGTTGTCGCAAAACGGCTGGCAAAGAAGACCTGACATGGAGGCGCGAAACGTGAATAGAAAAAAGAAGATCGCCGCGATTGCGCTGGCCTGCGCCCTGATTGCGGCCGTCGCGGCGGCGTGGGTCACGCACCGCGGAGGAGTCGCGACGCCGCCGGGCGACGCGTACGAATGGAGCAAAGTGCCGAAGAAGCTCAGCCCGACAAACCATGCGGCGCTTGTGCGGGGTCCTCTGAAAAGCGGGCCGGCAGTCACGCGAGAATGCATTCGCTGCCACCCGGAAGAAGCGAACGATTTCATGAAGACCGCGCACTGGAACTGGGTGGGCGACGAGACGTTCATCCCCGGCCACGACACGCGGGAAAGAATCGGAAAGAAAAATCTGATCAACAATTTCTGCATAAGCGTGGAATCCAACTGGCCGAAATGCACAACTTGCCACGCAGGCTACGGCTGGAAAAACGATAAGTTCGATTTTAAGAAAAAGGAAAATATAGACTGCCTCGTGTGCCACGACCATTCCGGCGGATACGCCAAGGATGACTCCGGGCTTCCGGCGAAGGGCGTGGACCTGCTTGCGGCGGCGCAAAGCGTGGGCAGGCCGACCCGCTCGAACTGCGGCGCCTGCCACTTCAACGGCGGCGGCGGCAACGCGGTTAAACACGGCGACCTCGACGGCTCGCTCAATAAGCCGGTGGAACGGGTGGACGTTCACATGGGCCGCCTCGACCTGCAGTGCGTCGATTGCCACAAGACGAAGAAACACCGGATTCCCGGCCGCTCGATGTCCGTCAGCGTATCAGGCATGGGAAAGATGGATTGCTCGGACTGCCATACGAAAAAACCCCACGAGTCGGAACGGCTCAACGAACACGTGGCGGCTGTCGCCTGCCAGGCCTGCCATATCCCGTTCATGGCGGTCAAGGAGCCGACCAAAATCGCGTGGGACTGGTCAACCGCGGGCAAAGACGTGCCGGTGGACGATCCGCACGAATACCTCAAAATCAAGGGAAGCTTCGTTTACGAAAAGAACATAGCGCCGACGTATATGTGGTTCAACGGGCGCTCCGGCCGATATCTCAAGGGAGATAAGATCGACCCGAACAAAATAACAAACATAAATTACCCGCTGGGCAGGATAAGCGACCCCGGATCACGCATCTGGCCCTTCAAAGTCCATTACGCAAAACAACCGTACGACGTCGGATACAATTACCTGCTGATACCCCAAACAGTGGGCAAAGGCGGCTACTGGACCGATTTCAACTGGAATCAGGCGGCAACCCTCGCCCAAAAGTTCACCGGACTCAAATTCAGCGGGAAAATGGGATTCACGAAAACCGGCATGTACTGGCCGCTCTCCCACATGGTGTCGCCCAAAGGCAAAGCCCTCCAATGCACCGATTGCCACGGCGACAACGGACGCCTCGCCTGGCGCGCGCTTGGATACAGCGGCGACCCCGCGAAATCGGGCGGACGCGAGAGAATGAGACTTTTGATATCCGACGAGGTGAAAAGTAAATGAAAAAAAACATACTCCTTCTTTTCGTCTCGGCCCTTGCCGTCCTTCTGATGCCGGCGGCGGCAAAACCGGAAGTCGCTGTACCGCCGCTGACTTTCGACAGTTACAAAAAGGCTCCCGAGAAAGCGCGCGCATCCGTACATCCGAGAGTGATCTTTCTCGATAAAAACGGCGGAAAAGTGACTGAGACCAAGAGCGCTCTGTCGCTGATGCGCACTTGCGGGCAATGCCACGACACGGCGTTCATCTCGCGCAAAAACTATCACGCGCTCGCCGGGTTCGACGAGATGAGCCCGGCCGGGAAAACGCCGAGCGGCCGGCCGTGGGACACGGGGACTGGGCTGTTCGGAAGATGGGAGCCGCTGACTTATAGAACGCTGTCTACGCTTTATGACAGTTCGCCGGACCTCACAACCGCGGACTGGATACGCACCGCCGGCGCCCGCCATGTCGGGGGAGGCCCGGCGATGTTCAGCAGGGTCGACGGCCTGCCACTCGACGCTAATCGGCAAAAAAACGTCCGCAATAACGAAAACCTCGCCCACGACCCCAAAACCGGCAAGCTTGCCGATTGGGACTGGGACAAATCCGGCACGGTTGAGGTGAACTGCCTGCTGTGCCATGTAAAATCCCCCAACAACACGGAAAGAGTCAGGACCCTGCGCGCGGGCAAATTCAGATGGGCCTCCACTGCGACCCTCGCGGGCGAGGGGCTTGTTAAAAAGACTTCCGACGGATGGGAATGGAATAAAGCGGCTTTCGGCGCCGACGGAGCGCCAGACATTTCTTCGTTTGAAATATCCGACCCGGACAGCTCAAACTGCCGCATTTGCCACGGCCGCGCATGCAAATGCACGGACCCGGTCGTGTTCAAAAATTCGCTCGACAACTGGAGCGTCGAAACCAGCGGAGAGATTTTCTCGCCCTCCCGGATATCCGCATCAGGGATGAACATAGAGAACAAAGAGAAGCTCGACATCCCGTGGGATGTACATGCGGAACGCCTCGTCGATTGCTCCAGTTGCCACTATTCGCCAAACAATCCGGCGTACATCAATAAAACCGCCGGAGGCCGGACTCCCGCGCACCTTCAATTCGACAGCAGGCGCTCTTCGATCAACGATTATCTAATATCACCCGACCATAATTTCGTAAAAGGCCACACCGCTCAAGGAACAGCCGACAGAAGGCTCGACGGCTCTATGAGAAACTGTAGGGACTGCCACGATGCTGAGAAAACACACGACTTTCTGCCTTACAAGAAACTGCATTTCAACAACATAAGCTGCCAGACGTGCCACATTCCAGTGGTCCGCGCCCCATTGCGGAGAACAACTGACTGGACCCTTCCGACGTTCGGCCTTGCGCCTCGAGTCCAGCACCGCGGCATAGACGGCCCCGTTAATGAGGCAAGTTCGCTTATATACGGATACAGGCCGGCGCTGCTGCTCCACGAGGATGACGGCAGATACAGACTCGGCCCGTACAATATAATTACAACATGGTTCTGGACAGAGGGCGCTCCGGAAAAACCGGTTCCTCTCGAAACTCTCAGGGAAGCGCTATTCACGCCTCAAGGCGATTTTCGCCCCGAAGTTGTAAATGCGCTGGACACTAACGGCGACGGGAAGATATCGCCATCTGAGAGGAAGCTTGACAGCGAGAAAAAAATATCGGCGGTGGCGGCGCTGCTCAAGAAAGCGGGCGTGAAATCGCCGCGCATCCGGGCTGAGATTCAGCCATACACACTGAGCCATGGCATAGCGCCGGGTTCAGAAGCGATACGGGACTGCAAGCTTTGCCACAGCGGGAAATCGAGAATCAACAAAGAGATTGTCCTCTCTTCTTATTCCATCCCCGGAGTGAGTCCGAAGCTGATGCCCGATTCCATAACGCTGATCAAAGGCAACATGGCAGTGACAAAAAACCATGCGCTGACAATAGTTCAAAGAATCGATCCGGCAGTGTTGTACATCCACGGAACTGACCGCACGCGATGGACCGATATCATAGGGCTGCTCGCCGTGGCTGGCTCGCTGTTCGGAGTCGCCGCGCACGCGCTGCTGAGAATTATTTCAGCGCGCAGAAGGGGAAAGGGGTGATTCTCCAATGAAGAAAAAAATCCTCTTTTATTCCGTATACGAAAGGCTGTGGCACTGGCTTCAGGCCACGACCGTTATCGCGCTGATCGTCACCGGCTTCTTAATCACCTATTCCTCGTTGGTGTCGTCGAGCGGTTTCAACGCGGCCGTGCTGGCGCACAACACAGTAGGCATCATCCTCGCCGTCAACGCCGGGCTGGCCCTGTTCTACAACCTGGCCGGAGGTTTGCTGAAACGCTACATACCCGGGTTCGACGACTTCACAACCATGGGGTTCAGGCACGCGAGATACTATCTCGTTGGAATATTCAAGGGAGAAGCGCATCCGTTTGAAAAAACGCCGGAGAAAAGGCTGCTCCCGCTCCAAAAAATCACATACTTCGTAATACTTAACGCGCTGCTTCCGCTGATGGTCGTAACCGGCCTGTTGAAATGGAGCGTCGCGATCGACCCGCGGATTGTCGATCACTTCGGCGGCCTTAAAATGCTCGCCACCCTCCACAGGTTCGGAGCGTGGCTCTTCGTGTCGTTCCTCATTGTGCACATATATATGACCACAACCGGACGAACGCCTCTGTCGAGCATAGTCGGAATGATAACAGGATACGAAACGGTGGAGGAAGAAAACGGCGGAGGTGAGTCATGAATACAAATAGCAAAGCCGAAAGATACATGAACCCATACGTTGCCGGGGTACTGCTCGGAGTAGTGTTATTCGCATCTTTTATGCTATTCGGCCACGGGCTCGGAGCTTCAGGCGGCATCGCCCAGTTCACAGCCGCGCTAGTGGATAAGATATGGCCGGGACATGCGGACCAAAATGCATATCTGGCCGGGCTGGTCCGGACGGGAGCGCCGCCTCTCGACACTTGGCTGATATTCGAAGTTGTGGGCATAATTCTCGGCGGATTTGTTTCCGGGCTGCTTGCGGGAAGAGTCAAGCTGGAGACTTACAAGGGACCGCACATCAACAACAGAACAAGATGGGCTTATGCGCTCATAGGCGGCATAATCGCCGGTTTCGCGGTTCGCATCTCGCGAGGCTGCACTTCAGGGCAGGCGCTCAGCGGCGGCGCATCGCTTTCAGCCGGAAGCTGGGCTTTCATGTTCGCAGTTTTCGGCGGGGCGTACGCGTTCGCATATTTCGTAAGAAAACTCTGGAACTGAGGTGTTGAAAATGGGACCTTTCGATATGTACGCAATCTTGGGGCACGTTGGAGGAGCTTTGATCAATGTCCTGGTCGGCATGGGATTCGGATTCGCGCTCGAACGGGCCGGATTCGGGAATTCCCTCAACCTGTCGGCGCAGTTCTATTTCAGGAACATGCGCGTTCTCAAGGTTATGTTCACGGCGATCATTACAGCCATGCTGCTCATGTTCTGGGCGAACGCATTGGGGATTCTCGACTATGACAAAATCTGGGTTAACCCGACTTATATGTGGCCAGGAATCGTCGGCGGTTTCATTTTCGGAATCGGTTTCGTTGTCGGAGGATATTGTCCGGGAACCGCGCTCGTTTCGCTCGCCACTCTGAAAATCGACGGCATCCTGTTCGTCGCCGGACTTTGCATAGGCATGTTCTTCTTCGGGGAGACAATCGACAGTTTTCGAACATTCTGGGAACACTCCGGTTTTCTCGGAAGACTCACTCTGCAGGACTGGCTCGGATTGAGCGCAGGCGCAGTGGCTTTCCTCGTGACGCTGATGGCGCTCGGAATGTTTGTCGCCGCCGAGAAAACCGAGGCGTACTTCGCGAAAAAAGATGCGGAGGCTAAATTGGGATGAAGATTCAACATTTTCTGACAATAATTGCGGTTGTGGCAGGAGCCGGTCTGCTGGTAGTGAAACAGCCGACCGTTAACTCGAAGCTTGCAAAAGCGGAACCGAAACTCGAGGCTCAAATAGAAACGCGAAAGTTTCAGATCGACCCCGGCGAACTGTTTGAAATCGCCAACGGCGACGCCATGCAGCTTCGGATCTATGACGTCCGGAATGAAAGCGACTACAACATTTTCCACATTGTGGATTCGGAGAGGATAAGCGAATCCCAACTGAAAGACCCGAAGTGGGTAAGCAACCTGCCGGAGCAGACTATAAAAGTTTTTGTCTCGAACGATGAACGCGCCGCCACAAAGGCATGGAAACTTCTCGCCGCACAGAATGTCCAAAACATATACATACTCGGAGGCGGCATCAATAAATGGATATCCGCGTACGGCGAGCCATCCGCCGCGCGGCGCATTAAGGCGGGAGACGACAAACTGAAATACTCTTTTCCTTTTGCTTTGGGCAAGGCGCAGCCGGGCGCCGATCCGGACCCGCATCGCGTTGCCCCGAGAAAATTTATCAAGAAGGTTAAACCAGTAGGCCCGACTGTCAGAAAAAGCGGCGGATGTGGATGATTTATGCGCGACTTATTGCCGCTGAGCTCACCGGGACAAAAGGTTTTCAAATAAAAAATCCCAGGAGGATAAAATTGAAATGATTATTGGCAAACACAAAGCAATCGGAACATTTTTCTTTGCGCTTCTCATAGCAGCTTCCGCGATGCTGCTATCTACATCCGACGCCAAAGCGACGGACGGACATTTTCTACACGGAGTTGGAACGATCAATCAGACAATGGGCGGCGCCGGAACAGCCGCGTTCCTTGATTCTCTTGGAACGATCGCGTGGAATCCGGCCGGCTCGGTCGATTTCGAAGGCGGACGCCTCGATCTTACAATCGAGTATTTTATTCCCTCCCGCACAATTTCAAGCAGCATTTCCGGAGTAATGTCAGGCTCGACCGAAAGCGACACGAACTCTTCAGTTATGCCGGCTTTCGGATACATCTATCACCGGAAAGGCGCCTCTTCAGCATGGCACATTTCTCTTTACGGCCTCGCCGGCTTCGGTGTGGACTATCCGCAGGAAAATACCGTTTCAGCCACATCCAATGCGATACTCATGCCGCAATCGATGGCCGGATTCGGCGCTATCCAGTCGGACTACAGGCTAATGAAAATAGCTTTGGGCCAGTCGTTCATCGTCTCCAAGCGGCTTGCGCTTGGATACTCCGTTATCCCGGCGTATTCCTCGCTTGAGGTCACCCCTGCTCCCTTTGCAAATCCCACATCAACGGGATACCCTTCCGCGGATAGCCCGGAAGGCGCGACCGGAATCGGCTTTCAGGGCGGGCTGCGCTACAAAGCGGGTAAAAACATTAATCTGGGACTTTCAGTGACGACACCCCTTCATTTCGGCAAATTCGAGTGGAACGACAGCAACGGGAACCCTTTGAGCTTCAATCTTGATGTGCCCGGATTCATCTCCGCCGGAATAGGTTATTCCCCATCTGGAAAAACAACATACGCCGCTGATATCCGCTGGATTAATTACGCGGACACAAACGGGTTCGACAAATCGGGATTCACTCCGACAGCTTCTGTCGCCGGGTTCGGATGGGACAACATATTCGCTCTCGGCATCGGCGCGCAAAGAAAGATATCGCAAAACACGAATATGCGCATTGGATACAATTACAGCCAGAACCCGATCGACTCCAGTCTGAGCTTCTTCAACTCGCCCGCGCCGGCCATCATCAAGCATCACGCAACAATCGGTCTGACGAGAAAGCTAAAATCGGGGAATGAATATTCAATAGGTTACTATCACGCTTTCGCAAACGAGATCAGCGGCCCGATGGTTAACCCGGCTACCGGAGCAGTAGCGGGAACCACCGTTACAAACAAGCTGGCGGAAGACTCGATCGCGTGGGGCTATTCTTATAATTTCTAATCTTTGAATAGAGACATATGTCAAAAATCTTTATTCGGCAAGAGAAATAGTTCGTAAATGTAGACTTCAAACCGGATGACGCTGCTGGAATATTCTTCCGGCCCGGAATGGTTAAACAAAAGCCGCTTTAAGGAGCGGCTTTTTTTATGCGTCAATTCAAAGAGGCTGATCGGCATCCATATTTTTGCTTATCTTATTAATCTCGAGAAGCGAGTCAACGCCGATTGAGCCGGCGCCCATGTATTGCACAAGGCTTTCAAGCGCTTCTGTTATTCTTTTTTGGTCGCTAATGGGCATTTTGCCAAGCGCCTGTATTCTCGCAACAAAGGCGGTTAATATATTTTACGCAACTTTTGCGGGACGCTTGACGAAGCGTCGATATTTCGTTATTATAATATGCAAATGTTGAAATGTAGGCGCCGAATGAATATTTCAAAAATGAATCAAAAGCAATTGTCGGGTCTGGCTTCGATAATGAAAACAATCGCCCACCCTGAGAGGCTTCGCATTCTGTGCTTTCTTAAAGAAGGCCGTAAAAACGTCACTGAACTGGAAAGACTTCTCGATGACAATCAATCTTTCGTTTCTCAGCAACTCCGGCTGCTCCGCCTCAACGGGCTGGTTGTTTCAGAGAGAGAAAATGGTTTTGTCTATTACAGCATTGAAGCGGGAAAGAAAAAACAGATTGAAAAGATAATGACGGGCCTTTGCGACTTATGCCAAATATAACGCGAGGGAACTTATAACAACAAAACGTTGTTGTTATGGTGGAGCCAAATAAACGGCCTTCTAAAGTTCAGATTGTTTTGAGAAATTAACGGAGGGTAGAGAATGATGAGAACAAACAAATTATACGCGACTATAATCTTTATTTTTATGGCCTTTGCGACGGCAAATGCGGTTGCCGAAGTTCTTACAATTGATAATTGCATGAAGGAAGCTTACGCCAATAGCCCCGCGCTGAAAATCGCCGGGAGCAAAAAAGCCGGCTCTTATGCAGACCTGATGACCGCCAAAACCGGTCTCCTGCCGAGATTCACTCTCAGCGAAACGGTATCTTCGACAAACAATCCCACCTATTCATTTATGTCCGTTCTCAATCAGGAGGCTTTTAGCCCGGCGATGATGTTGAACATAAACGACCCATCCATAACGACCAATTATAATACGCGGCTCGGTTTTGCTTATGCGCTATCAACCGGGGGCTATGCACAAGCCGGGATACGGGCGGCGAGAAAAGCCGACGAGGCGGTTAATTACGAGACCGTTCGCGCCGGGCAGCTGATACAATTCAACGTGAAGACATCGTATCTGAGAGTAATAATCGCCGGAAAAAAGATTGAGGTGGCGAACAAGGCGCTTGAAACGGCAAAAGCGCATGAAAAAATAGCGCAGGACATGCATAAGAACGGGCTGATTGTAGAGTCGGATAAGCTCAGCGCCGGAGTTCGCGTGGCGGAAATAGAACAGATGAAACTTCAGGCGGAAAATGATCTCAATCTTGCTAAGGCCGCTCTTCTTATGACTATGGGCGCCGACCAGGGGAGAACTTTTGATATCGACCCGTCTATTTTGGAAAAAATTGATTTCAAAGGCGATTTGGATTTCTACATAAAAACCGCCTTGGGAAACAGGCCTGAACTGAAAGCGCTCGACAGCGCATTTTCAGCAAAGAGCAGCGCGGTGGCGATGGCCGCATCGGCGCGGCGGCCTCACGTGTATCTCATGGGGAATTACGACATGGACAACTCCACGCTGATAAACAGTGACGGCAACAGTTGGTTCATGGGAGTCTCTGTGAATATGAACATCGGCGACGGCGGCGAAGCAAAATACAGGTCGCGAAAAGAGAGCGCCGGAGTGGACGAGATCAAATGGCAAAGGGAGCAGGCAAAGCAAGGCATGGAATTGGAAGTCCGGCAGGCATTCATGAATGTGCAAACAGCGGTGAAAGGAATGGACGTAATGAGCCGCGCTGTGGAACAGGCCGACGCGTCGTTGAAAATAGTCGAAAACCGGTATTCAAACGGACTTTCGACAAACGTAGAGGTTCTGGCTGCGGAAGCCGCCCGGACACAGGCGCAGACTGGATATCTCGGCGCCCTTTACCAGTATCTTGTCGGAATCGAAACGCTTAAACTCGCTTCAGGTATCGAATAACAAAATACATCAAACATTTAAGAGGTGCTTTATGAGAAAAAAATATGCCGTTTTGATTGTGGCCCTGTTTATTGCGGTCGGAGCAGCTTCCTGCAGCAAACATGAAAAGAAATCCGAGACGCGGAACGAAGCTTCGCAGCCTGCTGTTGAAGTCGCTGTCATACAGGTCGCTCCGGAGATAGTAGCTGATGTTTACAAGGCTGTCGGAACAGTGCAGTCCGGCAAACGGAGCGCGCTTTCAGCCAAGGCGATGGGCGCCATCATGGGCGTTTACGCGAATGAAGGCGATGTTGTGTCCGCGGGACAACTGCTTGTAAAGATAGACTCTCGGGATATTGAGTCGCAGGTTCAGCAGGCGCAGTCCGCCGTATTGGAAGCGCAACGCGCCATTCAGGAAGTTGACGACGGGATTTCCGCCGCGCAATACGGTTTGACGTCGGCGCAGGCGAACAGAGACCTCGCCGAAAAAACATTCGCGCGTTACGACAAACTCCGGCAGGACAAATCCGTGTCGGAACAGGAGTTTGACCAGGTGGCCGCGCAAAAGCGCATGGCTGACGCGGAAGCGCAACGCGCTTCAAGCTATATTGACTCATTGAAAGCAAAGCGCAGGCAGGTTGAATCCAAAATCGATCAGGCGAAGCAAGGCGTTCGGCAGGCCGAAATAATGCGGGGATTTGCGTCTGTATACGCTCCGTTCAATGGAGTCATCGTTCAGAAAATCGCCGAACCCGGCCAGATGGCAACGCCTGGCGCGCCGTTGTACATGATTGAAGACAATACGAATTACAGGCTCGAAACGCAGGTGGAAGAGAATTTCCTTAAATATGTCACAGTCGGCCAGAGAGTTCCGGTGGAAATTGATTCTCTCCAAGACGGCAACTTAGAGGGGGTAGTTAATGAAATAGCGGCGGCGGTGGACCCATCCAGCCGGTCATTTACGGTGAAGATCAAACTGCCGGCGGCGCATAACATGCGTTCAGGGCTGTACGGAAAGGCGAACTTCAAGCGCGGGGAGATAAGCGTTCTGAGCGTGCCTGAAACAGCCGTGCTGTTGCGAGGCCAGATCACAGGAGTGTTTGTCATCCAGAAAGAGACAGCGGAATTCCGGCTTGTTAAGACAGGGAGAAAACTTCCGGGCGGCATGGTGGAAATACTCTCCGGGCTCTCCGGCGGCGACATAATCGCAGTTAACAATACAGATCGTCTTTTTGATGGCGGGAAAGTGACGGTGGCAAAATGATCAAATTCGGTCCGGCCGGCCGTATAGGCCAGTTCTTTATAAATTCGAAGCTAACTCCCATCATCGTCATCGTGACGTTGCTGCTCGGCGTATTCGCCGTGCTGAAAACAACGCGCGAGGAAGAACCCCAGATCACAGTGCCTTTCGCCGACGTGATAGTGCCAATGCCGGGAACGAGCGCGAAAGAAGTTGAAAAGCGCATATCCATGCCGTTGGAAAAACTGATATGGGAAATAGGCGGCGTGGAATATGTGTATTCAATGTCGCGCCCAAACATGAGCATCGTCACGGTCAGATTCCTTGTAGGCCAGAATCAGGAAGCCAGTCTGGTAAAGTTGTATGACAAGGTTATGGGTAACATGGACATGCTTCCGCCCGGCGCCTTGCAACCAATAGTGAAATCGAAATCCATTGATGATGTGCCCGTGCTGACGCTGACGGTCTGGAGCAAAAAATACCAATGGGGCGACTTGCGTCATGTCGCCGGCCAGCTCGCCGATGAGATCAAAAAGGTGAACAATGTTTCCGACGTCCAGATCACAGGCGGCCAGCGCAGGCAGATGAAGGTGATACCCGGCGCGGCGCGTATGGCGGCGCGCAACATATCGCTCCCGGCAATCGCAGGGGCGCTGATGCAGAATAACACGCGGCTCCCATCCGGCGTATACGAATCTGGAAACAGGGAATACATCGTGGAGAGCGGCGAATTCCTTGAAAGCGAAAAAGACATCTCCGGCATTATTGTCGGAACAAACAGCGGCCGGCCTGTCTATCTGCGCGATGTCGCCGATATTGTTGATGGGCCGGAGGAATTAAAAGACTATGTATTCATGGTAGCCGGTCCCGCCGGCGAGAAGCGCGGAATCAATGCCGCGCCGGGCCAGGAATACGCCGCTGTTAACATATCTGTCGCCAAACGCAAGGGCTCCGACGCGTCGCATGTTGTGGAGAATGTGCTCGAACACATCGGTAAAGTCCGCAGCCAATTCGTGCCTTCCGAGATCAACATAACAGAAACGCGGAATTACGGCGCCACGGCAAAAGACAAAGTCAACGAACTAATTAAACACCTCGGAGGCGCGATTCTCGCGGTGACGCTCGTCATACTGATCGCCATGGGCTGGCGCTCGGCGCTCGTCATTCTCATATCTATTCCCATAACCTTTTCGCTCACGCTGTTTATCTATTACATCAACGGATACACGCTTAACCGCATCACTCTGTTCGCCCTCGTGTTCGTCACCGGAATCGTGGTGGACGACTCGATCATTGTTGTTGAAAACATACACCGTCATTTCTCCATGCGGCAACTGCCGCCATATCAGGCGGCAATAACCGCGGTGAACGAGGTCGGCAACCCGACAATACTCGCGACATTCACGGTGATTGCGGCTGTTTTCCCGATGTATTTTGTCACGGGATTGATGGGGCCGTACATGAGGCCCATGCCGGTGGGGTCGTCTCTCGCGATGCTGATTTCGCTTCTTGTCGCTTTCATTGTCGCGCCGTATCTCGCGTTCCGGCTGATGAAACACACAGGCGCTCACGGCGAAGAAGATTACAGTCTCGAAAAAACAGCCACCTATCGCATATATGTCCGAATAATGAGGCCGCTGATTGAAAGACCATTCGCAAAGTGGATTTTTCTCACGGCGCTGTTTGCGCTTCTGCTCGGCTCCATAAGCCTGCTGTTTACAAGATCGGTCACTGTTAAAATGCTGCCGTTCGACAACAAGAGCGAATTCCAGATCATCGTCAACATGCCTGAGGGGACGCCTCTCGAGCAGACGGCCATGGTGTCGCGGGAGATCGGGAAGCAACTTGGAAAAGTTCCCGAGGTGACGGATTACCAGCTATACATCGGCCGCGGCGCGCCGATCAACTTCAACGGGCTTGTAAGGCACTACTATATGAGGCAAGGCGGCTACCTCGCCGACATACAGGTCAATCTCACTGAAAAAGGAGAGAGAAAAGCCGACAGCCATAAAATCGCTCTTCGCGTCAGGAACCTCGTGCAGCCGGTCGCCGATAAATACGGAGCTCGCGTGAAAATCGCGGAGGTGCCGCCGGGCCCGCCGGTTATGTCAACGCTCGTCGCTGAAATATACGGCCCGGATATCGACAGGCAGACCGAGATAGCGCGCGAGGTGAAAAATATCTTTAAAAAGACCGACGGCGTAGTCGACATAGACTGGATGGTCGAGGACGATCAGCCGAAACAGACTTTCATCGTGGACAAACAAAAAGCTATGCTTTCCGGCGTTTCGCCTGATCAGGTTGTCAAAACCATGAGCATTGCGCTTGCCGGCATGGATGTCGGCCTCGCGCACATCACCGGGGAATACGATCCGGTGACAATAAACGTGCGCCTGCCGAGGGATCAAAGATCGTCGCTGCAGAATCTGCGGGAGATATACGCGCAGTCAGCGACCGGGAAAATGATTCCCATATCGGAACTCGTCACTTATAAGCAGGGCATTGAAGACAAGACCATCTACAGAAAGAATCTCAAGCGCGTCGTGTATGTCACGGGCGACGTCGCCGGCCATCTTGAAAGCCCGGTATACGCGATGCTTGATATCAGCAAAAAACTTAAAGATCTCAAGCTGCCCCAAGGTTACTCGCTGACCGAATTCTATTCATCGCAACCGCCGCTCGAAGAGAATTTCGGGCTCAAATGGGACGGCGAATGGCAGATAACATATGAAGTGTTCCGCGATCTCGGCATAGCCTTCATGATCGTCCTGATTCTCATTTATGTTCTCATAGTGGCTTGGTTTCAATCGTTCACCAAACCCCTCGTTATGATGATCGCCATCCCTCTTACTCTTGTAGGCATCCTTCCCGGCCATTGGCTGCTTCATTCATTCTTTACGGCAACCTCAATGATAGGGTTCATCGCTCTATCGGGCATTATTGTGCGCAATTCAATTCTTCTGATCGACTTCGCGCAAATGCGGCTGGCTGAAGGGATGCCGCTGAAACAGGCTGTGCTGGACAGCGGCGCAGTGCGTTTTCGGCCCATAGCGCTCACGAGCGGCGCGGTTGTCGTCGGGGCGATTCCGATTTATCTCGACCCGATATTCCAAGGCCTTGCAGTCGCGCTTATGGGCGGCGCCATAGCCTCGACTATACTCACGCTTTTGGTTGTTCCGCTTGTGTTTTACATGGTTGAAAGCATCGGCAAACGGAAAGGCGATGAAATTGCCGGCGATGCCGCGCAAGTGGATGCGGTAAAATAAATCGAGAGGACAAACTGCGATGAACAAACAACTGACTATATTCTGCAGCAGTGAGATTTCCGACATGGTAATCGGCATACTGTCATCATCCGGGATAAAAGGCTTCATGCATCTGCAGGGCACGGGCACGAATGTTATTAAGAAAACCGCCTTCGCTCACGATCTGACATGGCCCGCCGATGTCTTTATTGTGCCTGCGGAGGAACAGCCCATTCGGAACATTCTTGAACATCTGAAAAATTATGCCGGCAAATGCGAAATCGAGCCATGCCTGAAATTGATTCTATCGAGCGTCGATGAAATGTATTGAAACTTAATTCTCGCTCCGTATGTTATAGATAAAGAGGTGATGATCATGACTATAGAAAGATATTTGAGAATGATAGCAGGCGTTATTATTATAGCGACAATAGCCTTGGGGCATTATGTGAATCCCTACTGGTATCTTTTTACGGCATTTGTGGGTTTCAATCTTCTTCAGTCGGCATTCACAAACTGGTGCCCGATGATGGCGATACTTAGATTGTTTAAAGTTCCGGAATCATGCGCTATGACTCCGAAAAAGTCATAGCCGCAGATTTCCCGGCCTCACGCCAGTCCCGCAGTTTTTGAATTGCGCCTCGGTCGTTTTGACTGTATGGGATACGTGAATTTTCCAATTGCAGATTTATTCAGGACCGCTTAAATGCCAGACAACATGGTCGGGCTTCGAATCCACGCTTTAAATATTTGCCGCTATTCGCATACAGCACAGAAGTACGACCTTTAGAACAATTCCCTTTCAATAAACTAAATGAAAAACGGAACAATTGAGGCCAATGGTCTGTTATTTATTTTTATAAGAGAATACAAAAGGAGTGATACACATGGATTCAGATAATTCGCTTAGCGCTTTTGCGCAACTTGCCGAAGACCGGGTTCGGGAGTGGAAAAATCAAAAGGGAAACAAGAAGACCGGCGGCGAAATTGTTATAACGATCAGCCGCGAACCGGGAAGCGGCGGCGACGATATCGCCGAAAAGCTCTCTGCCGAACTTGGATGGGATTTGTATAACAAGGAGATAGTCGAAAAGATTGCCGACAATGAAGAGGTAGCCACGGAGGTCATTTCCACGCTCGACGAAAAAACCCAGTCGGATTTTACCGATTGGCTATCGGATTTTCTCGGTGACAGCAGCATTTCCTCGGACGCTTACCTGAAGCATCTCAGAAACGTCATTTTCGCTGTCGCGGCGCATGGGAAAGCGGTCATCCTCGGCAGAGGCGCCAACTTCTTCATTCCGCCTGAAAGAAGAATCAGCATCAGGCTCGTGGCGCCGATTAACGCGAGAATCAATAACATCATTGAAAAAAACGGATTATCCGAAAAACTCGCTAAGGAATACATTGCCAAAAAGGAAAACGAACAGCGCAAATATGTAAAAAAGTATTTTAACGCAGACATAGAGAATCCTTGTCTCTTTAACGCGATATTCAATACAAGTCTGGTGAAACCTGAAATTATTATCGGAACAGTTAAAGAGATGGTAAAGGCCAAAAAAAAATAGAGCCAGGCTCAGACAATAAATGAATTTGTGAATACCCTATAGAACAGGCATTGCAACCTTCATCCTCCACATGTGTGTTTTTGCGCGATTTTATCGCTATAATTGATATTGTTTTTGAAACGATGTTGTGGAGGGTGTGTTTAATGAAAATCGGAAAAATCATTTTATGTTTTATGCTGCTTGGGGTTTTATTCGCGTCTTCAGCGAGCGGGAAAGAAACAGAAGCGGCGTTCAAGCCGTCTAAAAGATGCAGCCTCGCGCCGAAGGACGGGTCGTGCAAAGCGCTATTTGAAAAATTTTATTATGACGCTGACAGCAAGAAGTGCGATGCGTTTTTCTACGGCGGCTGCGACGGCGTCGTGCCATTCGAAACTATAGAGGAATGCCAAGCGGCGTGCGAGAATCCGGACGATCTGCATGTTGCGCGAACTTCAAACGGCGCGCTTCCGCAATACGGCATCTTCGATGTGGAATATCCCAAGAACTGGGACAAACCGAAGTTAAGCATCCAGTTGAACGGAACCGAGGGCGAATACCAGGCGCTTGGCGGCGGATTCGATACGAATAAACAAGTCGCTACATATATGATAGCGTTGGGCGACGCCGGCAAAAAAGAGATCAAGGTCGTCGGCAAGACGAAAGACCAGGCTCTGGAAGCGAAGACTTCTTTTTATTGGAATGCCCCATCGATGTCCGAGTTGTTGGACCGCGCGGGGAATGACGACGCGCTTCTCTCAAAAGAAGAACTAAGGTTTTTCATGCTTCAGATAAAAGATTACAAATTCCTTCTGAACGGAAATAAAATCGATTCGGTCTCAACTGTTTCCGAAAGTCCAAAAGGCGTTATTGTCGCCTTGCGGCCGGAATGGGCAACCGGCACAAATACGATGACTTTTGAAGCGACTGACAATTCCGGCGCTTCTATCGCCAAAACCTATTCTTTCGTCTATCTGCCCGGCGGCGAGATCACGCAAGGGGACGCGGCGCTGCTCACCTACGGGTCCCCCGGCAGCAAAAGCGGTCCGTTTTACAGCGTCCGTTGCGAAGACGACACTATCAAGCTATCGAATGAAAGCGAGTTCCCCGTCCACTCGCTCGACGGCAACGGGTGGGTGCGGTTCGATTATAAACTCGCTGTGAAGATCGAGGCGGTCAAACAAGGCGCGGCGTCGTTGCGCATATACAAGAAAGAACACTTCACGCTGGGCGAAGAATTATTTCAGACAGTAGCGCTGAAAGTCGTCCCGAAGTTCGGGCAATAGCAAAAGCCGCGCGGTAACGATTTTAGGTGAATTGCCGGCATGCGATGGTTTAAGCGAAACAGGGAAGTTCACGGTTTTTCGTCGTGGCGCACGACATTGCTTCTGCTCGCGATAATCATCGCCGTAGCGGCCAAGCTCATCATTTTCTTCTCGGCAATGTCAAAATAATCCAAACGTAACGGCTTAAGACAAGATGCTTTAAGCGCTTCTTGCGCGCAGCATGCTGCGCGCCTACGATTTCAGGATTATATAATGGGCCGCTTTGGATTTCAGGCGCCGGGCTT
>JBAYJY010000074.1:0-21276 GCA_041664945.1 bacterium | reverse complement strand
TGTCGATGTGCAGCTTCCCCATCCGCAACGGCTCGTTCAGCGCCGGGGAAAGCCGCGTTTCAACCTCACTCCTCACCCGGTTCGCCACGCCGCCGGCCATCAGCGCGTATCGCAACCCGACCCATGCGCATGCGAAAAATACGATAAGTAAAAACGCCGCGACAAGCGCTTTCCTGCCGCCTCTTCGTTTCTTTTCGCTCTTCTTCGCCATCTTCAACCGTCATTCACGGACAATATCGCCATTATCCATTATAAATATTATCCCATTTACATGCACAATAATGGCATCATTATGGTATATTCTACACTTATATAAAAATTAAAAGGGCAACTGAACCGCTATGGCTGAAAAAAAATATGATGATCCGACACAGGTGTATGACGCTGAAAAGTGCGAGGAGTGCGGAACCTGCCTCTCGAAATGCCACTATCTGAAATATACGCCGGAACGCGCTAAAGAGGAGATCAGGCGTCTGCGCGCGGGCGAGCGGAGCGAAGTGATGAACCGCTGCATCGGCTGCTGGTCCTGCGACCTCTATTGCCCGAACGGCTGCCGGCCTTACTCGCTCATCCGCTCCAGATGGATGGAACGCTACGAGAAATACGGCGTCCCCGAAAAGGCCCGCTATCTGATGCCGCACGAGTTCCCGAATTTCAGGTCGGAGATGCGCTACACGCCTGAGGAGTCCGCGTTAATCGAAAAAATCAAAACCCCGCCGGACTCCGACACCGTGCTTTATACCGGCTGCAACACGCTCGTGATCGCGGACGTGTTGCGGTCCGGCATATTCGACGGCCTGCCGGCGTTCGGCTCCCTCGAGTACTGCTGCGGGGAAATGTACTACCGGATGGGCATATTCGACACCGGGCGCCAGGCCGGCGAAAAACTGAAAAAGGTTTTTTCGAAACTCAAGGGCCGTAAAGTCGTGTTTATCTGCGCCGCCTGCATGAATATGGTGATGAACATCTACCCGCGCGAATACGGCATCGACTTCGGCGTCGAAGGACAGTTCATAACAAACTGGCTCGAAGACCGGATCGACAGCGGAAAACTGAAAATTACGAACCCGCTGAATAAAAAAGTGACAATTCAGGACTCCTGCCACGCGAAAATGATGGATAGCGAGATGTACGATTCGCCGCGCCGGCTGCTAAAGAAGATCGGCGCTGAAGTCGTCGAGATGAAGAACACCACTACCGAATCGCACTGCTGCGGAATCGCGGGCGGCTGCGCCCGGTACAGCATCGTGGACCTCGCGCGCGCCGGACTCGGACGCCTCAACGACACTCGCGCCCCGCAGCCCGACATGACCGCCGCATACTGCCACGGCTGCCTGATCTCGCTTGCCATTATGAGACAGTTCGAACGGTGGACGCCGCCGTTGTACCCGCTCGTGCAGATGGTCCAGCTCGCCGCCGGCGAGGACCCGAAGCTGTCGCTCACCGCCTCGCGCGCAATGCAAACGCTCGTCGGCATCGCCCGCCGCTCAGGTCCGAAAATGCTTTCTCCGAAACGCTTCTTCATGAAACCGATTGAATGAAGCCTTATAATTAGCATGGACATCCCGGCGCTATCAGCCCTGAAAATGTAACGCTTCTATTTGTAAATGTCTGCTATGAATTCAGCGCGATTTTTTACGTTCTCGCGGTCGAGGAGGTCTTTCATCACAAAAATTGTTTCTCCGTTTTTCCTGATCGTAAGCGTCCACGGCAGCTTTAAAACTTTGACGTGCATGTACATGGCTGAATATTCCGCCAAGTCCTGACTCAAATCCATTGAGCCGTACAGCGAAACGAACGGGCTTTCGACAAGATTTTTGTAAATATCCGGCGCATCTGACATCTTTATCAGCGGTCCGTTTTTTAATCCGTAGAAAGTGATTTTGTCTCTGCTTGGAAAATCAAATTTTTTAACCGGCTTATCGTATTGTATCCAAAACGGGTCAATATACTGATATTCGATTGCCGCGTTATTGGCATTCATTTCGTGCGCCATGGATTTGTTTCCGTTGAAAAACAATCCTTCTCCAGGCATTATTCTTTCGACGTATTCATAGCCATGCATTATCTCATGATAAAATATGTAATGGAAACCCGATGCGCCGCCGTCGCCGATGCTTATTTCGAGTTCGTACGCGGGGTCGGGTATGAAGCAGCTTCTCTCTTTTTTCGTGATCCATTCCGATGCGCTGAGTTTGAGGTCGTCCGAGCTTAGTACTATGAAAAAATACAATTTATTATCTTCGCCGCGCACGTAATGCGTGATTCCGCTGACGAGAAAGTTGTTGACGAAATATATCCCGAGAAGATGGGGAGCGATTTTGTCCCTGAATCCTTTTGGCAACGCGTCTATGTACTTGTTTATTTCCGTAAGCTCCGCCGGGGTTGGCGAGTAAGCGGAATATTTAAGGCCGTTATTTTTGAGATAAACGGTGTTGAATCTCGAGAGAAAGTCGAGCACGAAGGCCGGAGCTTGCGTCACTCTGTCGGCGAGCGGTTTGTCCGGGTCGAAATGATAGCTTGAAAAAACCATCGCAGGCGGGATATTCCACGGGTTGGCGGCCCCGAAACAGGGGCGGCACAGAACCATAAGTGAGAATAAAAGGATTGAAATCAAATAGCTTTTCATGTCTGCTCCGGATATCATCATAGCACAAATCGTTTTCAGCCGACAAACGCTATTTTAATCGACTTTTGCCCCCCCCCTGATAATGATGAGGTCTGTGGTTCGACTCCACTATCACCCAATTCAAGAAGGCAGGCAGTAATTAATATATTCGGGGGCGCAACCCGATTATTTTTGCCTGCAAACCCTGAAATGGAAGAATATGTATGAAAACCCATCTGTTTATACGCCAGTAAGGAAGCTATTCTCTCGTATTGTTTAAGCTTCATCTCTTAGTCTCGCCAAACAGACAACAATAAACAGACTGTCCGTTATCGCAATGCTTTTATGCTTCTTCCAGTGAAAAACAGGCGCATATTTGTTAAAATACCGCGTAGCGATTGAGCTTATGATACGAATAGCATTAAAAGCCGTTTCGCGAGGGGAGTAAATAATGAAAACGTCAGCCGATGGAAAAACATTCAGTTTATTTCGAAGAAAACAGGATTCGCGGTTGCGCGGACCACAAACAGATATTCGCAAAGTTTTGGTTCCTGCCAGGTTTTTATTACTGTTCGTTGCCGCGGCGCTGGCGGTCATTCTGCCGGCGCGCGTCGCGGTTGCGCAATGCTCGGGTATGGGATACGCGCACCTCGATGTCTCGTGGCGGTGGAGCGTGAACGAAGGCATCAATAAAATGAGGAATACAACGGTTAAGCAATTGACGAACATGGAACGTTATCCGAATTTCACTTTCAGTTTCGATAATCCGATGATGTATTCGTGGATGGAGGAATACTATCCCGACCTGTACGCGCAGATTCGGAGCAGAATCAAGGAAGGCCGCTGGGAACCCATAAGCGGCATGTGGGTTGACCCGATGGTCGAATTGGAGGACGGCGAAAGCTTCGTGCGCCAATGGCTGATGGGAAAGCGCTACGTGCGCGATAAATTCGGCTATGAAATCAAAGTCGGTTCCGACGTTGACCAGTACGGCGCCTGGCCGGGAGGCAACCTCCCGCAGATCGCAAAAAAGAGCGGGATCGAGTATTACACGTTCGCCCGGGGCCTGAAGGATACAAACGGAAAATTCTTCTGGTGGCGCGGCATAGACGGGACAAAGATCTTCAGCCACGATACTGATTACTGGTTCAACTGCCCCGAGGGGAACTGCGGATGCTCCAGCACAACTCCTTCGTTGAAATACTATGGCGCCGGCGACGGCGGCGGAGGCCCCGCGCTCGATCAGGCCGCTGTCTGCGGCGGCGCGGATTCCTGCGGACGGTTCATCGACTTCTTCGGCCAGGCGGAGAAAATGAACGTGAAAGCCGAAACCACGCTCACGGCGGAGGGCTACACGCTCGCGTCAGACGGGATCAGCGCCACCGGCATACTCATCCATCGCCCGTTCTTAAAATTGTACAACCGCAAAAACATCAACCTTCTGATGGAGGCTGAAATGTTTGCGCTTTTCGCGCGGGCGTCCCGGTTCAATTTTTCAAAGGAACACGCCGAATCGTTTCTCGGGGGCTGCAAAAGCGGCGAATCCGGCCTGTTCAATTACCCGCAGCAGGATTTAAACAACGCTCTGAAAAAATTCCTTGTCTGGCAACACCACGATAATCTGCCGGGCAACTTTACGTGGGACGGCGTCCGCATAGCGCGCAACGATCTTCAGAGCGCCTATAATTCTTTCGACACAGCGCTCGACAGCGCGCTCCTCGACATCTCCTCGCACGTCAACACCGAAGGAAGCGGAACGCCGCTGCTTGTTTTCAACTCTCTCTCCTGGCCGCGCTCGGGCGTTGTGGAAATTGACTTGAGCGGCTTCGGCGGTTCGGCGGACACCGGCGTTGTTGACGGAGACGGCCGCCCGATCCCATCTCAAATCAGCGCCGACGGCAGAAAAAAACTCGTGTTTCAAGCAGACGATATTCCAGCCGTAGGCTTCATGTTGTTCCGCGCTGTTTCCGCCGATAAGACCGCAGGCGTCAAGCCCACCGGACTCACCGCCGATCCGAAAAATCTGATATTCGAAAATAAATTCTTCATTCTCGAAATCGACTCCAAAACCGGATTCTGGAAACGCGTCTTTGACAAATCGAACAACCGCGAAGTTCTGGACGGCGGAGGCAATATCCTCGGCGCCGCCGACAAGGACGCGTGGCCGTACGGAGAACGCTTTCGCGAATGGGGCGCGGACCTGAAGGACGCCGACAGCATTGTGGTCGTCGAATCAGGCCCGGTGCGCGTGAAAATCAGAGTCCAGCACGGAGTGATTTTTCAGGACACCATCCTTTATGCAAACGTCAACCGCATAGATTCATACGTGTGGAGCGACAAATACATGTCTGGCGGTCCGGCTTACCTCCGAGTCGTTTTCAAGCTCAACGTTGCCGACGGAACCTACACGACGGAAGGGCCATATGGCTACGCGGAGAGCCCCGACAAAAAAACGGATCTCGAAAAACCCACGCTGAGCTGGCAGGACCTCTCGGGCGGCGGCTTTGGCGCGAGCATTATCAACGACAGCAAATACGGCGGCGACCGCGTTGGCAACAGCATTAAACTGAGCCTCATCGGCCATGCGGAATTCGACGATCAGAGAATGCTTTATTCTCTCTATCCGCATAAAGGCGGATGGAGGGAAGGGCTGACCCAGCGAATGAGCAACGACGTCAACAACCCTCTGATAGTCAGACGCGATATTTCGCACGGCGGCGAGTTCCCCATATCGCTCTCCTTCCTCGAAGCTTCGCCCGAAAACGTCATAGTCAGCGTGGTGAAAAAACACGAGGACAGCGAAGACGCCATAGTGCGCATTTACGAAACAAACGGCGTTAAAACCAAAGTGAGGCTGACGTTCGGCGGCGGCGTCCTCAGCGCACGCGAAATCGACATGATGGAATGGAACGAAGACTCCAAAGCCATCACGCTCACGGACGAAAACACGCTTGAATTCGACATGACGCCTTACGAGATAAAAACTCTCCGCGTCAGCCTTCCGCCGTGGTTCGGCAATAAGGTTTCCATTGTGCCGCCGGGCCGCATTCTTCTCGTTCAGGGTTCGCCTTCCACCGCGACTTTCCAGCTGAGCAACACGCGGCAAACCACGGAAAAAGTGGATCTTACGATCACATTTCCTAAAGAAGCGGGAATTGCGCCAGTGACCCGGACAGTCGAATTGAATTCCGGCGAAACCAAGGACATACAAGTGAAAATAGATACGCCGCAGGTGGTCACAAACGGGTTTGCCGTTCTTGATCTGTCTTACAGCGGACGCAGGGACACAAAAAAAGCGCCCTTTGAAGTCATGCCTTCGGTTCCAAAATTCGAAGGCGCCGAAGTGGCTTTGTATAAAGTGTGGGAGGCCGAGGCCATGCCCCACAAAATGGGAATGAGTGTTGACGATCCCGATGCCGGAAACGCCGTCGCATGGCGCGCCGTGAAAGGGTTCGACAAAGAGAACGACCACCTTATGTTCGGCCCGTACGAGCAGTTGCCTGAAGGCCGCTACATCGTCAGTTTCAGGGTTAAAGTTGCCGAAAAGACACCTGGCAATGTCGCCGCATTCGATGTATTCGTCGTTCCGGTCGAAGCTCCTTCGCTCGCGCAGGCCAAGGTGAAGAAGACTATCTCAGGCGCCGATTTCCCGGAAGCCGGAAAGTACGCCGATATTTCTCTGGCGTTCAGGCAGCCGAAATATAGTAGAGACGAATTCCGGGTTTTCTGGTACGGCAAATCGTCATTCTGGATAGACCGGATCGCCGTGTTCAAGGTCGTCGAAACCAAGTAGAAATAAATGGTTTTGATTGTAGAATAAAGTTGATGTCTCGCCAGTTAGGACACTTTTCACAAAACAGGGGCAGTGTTTTTCATTTGTAGGTTAAACGTAAGGATACGGCGATGCTCCCGCAGAATCCGTCATTGCGAGGAGCATAGCGTTTTTAGCCAGCCCTTGCATGTATTAACAGGGGAAGCAATTCCGAAAAGAGAGCGCGTCATTGCGAGGAAGCCGAAGGCTGACGCGGCAATGCCGAACTCAATTCCTATAAATATCGTAGCCTTCCTTCTGCCTTCCTTCTTTTTCTTTTCCCCGTCTACTGCTTTTACGCTTTTCTTTTCCCCAGCTACCAACTACCAGCCCCCAACTACCACCTTTCCCCTTTTCCTTTCCCGGTCTACCGTCTACTGCTTTTCCGCCTTTTCTTTCATGTATTCTGTCAGCTTGATTTTCCTTATTCTCCGCCACTCCTTCAATTTCTTTTCTCCTCGGACGGTTTCCTTTGCGCTTCATCCATTATTATCCTCGGATACCGGATTCGAACTCAAAAAAGAACGTCATTCCGGTCGGAGAACCGGAATCCATTTTTGACAGGATGTCAGGGTGTAGCTGTGATCGGTCCGAGATTTTTGGGTTAAGATGAATTGTATATTAGTGATGAAGACTTGCTAAACCGCGACATGACAAAGCGGTGTCGAGACGCGGCGCTCCAAAGCGCTTCGCGCGAAAAACAGCAGAGGGCAGAAATACAGAATCCAGAATCCAGAACCGAGAACTCAGCAAAACTTAAAAACAGCAAACAACAGAAAGCGAAAAGCTTCAAACCAGCAAGCAGCGAAAAGAAGGAAAAACAGTGCAGAAAAAAACAGGTTTCAGAGTACAGAACTATTGTATACAGATTAAGTTTTAAAAACTCACCGAAAAGCATGAAAAATGCGTCGAAAAAGATGAAAATGATCAATAAAAAGCTGTTCGAGGGCTCAAAAACGCGTTTACTGCACACTTCTTACGCACTTATTACACACCTTTTACGTATGAATTACGTATCTTTTACGCACTAATTACGCATAGTTTACGTATCTTTTACGCATTAAATATCAACGCTGAACATAGCCTTATACGGCAATGTTGCCGTTATTGAATAATTGAGTAATTGACAGGATTGATCGGGCTTGAAGCCTGGCGGCAGGTCATGCGATAAGCGGGTTTGGAGCGCTGCGCGACACCGCTGCGGGCTGCGCTTTAGAGACAAAACTATATTCCCGGACGCGATCAGTTTCTCAGTTTACGAAAATCCTAAAAAGCTGTTTCGCATTTGGCTTGAAGACTGCCCGAAAAGCGTTATTTCACAAAGAACGCAAATCTCAGGATGTCAGGGAAGTCGGATTTATTGCCGGTGATGCGCTGCTTAACCGCATAGAACGCTTCGAAGGGCGTTTTGCCGGCGAACAGCATCGGATAGAACTCTTTTCCGAAGATTACGCCGTCTTTCCCGGATGTGATGTACATGGAAGCGATCATGAATTTCGTTTCGCCGTGAAGGATGCCGCCGGCGAAAACAGGGTTGCCGGTGTTGCAGCCGGTTGACAGAACCATGCGGAAAGGAAGCTTCATTTCCGCGAGTTCCGTGGCTTTTATGCCCGGATGGTTGCGGCCGGGGAAGAACTCGTCAGGTTCGGCGTGAGTCGCGAGGTGCAGAACGTCCGCTGGATTCGATTCGAGATTTTTCACGGTTTCGTCGCGTTTAAGGCTCAGGATTAGTTTACTTTTCACGTTCGGAATTTTGCCTAAGTCAGCGTAAACGTCCGGCGCTTCCCGGCCTTCGCGGTCTTTTGGTCCTTGGCAGTCGATGACGAGCGCCGATTTGTAATCGGTTGAGTCTGTAAGGTCTTTCGCGCCTGCTGAAAGCGAGTGGACGATCGGAACGATTTCGAACAGCCATTTGTCTCCGAAACGAAAAGTGTCCGCCGGAAACGGGTATTTTTCATCTATGACGACGAGCAGTTTGCAGCCGTCGAGCGCTTTGAGCATTTCTTCGTTTACAAAGTATTTCGCGAACGTCGCGCCGCGTTTCCTAAGTTGCGACCACAGTCGCTTGTAATCCGAATCGAGGTAAGTCAGGCCGAACAGGTCTTCGTACCATTTGTTGAATTTTTCCCATTGTTCGACGCCGTCGGCGACGGTTCTGCGCAGCGTCGTATCTCCGCCGGTCTTGCCGTGCGTGGAAAGGACTAAGGTCACCGCGCCGGTTTTGTCGTCGCGCGCGACATCAAGAGTGGCGTATGGAGAAACAGCGGCGGCGCTTTCGGCGTCTGACGCGTGAGCAGCGCCGGCTGACATTGAGACTATCATTGTTATGAACATAACCCGAAATGTTTTTTTCATGAAATGATGCTCCTTTTCAATTCTGCCGAATTTTATATCAGGCGGGCGCCACTTTCAAATTATTAGGTTAAATTGCGTGGTTTGCGATGGCGCATGATTTGCGCCCCGTCGTGAAATCCTGCTATAATCAACGGGCTGAAAATACATTAGGCGAGCAGCTATTGGCCGATGCGGCCATTTTTAATTTCAAGGAAAGACGAAAACTGCCGGGTTGGAATTGATGATTGCGATAGACAATGAAAAGTGTGTGAAATGCGGGGCTTGCGCCGGGGTTTGTCCGGCTTTAGTTATCGAAAGCGTCGAAGCCGGAATGGAGCCCGTTCACGAGGACTCTTGCATAAAATGTTACCATTGCGTTGCGGTGTGCCCCGAAAGCGCTGTTTCCTGCGATGAATTTTCGATAGAAGAATTCAGGATGATAAATGATGTGGATGAAGGAATCGCCGCGGGAGTTGAGAATCAGCTTATGAGCCGGCGCAGCGTTCGGGAGTTCAAAAACAAACCGGTCTCGCGGGAACTATTGGAAAAGCTGATAGAAATAGCAGGGCATGCTCCGACTGGCCACAATGCGCAGGCTGTTGAATTTAGCGTGATTTCCGATCGCGAGTTGATAGACAGTCTCGACACGCGAATATTAAAGAAATTCGACAGGCTTGTATCTCTCGCGGGGTCCACGGTTGGAGAAACAATAGTGGCGATGTTCGCCGGCAAAAAAATGGCTAAGGACATAATTGAGTCCGGAACGGCGATAAAACGTTTTTTGAATTCGGAAGGGCATGGGAAATTGCATATATTCCGCGGGGCGCCGGTTCTGATCGTTGCGCATTGCGGCGCGGGCGCGCTCACCGGCAAGGATGACTGCGTGACGGCGTTGTGCCACATGCTCTTCGCCGCTGAAGCGAGCGGACTGGGCGGAACGTGGATCGGTTACCTCGTCGGCGCCGCGAGAATCGACTCGAAGCTGAAACAGCCGCTCGGGGTTCCCGCCTCGAACACGATTCACTCCGCGATGATTCTCGGATGGCCGAAATACAAGTATAAAAGAATGATACCGAGAAAGAACCTGCCTGTAAAATGGATAGGCTGAAGGCCTTCCAGTATAAAAGATATCGAACTCATTAATCCATTAGTTATTGACTGATATGACTATATAAATATAATAGAAAAGCAAATTAATTATGTTTAACATATAAAATCAAAGAAAGGTAAAAAATATGGCGACACAACAACAAGCGGGCGGGAAAATAAAGACAAGCTTTAAACAGAAGTTAAGCATGTTGGCCCCGTATGTAAAAACAAGGGTTATGGATCAGATTAAGGCAGTAGCCTTGATCATAACATACTTGATACTGTTCCAGACGATTATACTTGGAATCCCTATTGCGCAGGCTGCAGTAATTGCCATAGGTCTGGCGCTTGTCATAGGCGGGTTGACCTTTTTCATGGAAGGCCTCATGCTCGGATTAATGCCTCTTGGAGAAACGATCGGCTTGAAACTCCCCCAAAAATCGAAACTGCCGGTTATTCTTATTTTCTCATTCATACTCGGAATGGGAGCGACATTTGCCGAACCTGCCATAGGAGTGCTCAAAGCTGCCGGTTCATCGGTCAAAGCATGGGACGCGCCACTTCTCTTTTTGATCCTCAATAAATACTCCAATCTGTTGGTATATGCGGTTGGTGTCGGAGTTGGTTGCGCTGTTGTGTGCGGAATGCTGCGATTTTTGTATAACTGGTCGCTTAAACCGTTTATTTACTTTTTTGTAATTGTTCTTTCAGCCTTTTCAATATGGGCGTACTTCGATCCAAACATGGTGTTTCTCACCGGCCTTGCATGGGACTGCGGAGGCGTAACCACAGGCCCCGTAACGGTTCCGCTCGTGCTGGCATTGGGCATAGGCATTTGCCGCGTTGTTGGCAGCGCTGATTCCGGGTCCGCCGGTTTTGGCGTTGTAACGCTTGCATCCGTTTTTCCTGTTCTCGCGGTTCTAATTTTGGGGACAATGTTCATGGGTTCTGTGCCCAAGCCGATGAACGAAGCGGATTTCTTTGGCCCGGATAATCGTAAAGCGGCGTCGGCCCTGTTCAACAACAAAGAAGAAATGTACAGCTACGCATTCAAAAATGCTTCTGCTAAAAGCCAGATCGCGCTATTCGACGGCGAAAGCGGAAAAATGATTGATTACATGCGTAGACTGCTGACCGACGAAAAAGAAAGAACAAAAATTTTCGGCGAAAAAAGCGACGCGCTCTATAAATGGGCTGCGATTTATGGCACGAAGGAACAGCAGTTAGCAGTTTTCGGAAGTATAGACAATGCAAGAGAAGCGGTGACGAAGTATTCTTCTGCGTCGAATGAACGAATAGACATTTTTGATATTTTAAAGAGAAACACACAAGCTGCTGCGCAGGCGATTATTCCACTCTCTATCTTTTTTCTCATAATGCTTACTCTGGTTTTAAGAGAACGGCTGCCAAGGGCCGATGAGATACTTTTAGGCCTGACGTTCGCAGTAATTGGAATGGGGCTGTTCAACATAGGAATCGAGTTGGGGCTTTCCAAGCTCGGGAATCAGGTGGGCGGAAAGGTGCCTTCTTCCTTTAAGGCAGTTGAGCTTACTGAACAAAAAAAGACAATCAGTAACTTCAATCCGGAAGTGGTTCAGTCGGCCGTCACGCAGGAAGGCGAAAAAACAGGATTCTTCTACGTAAAGGATAATAACGATTACAAAACGCTGCCATATCATGATAAGCAGTTCAACCCCGATACAAAGCAGTATACTTACATCCCGACAAAGGGGCCACTGTTCGGCGGTATTATCGGCATAGTCGTTGTTCTCATATTCGCCTTCATATTAGGATACGGAGCCACGTTGGCGGAACCTGCCTTGAACGCGTTGGGATTAACGGTTGAAGAACTCACTGTCGGCGCTTTTAAGAAATCTTTGTTAATGCAGACGGTTGCTTTAGGAGTGGGATTCGGCATAGCTATCGGAGTTGCGAAAATCATCTGGAATCTCCCGCTTGTATGGATGCTGGCTCCCCCTTATTTTTTACTTATTTTTATAACAAAAATATCTACTGAGGAATTTGTCAATATCGGCTGGGACAGCGCCGGTGTAACGACGGGACCGATTACTGTGCCGCTGGTGCTCGCGATGGGTCTCGGCATAAGCGGTCAGGTTGGCGTTGTGGAGGGTTTCGGAATACTGGCAATGGCCAGCGTTTGCCCCATACTTGCTGTTCTATGCGTAGGATTGAGCGTAACAAAGAAACGGAAGGCTGCGCTTAAGGAAGTCGAGCAGTCAACTCAGAAGGAGGTGGCTGCGTAATGGAGAATTCAAAGAAAGTATCCAAGATAACCGCTATTCTAAATAGAGGCGCTGCGGCGCCTATCATCGAAGCTCTGTCAGACCACGGGATAACCGACGGCCATATGGCAGTTGGACGCGTCGCTGTTCTGCAAGAAAAGAAAGGTCTTCTCGGGGCTGAGCGATCCATAATCGTTGAAGACCCGGTCGAAATAATCTCATTCCTTATTTCGCAGGAATGCGCTGAATCCGCGTTGTTTCAGACGATAAAAACGGGCGGATTGGATGTTCCCGGAAGAGGAATGGCTTATAGCGAAGAAGTAAACCTTTTGCAGGCGCATGCCCTGTGTGTTGAAAACAAAGCGGCCGCCTTTAAAGCCGACGCCGAATTCCCGCTGTTGTCGGATATAGTCGGGATATGCTGCATAGTCCAGAGAGGTCAGGGTAACGCTGTAGCCAGAGTCGCTCTGGATACAGGCACATGCGTCCCAAACATTACATTCGGTCGCGGCACGGGTGTCAGGGACAAACTCGGCCTGCTGCGTATTACTATACCGGCTGATAAAGAAGTCATTGGAATTGTGACAAACAAAGATGACGCCGAAGCTGTTATGAATCTTATGATTGATGTCGGAAAGCTGGATCAGCCAGGAAAAGGATTTATTTACTTCTATCCGATGAACAAAGGAATAATCAATACGAAAATATCTCGAGGCATGCCGAAACACGCGGCAAGCATTGAGCAGATAATTTCGGTAATTGACGAAATGAAAGGCGGCGCGAAATGGCGCAGCCGTTCGGGGTCAGCAGAAACTGAAGAGTCTAAACGAGCTTGTCTTCTTGGACTTATTGATATGACGCTCATATGCAACGAAGGCAGAGGCGAGGACCTCGTTAAAGCCGCGATGGCGGTAGGCGCCGCCGGCGCCACGATAAGCCGGCAGAAGTATTTCTGTCCGCCGGGTTCAGCCGGCAGTAAAATATCGATAGCTCGCGAATTCTGCAACATGATTATTTCCGAACAGCAGATTCCAACCATGCTCGATGCGATTGGGAAAGCCGGGGCTTTCGACGATAAAACTCATGGGCAGGTTTTGAGCCGCCCGGTGCCGAAGGCCTGCACTTATCTCGGAAAGAAGTAGTAGAAAAAAGGGAATCGGGATATTTTGCGATAGCGGTTAGATCGGAAATGAAATGATGGATAATGAAACTGATTCTTCATGTCTGAATAATGCGCTATCCCGAAAACCCATGAAGGCGCTGCCACAGCGCAAAAAGACGATAACTTCATGGGCTGGCAGGAAGTCGTCTTTCAGCGGCGGCGGATTCACAAAACAGATTAAATTGTTTTCGAAAAGACTATGGATGAACAGTCTTTTTCGAGTAATTTTTGTAATTATTATCGTATTGCTGATTACCGCCGTTTTCATGATGATCGTCGAGAAAAATTCAGGAATGTATAATCCTGATATAGATACGACCTTTTTTAGGCGTTTTATTTCGAGTATTTATTTTACATTGGTAACAATATCAACTTCCGGTTACGGCGATTACACGCCACGCACAATTCCCGGCAGGATATATACGTTATTTTTTCTTATGTTTACTATAGTTTCGATCGCCATCTTATCCGCAACGATTACTTCAATTTTTGTTGAGAGAAGGCTGAAGGAGGGCTGGGGGATGGGAAGTATGAACGACATGGACGATCATTTTATCATCTGCGGGTGGAAGAAACACATGGCGCAGATACTGACGACAATGCTTTCCAGCAGCCAGTTCTTCAAGCCGAAGGATATTGTCGTTATCGCTAATATAGATCCGGAACATTTTGAAGATATGAAAATGCAAAATCCTTTCCTCAGCGATGTCCGTTTTGTAAGGGGAGATTATTACAATGAGGTCATGCTGAATAAGGCGAATGTCAAAGCCGCCAAGCAAATATTTATTCTCGCGGATGAAAGCGATGATAAATCTTCGCTTTCCGAAATCGACTCAAAAACAGTTATGGCGGCGATGACAATTTATGCAATGAACCGTGAAATCCGCATTTGCGCTGAGTTGCTGGATATGAAATACGAAAGATACCTTGTCGGCGCGCATGTGGACGAAATTATTTACACGAACGAGTACAGCCGGCTGATTCTCGCCATTTCGAGCGATTCGGCCGGTATTTCAAGAGTTGTTAACGATATACTCGATATGAAAACGGAAGCGAGAATTTCCACGTGTCCATTTCCGGAGGATTTCGTCGGGAAGACTTTTTATGAACTTAGGGTTTATTTCAATGAAAATCGCGGCGCGAATCTGATTGGGCTGGTTGAAAATGTCGGAAGCCTTTTTAGACATAAGAAAGAAGCCCTTCGCGAAGCGCAGAAAACAGCGGACATTTCACAGCTCGTTGATAATCTCAAGAAAGTCAAATCAATTGTCAGCAATCATCCCAACATTCATCCGGATGACGACTATATTGTGCCAAAACATTCATTAGCGGTTCTTATTCAAAGAAACCAGCCAATAAACGATCCTACGCTAAAGAATGAATAATGTTAGTATATAGAGCCAGAATACTATGCAAAGCGCATAATAATCGGAATAAGCTCTTTGCATCAAAACTGAAAGACGAGCTTTAATGAGAAATGAATAAATTCACGAGAATTTTCAACCCGCCGGACGAATAACCGCTCTTATTCGCAACTGATCTAATTAATGAAAGAGGAAGCCGATGGATGACAGAGTAAGGGAAAAGCTTAAGAAGATCAGCATCTTCAAAAAGTTTGCGGAAGACAACCTCGCGCTGGAAAAGATCGGCGGCATTATCAGGGTTGTAAAGTTCAAGAACGGTGGATACATAATAAAAGAAGGCGAACAGGGTGACGATATGTTCATCCTTAACGAAGGACGGGTATGCATCGAGAAGAAAACGCTTCAGAATGAAAACTATACCGTTGTCGAACTGACGGATGCCATGCACGTCTTTTTTGGCGAACTCGCGCTAATGGACGACGATGTAAGGTCGGCTTCAGTTATGGCCGTCACGGATTGCGAATGCTTCAAGATAAAAAAAGATGACTTTGAAAGACTCGGTGACGAGGATACTAAGGTCGGGCTGTACGTAACACGTGAGATTGCCAAGATTCTCGCAAAGCGTCTGCGCAACGCCAATAAGGACAGCATCACGCTTTTCTCAGCGTTAGTTACTGAGATCGAAGGCATGGAATAGATTACCACAGCTAAAGCCGTGGCCCTTCCCGCAACAGCTTCAGATGAAGCTGTCATGAATCCTTTCTAATCAGGATTCAGGAAGGCTCGTTCATCCACGGTAAACCCGTGTTATTCTTTTTTTGACTGAATATAATACCGCGTTTCATTCAATAGAATATGACAGTTATATAAGCAATGCGTTGTTTCTTCATGCATCGCATTAATACAAATGTATACAACTATTGTTGCGCAAATCTGTATATCTCTATATTGATTCAGAATGATTCAAATCCACAGCAATAAAAAAGAGGCGCCTTTTAAGGGGCGCCTCTTTTGTTTCGAAATTAGTTCCGGCTGTTGGCCGGAGTTGTTGAAAACGCTTATTTGCCTGGGCGTTCTTCAACGAGACTTGTGACAACCGTCGGGTCGGCGAGAGTTGATGTGTCGCCAAGGTCGTTCACATCGTTTGCGGCGATCTTCTTGAGGATGCGGCGCATGATCTTTCCTGAGCGGGTCTTCGGCAGCGCGTCCGCGAACTGGATGACGTCCGGAGTCGCGATCGGGCCGATTTCCTTGCGGACCCACATGCTGAGTTCTTTTTTCAGAGCGTCGCTCTTTTCAAGGCCTGCTTTGAGTGTAACGAAAGCATAGATGCCCTGTCCCTTGATTTCGTGAGGCATCGGGACAACAGCAGCTTCCGCGACTTTTTCGTGAGCAACGAGCGCGGATTCGATTTCCATCGTGCCGAGTCTGTGGCCGGAGACGTTGATGACGTCATCGACGCGGCCCATGAGGCGGTAGTAACCGTCTTCGTCCCTGATGGCGCCGTCGCCTGTCAGGTATTTGCCCGGGAACATGGAGAAGTATGTGTCAGTCAGGCGTTGCGGATCTCCGTAAATCGTGCGGAGCATTCCGGGCCACGGCTGTTTCATGACGAGATAGCCGCCTTCGCCGGCTCTGGAAACTTCTGTTCCATCTTCACTGAGGATGGCTGGGTCAACGCCGAAGAAGGGCAGTCCGGCCGAGCCGGGTTTTTGAACGCCGGAGCCGGGGAGAGTGGCGACGAGGATGCCGCCGGTTTCGGTCTGCCACCATGTGTCAACGATCGGGCAGCGTTCTTTGCCGATGACCTTGTAGTACCACATCCATGCTTCGGGGTTGATCGGTTCGCCGACCGTGCCGAGCAGGCGCAGGCTGCTGATGTCGCGGCCTTCGGGCCATTTGTCGCCTTCGCGCATCATTGCGCGCAGAGCTGTCGGAGCTGTGTAGAAAATGTTGACCTTGTATTTTTCAACGATCTGCCAGAAGCGGTCGGGCTGCGGATAGCTCGGCACGCCTTCGAACATGATTGTTTTGTTTCCGAGCGAGAGCGGCCCGTAAACGATGTAGCTGTGTCCGGTGACCCAGCCGATGTCCGCCGTGCACCAGTAAACGTCTTCTTTCTTCATGTCGAAGATGTACTTGCATGTCATCATGACATAGAGAAGATAGCCGGCCTGTGTGTGCAGAACGCCTTTGGGTTTTCCGGTGGAGCCGGAGGTGTAAAGGATGAAGAGCGGATCTTCAGAATCCATATGTTCCGGTTCGCAAACGTCTGCGGCTTTCGCCATAACGTCGTTCCACAGAATGTCGCGTCCGTCTTTCATTTCGATCGCGTTGTTCGTGCGGTTGACGATGACGCATTTTTCAACTGACGGGCACTGAGCCATCGCAGCGTCGGCGTTGTTCTTCAGCGGAATCGTCTTGCCTGAGCGATAGGAACCGTCGCTTGTTACGAGAACTTTGCAGGCGGAGTCCTGAATTCTGTCGCGCAGGGCTTCGGCGCTGAATCCGCCGAAAACGATCGAGTGGATCGCGCCGATTCGGGCGCAGGCCATCATCGAAATCGCCAGTTCGGGGATCATCGGCAGATAGAGGCAAACGCGGTCGCCTTTTTTCACGCCGAGACTCTTGAGCACGTTCGCGAATTTGCAGACTTCAGCGAGAAGGCTCTTGAATGTGAAAATTCTCTCATCGTTTTCAGGCTCGCCAACCCACATGAGAGCCTGTTCGTCGCCTCTGCCGGCCTTGATGTGCCGGTCGAGGCAGTTGTATGAAACATTCATTTTGCCGCCGACGAAGTACTTCGCGAACGGCGCATTCCAATCGAGCACCTTTGTAAACGGCTCGAACCAATCGAGCATTTCTTTTCCGCGCGCTCCCCAGAACGCTTCCTGATCCGTGATGGATTCTTTCCAAAGTTTGTCGTATTCTTCCCGCGACTTAACTGCGGCCGTTGCGACGAACTCCGGGCTGGGCGCAAACGTGCGCTGTTCGACCAAAATTGAATCGAACCCTTTTTTCTCTTCTGCCATGAACGCACCTCCTGTAGCTTTATGCCGTATTTAATACAGCAGTATTTAATTAAATTTCGTAGTAATGATACCCAGTTATTAAAGCCTGTGAGATTCTACCAGTAGGGTTTCTTTAAGTCAATAACTTGTGAAATTTTTCTCAAAGCCCCTTTTTTTTATCGTTTATTTCGACTAAAACATAGCGTGGAACAACGGCGATAAAGCGCATTCAGACGCTATTAGGCTGTTTTCAGGGAAAAACGTATAATCTTTCTTGAATCGGGTTACGTTAAATATTTTTAGCGCCGGCGGGAACGGCGGTTACGTTAATCCGAAATGCTAAAGTTGTACGTTTTGTCAAAAATGTAGATATGAGGAGAGTGATGTTATGAAGAATTCAAGGGATGCAGTAATTGTCAGCGCTTGCAGAACGGCTCTGGGAACGTTTAACGGAGGGCTTTCGGGAATGCCTGCGACAACGCTCGGAGGGCTCATTATAAACGAAGCGATATCGAGAGCGTCGATTAAGAAGGAAGACGTTGACGAAGTCATTATGAGTCAGGTGCTGCCCTGCGGATGCGGCCAGAATCCGGCCCGGCAGGCGATGGTTAAGGCGGGCTTGCCGTGGGAAACCGGCGCGGTGACGATAAACAAGGTGTGCGGCGGCGGTTTGAAGGCGATCATGCTGGCCGCGCAGGCGGTAAAATGCAACGATGCCGATATTGTGATAGCAGGCGGAATGGAAACAATGAGTCTCGCGCCGTTTTATCTTGAAAAAGCGCGGTTCGGCTACCGAATGGGCAACTCGCAGTTGATCGACAGCATGGTTCACGACGGGCTGTGGGACATTGTGAACGATTTCCATATGGGAATCAGCAACGACCTGATAAGCGAAAAATATAAAATCAGCCGCGAGGATCAGGACCGCTACGCGGCGATGAGCTATGAGCGCGCGGTGAAATGTGTCGAAGAAGGGCGCTTCAAGGACGAAATCATGCCGGTCGAGATACCGGGCAGAAAAGGGCAGACAGTCATTTTCGATACGGATGAAGGCCCGCGCGAGACGACTTACGAGGCGCTTGCGAAAATGAAGCCCGCGTTCCAGAAGGAAGGCTTCGCAACGGCAGGCAACGCCTCGATCATAGCCGACGGCGCGGCAGCGGTCTGCGTCATGTCACGAGAGAAGGCTGAAGCGCTCGGCTGCAAGCCGCTGGCCACTATCATGGCTTACGGTTCCTCCGGACTCGACATGAAATACGTTCTGATAGCGCCTATACATTCAATTCCGAAGGTTTTGAAACGCGCCGGAATGGATATCAAGGATATAGACCTGCACGAGGTTAACGAGGCGTTTTCCGGCTCGACAGTGTGCTGCATGCGCGAGTTGGGACTGACTTCGGAGAATGTCAACGTAAACGGCGGCTCGGTTGCTATTGGACACCCGATCGGGGCATCAGGCGCGCGCGTGCTGACAACGCTGCTCTATGAAATGGAGAAGCGGGACGTCAAAACAGGCGAAGCGTCCCTCTGCCTCGGCGGCGGCGAAGCGGTCACGATGATAGTGCAAAGATAACAAACTGAGTCGGCTATGAAGGTTAATGCGGCCCGGTTTAATAGATATTTCTGATTTCTCTCTTTACCAGCGGTGTTTTTGCGCAAGAGGCGGGTTGCGCTGGCTGATTGCAAAACAAATGCGACCATACGGCTTTAATCAATCGTTCAGACTATTATCAGATGGGGCGTCGCAGGTGTCTGGAAGCATCTTGTAGTCTGCGCCGAAATATCTGTTGAAAATCATCCTGAATGTATTGACTGGCGATATTGTATCATAGGGAGCGAAATTCTCATTGCTATGAGATTTCGGAAGCAAGTATGCGTTCAGAATGCTGCAACTTAGCTCATTAATGTTCTTATTTATGTTCATATTCCCGGCGCCAGGGCCCTCATCGCCCTGAATGATTATGATCGGTTCAACTTCGGAATTATTTATGAGGTTTTCAACAAGTTTCTTCATTAATGAATTCGAGTATATCATTTGTTCGATATACATGCCCTTGTTGCCAAGCTTGGCTCTTTCTTCATCTGTGTACCCCGAACCGTCTCTTTTGAAGATATATGGAGGATGCGTAAGGAGAAAGTGAACAAAAACCAGCTTCGGCGAGTCTTCCCCGCGGGCTGTTTCCGTTATTTTGGCTATTTTATCGAATATTATTCGCTTACTGTTTTCTACAGACTGCACTTTGAACACCTTATCATACATATAGCCTGCGATGCTCTTATTAAAAATCTGAAAAGAGAAATCGTCCATATATTTGGAAATCCCGAATTTGTATGTGACATCGGCGAGCCGGTTCGTGCGTGTCGGGGAGTACCAGTCTCCGAAAAGAATGAATTTATAGCCAAGGCGCTTGAAGATAGTAATGACTTTGCTGTTATTTATCATATAAAATAATTTTGGCGAGTAAAGTTCCGGCTTTGAGGCGTCCTTAACAAAATCCAAGTGTTCCATATTAAGGGAAGAAGCCAGCGAAAACATGGTTCCGGGGCGATTGCAGACGCTATCCGAAGGGACATAGAATCCTTTTTCTCTCAGAAAACCAGTCAAATCGCTGTTGTCGAAACCAAAATTCGCTTTTAGCGCCTTTTCACTGGAATATCTGTCGAATATTATATAATAAACATTTGGAAGTTTGTCGTATTTCTTTTTATCAAAGACGCTGATCTTTTTGATTTCTTCGTTCCAATTCATTATCCATTTACTGTCGAGCGTCGATCCGAATCTTGCGATGCTGAATGTTGAGAACAGCGCAAGCCCCAGAGTTACGGCGTTCAAAATCGAGGTTATATTTGTAAGGTCGCGTCGTGTTTTAACGGAAGCGTAGAAGCCGAAAAACAACAGCGCCAGCCACGGGCCGAAAAAATACCGGTGCCTTGTCATTCCGAGCGCGCCTCTCCCCAAAACTTCGAATACATGGCCGTATGAGAAAAACATTATCAAAAAAAGCGACACGAAAAGGGCGCTCTTTTTTTTGTCCCGGACAAACAGGTTGACGATCAGAAATATGAGAATCGAGCACGAAAGGATGATCGCCGCCGGAACGGCGAATTCGTCGAATCGCAATTCGGAGATATTATGCGTGTAAAGAAAAAGGGCGGGATATATAGCTATGAGAAACGGATGTAGGATAAATTGCTTTTTCACCGGTTTAACCTCATGTTCTTAAAGCGGAAAAGATTGCCCGCGGGAATCATGGAATGAAACATGATCGGCGGAATTGATAATTTGATATTTTGTTGGCCGTTCACTTTGATTTGAAAAATAGCCTGATAAAAAATTCCTTGATTTTTCTCCAGTATATTTTTACGGTAAACCCGACTCCGACAAAAGTGGCTATCATTATCTGAAATAAATAGCTGCCGCTGCCGGGATCAAGATAAGCATGAGCGCTATTCGCCGAAATCAGCAGCATGACTATTGTCATGGAAAATAAACACGCAATTTTTTCAATCTTATTCATTCTAAAATTCCCTTTTAGTATTTTAAGGCTTAGAAATCAGAACAAAATATGAATTTCAATAGCCCGCCTTTGTATAATTGTTATAAGCACTGTTAAAATATTATAGCCGCATTCTTGAAAAATTGTAGTTTAAATA
>JBAYJY010000073.1:0-21351 GCA_041664945.1 bacterium | reverse complement strand
TCCGATAATTGATTTCCACGCCCACTTGGGCTTCGCAATTTTCTTTTCGCCGCCGCTCGACCTCCGCCGCAACGCGCCCGAAACGCTTCACAATTTTCCGATGCGCGGCGTGCCGGTGGACCTCAGCCTCGAGTCCGGCCTCAACCTCGAAAAGGAACAGCCGGGCCGCGTTGTGAGGCAGTATGTGCAGTCGATGTTCACAAACCGCGGCGATCAGGCGACTCACACCGTGCCGAACCTGCAGGCCGAGATGGCGCTCATGAACGTGGAGCGCACGATTGTCATGGCGATCGACTTCGCGTTCGGCTCCCAGAATTCCGGCGCTTATCTGCGCGCCATGAGGGGCGAGGAAAGCCTTGTTCCGTTCGTGGCGGTCAATCCGCTAAAGCCCGGCTGGGAGGCGCGCATGGACCGCCTCGTCGCCGCCGGCGCCCGCGGACTCAAGGTGCATCCCTATTCAGAGTTCATGACGAGCGATCATCCGCTGATCATTCGCATGCTGCGCCGCTGGTCGCGAACCGGCCTGCCCGTGCAGTTTCACACCGCGTTCAACAGCATCGCGCCCGGTTTCCTGCAGCTTCTCTCGCGCATGGAAAGCTTTGAAAAGGCGCTCCGCACTTTCCCGGAAATCACGTTCGTGCTCGGCCACGCCGGCATGGACTTCTACGAAAAAGCGATCGAATACGCCAACACTTACCATAACGTCTACCTCGAAATCGACGGGCAGCCGCCGGACAATCTTTCGCGCATTTTCGAAAAGGTGGACCACAACCGCATTCTCTTCGGCTCGGACTGGCCTTTCTTTCCCATCGCGCTCCCGCTGGCGAAAGCGCTGATCGGCACGGACGGCGACGAAACGCTGCGCCGGAAGGTGTTTTACGAAAACGCCGCCGCGCTGCTTGAAAGCCACAGCCATGCCGGCGTCGCCTGCGTTTGAGTTGAATGAGGACGGGCGGATTTGAAATCCGCCCCTGCATTCGGCCGCGAAGCGGGGCAATAATAATATTCTCAAGCGTTATAGATCAGACTTCGAGTTCGGGATTGCCGCGCCTGCTTCGCAGGCTCGCAATGACGCGCTTTTTCCACTTTAAAAACACAAAACCACGTCGTTGCGAGGAAGACGCACTGTGGCTGACGAAGCAATCCCGGACTAATATGCGAAATTGGCCATAAGCGCCTATGCCTCCCCCTTCCCCGCTAACAGCCGCATAATTTTAAAAAATAATGCGATTCGATAAATCTTTTATATAATAACGATACTTACAATTTGGGGAGGTTTCACCGATGAGACGAATATTGATTCTGCTGGCGGCGGCGGTGTTGCTGTCGGGCATCGCGATGGCGAACAGCGTTCCGGAGCTTGTGGAAAGCGCAAAGGCTCCGATGGTAAATCTGTTCGCGGATTCCCCGCCGACTTTCAAGGACATCACGGTTTCCCCCGCGAAACCATACAACAACGAGAGCATCACGATTTCCGCGCGCGTTTTCGCGGACCCCACCGGCATGTCCTATCCGGTTAAGAGCGTGAAGTTTTACGCGAGATATGAAGGCGCGGGCGAATGGGACGTTTTCGACATGATAAAAAGCCCGCTCGGAAACGACACCTATTTCGCGGTCGTCACGCCGCCGGCCGGCGCGAAAAATCTCTTCTACAGCATTGTCGCGCAGGACACGGGCGGCAATGCTGCGATAATTCTGCCCCGCTCGGAATCGGTCGACATGGCGGACGACAAAAGTTTTTTCTTCGTGGACGATATTAACGAGGACGATAACCTTGTGCCGAAGGAACTCGATTTTCTGGCGATCGGCTTTGCGCGCGATGCGGAAAACGTGTATTTCATGGAGAAAATAGAGGGGACTCCCGGGCCGGGCAATCTCAGCAAGGGAGGCGCCAATTTCTATTTCATGCCGTTCCTGCCACCCGGCGAGGGAATCGCTTCGTTCCTCGGCGGCAGCGGTGTCGTGCTCGCTTACACGCCGCTTGCGGCGTCGCTTCTCGGCATCCCGAAGTACGGACTGATCAACATCAAGGACATCATCTCAGGCAACAAGAACCTCGCGAAAACCGGCGTGAAGCTGGTGAAGACAAAGAACGCGCTCGCGTTCAAGACTCCGTTCAAGGATCTGCCAGCAGGCGACGAATGGATTCTCGGACTCGCCTCCGGCCGCATAACGCCGCCGGCCGGCATCGCGCCGATGGACACGACGCCGTTCGTCAGAGTTCTTCTGCGCGGCGGGGAAATCGCCCTTCTCGACGGTTCGCAGCGCAAGCCCGCGCCGCTCAAGGCCGGCGCCTCGAAATTCGAAATCTCGTCTCCCATCGGAACCCCGCTCGCCGGCTACGGCGACCGCGTCGGCGTTCCGTCGAAAGCCGTTCACGACCCGCTGATGGGCACGGCTATCGTCATCGAGTCCGAGGGGCGCTTCTACTGCTTCGTCGGCTTGGATTTCTTCTATATGAACATCGACGTCTATAAGGATATTGCGACAAAAGCGAACAAGCTGACCGGGCTGCCGGAATCCTGCTTCATCATCGGCGCCTCGCATTCACACCACGCTTCCGGCGCTCTCATTCCCGTTCTCGCCATCCTCGGCGGCCGGTTCCAGCCGAAGGTGTACGAGAGCGTCGTCGACCGCATCGTTAAGGGAATCGTTGTCGCTTATAAGAACATGAAACCCGCGCGCATAGGAGCCGGCTTTATTAAAACCACCCCAGAAATGCCGACAAACGGCAACCGCAAAAAAGACGGCGGGCTTGTCGACAACAGCATCGGCATTTTGAAAATCGATACGCTCGACAACAAGCCGATCGCGACGCTGTTCAACCATTCGGGGCACCCGACGGGGATTGCGAGCAAGACGATGCAGCAGTCGTCGGACTTCGTCGGGCCGGCCCGGAACGCGATCGAGAAGAACGGCGGCGGCGTGGCGGTGTTTTTCAACGGCTCGCTCGGCGACCATTCCGCGCGGTGCTCAGGCAAATGCGACGGAGACGATTTTGCTAAAGTGAAACAAACCGGGGAAAACATCGCGTCCTACGTCACTAAGGGCCGCAAGAGCATCGCGACTTCCGACAAAGCCACGCTGCGCCTTTTCGAGCAGTGGGCGCTTCTTCGCAGGGACACCCTGTCATACACGATTGAGAAAGGCGTCGTGCTCGACGACAAGTACGCGTTCGTCACTGTTCCGGGCGAACTGTTCTTCGACCCGCTGGGGAATCAGCTTCGCGAACAGGCGAAAACGCAGGGCATCGAACATCTGTTCATACTCGGAATCACAAACGACGGGCTCGGATACATTTATCCCGAGGAACTTTACTACGCGCACGACTACGAAGCGACCTACACGGCGTACGGCCCCAAGCTTTCGCCATTCATCGTCGACAACGAGTCCGCGCTGATAAAATCGTTCGGGAAATGAGATTTCACTATTTAGTAAAAGTCAGCGAGCATGCTGCGGAGCTTTGAATCCAGTAAGCGCGCCAAGCGATTAATATATCGATGCGCTCTTTGTCAAACATTCGTTATGATTATTTTTTCTTCTTTGTTTTCTTTCTGTTGTCCATCGTTCGTTTCTTTTCTAACTCCGCCGATATTTTTTCGCACTGTCCCTCTTTCCCCATTATGAATAGTTGAACAAAATCATCTGCATAATCCTCCAGTAAGACTCTGAAATTGTTGTTTCTAATGGATGGATGAGCCAGAAACAATTCTTTGCTTAACGGCAAGTCATTAATCAATGCGTCGATTTTAGAGTTTGAAAGCACGAACTGTGGTTGTCCGCCCTTTTCCCCGATTATTCGCCCTCTTAGTTTTATCATGGCATTTTTCAATTCTATTTCTGATAGCGACACTTTCGCATCCATTGTTTCATAACTTTGAGATACTGAAGACCTCATAATCTGAGTCATATAGGCATCAACGCAACCGGCGCCCTTGAAGCGATTAACAATTTCCGACGTATCTCTATGACTCAACGGATTCATAGAACCTTCATAACAGATGTCGTCATCGATTCCTATAAACTTCGAATGGATTCGTCTGAGAAACTCAACATTAATTCCGATATTTTTAATGCGTTTAACGCCATTTTTATGCCATTCAGATAGCTCCTCATCCAATGGTTTTGTATAAACGGTTATTTCCACATTTTTATCCCGGAGCCTAACCAAGAATTCTTCATACCATCTGATACGGTTAACAGATATGAAAGGACTTACTATTATCAACCTATTTTTTACCTTCTCTAAATCTAAGCCGATAAAACCATAAAAAGCCTCCTCTCGCAAAATATGAGTCAATTTAAATTCATATTCATCAGTCTCTTTGATTTTTTCCTCGCATTTCTTAACTGCCTCCTCTGAAAGCTTCGGTGGATCATCAGGAATGATTCTGCGTCTGCTATAACGCTTTATTTCTTCAACGGCTTCAGGATCAATAAGCGCCGCTGCATCAATATGCCAGTGCGGAACTCCTGAATTTCTTAGAGCAAGAAGATAGCGCCTATAAACGCTGTCTTCATAAGAATCTTTTTCTTTTCCTTTGGACTCACCGTGAGTCATTAGATAATTTATATTTCCAACAAAGACGAAATGATTTTGTGTGCGCGTTATCGCAACATTAAACTTCCTATCCTGCTCGATTGGAGGAAATTCATTTCTAATATTTTTTGGTGTCGGCCTGATACCATCGAGACTGCTCCCATGAGAATTTGGTATGTCGCATATAATAATCTTTCTCTCATCTCCTTGCAGCCTGTGAACAGTCGAACATACCAAGCCATCAAGTTTATTCTTACACTTTTTCATTAATGCCATAATAAATTCGGCCTGAACTCTGTAGGGGGTTATAATCGCAATGTCGGTTGGGCAAAACCCTTCTTCCATCAACTTTTCAACAATGTAAAGGTCTAAAAAAGCGTGATAAGGACAAAGTACAGAGTGGCTTATTCGTTGAGATTCAGGTTTCGCAAGGCTAGTGTCTATTACAGCAGTCGTTTGCCCATCAAAAAGCTTGGTCTTTCGTGTTTCAGAAAGAATACATATGTTTTTTGCCTCGTTATGTTTCAGTTTGAAATCGTCAGGATAAAAATGCATGTAATTGGGAATATGCATTATTTCGCTTGAAAAACGGTATTGAGTCTGTAGGAAGCAGCAGTCAACTTGCCTTTCTGCAGACTTCGCGCCAATACCAAGCCTGCTGAAAAGGTCAACTCCAAAACCAGCTGGATTACTTCCCTTTGTTATGGCAGGTAATTGAGCATGATCGCCACTGATCACGACTGTGTTTTTAGCGGCTGCGGCTGCTATATATATCTGCGGCGCAAGACACATAGACATTTCATCTATATAAATGCAGTCAAACTTCTCATTCAAAATTTCTGTTGATATGCTTGCTAAGGTCAAAGTGGTCACTACAAGGCGAGATTCTTTAAGTACCGTCTTTTCAACAATAGAAAGTTTGAATTCCAATTCTTTAATAGTATCATTGAGGTTGGTTATTTCATGCTGAACACTCTGTACTTTTTGTTTTTCCTCACCAAGAAGTGTTTCTACTGTCTGTATGTTTATTCCCGGCCACTTTTCTTCAGCTTGCTTGATCACCGTATCAATTTCAGTTGACTTATCGCTAAGCGCTACAATTTCTTTCTTACATCTGTCTATGTACGAGTCTGCCTCTTTCAATTTCTCTATCAGGCTTTTTCTTTCTCCTTGCAACGAAGCGTGTTTTTTTATCTTGAATCTGTTTTCCTCGATTCTTCTCAATTGGTTGTTTACTATTTTCAGCCCCTGCGTTACATCTGTAGATAAATTATTCTCTCTTATCAGCATCATGGCTGTTCTTAATGAGCTTTTTAGTTTCTCCGCATCAGAACCTAGCTTATTAATTTCGCTTTGGTTCGAAGACACAAGATTTTGTAAATGAGGGAGTGCCTCTTTTACCTGTTTAATCCTTCCTTGGCTTTCTTCGAGTTTGATTTTTTTACCATCCATGTCTTGTTTTAAGGAAACAACACTGGATTGCAATCTTTCTATAACAGAAGGGCTATACTCAATGCCTAGGTTCTCTTTGATTTTTTGTTTGTCCGCTATGATAAGTCCAAAAATTACACTTTTTCTTTCCGCAACTCGTTTCTGCGTATACATCAATTTTTTCTCAGCAATTCGGGCATCGATATTCAGTTGTTCTTTTCTCTGCACAAGGTCGTTATTGGAATCGTCTAATCCTTTAATAACCGATCTGTTTCTTAATCGCGAGAATGCCGTCTTATTCAATTCGTCTTTTTCAGTACGATTATTCCCCAGTCTTTTTTCGATGTCTGATATGTCTGAATTCGATTTTTCTAGATTGTAAGTTTCTCTTTTTAAAAAGCCATCTAATTCTATTGACTCTGCCGATAGTTCGACAATTTCCCCATGCAAAGTTATGGACGCAGTATCGGATTTATGGCGGGCATCCAGTTTTGACAATTCCTCTGATAATACTTCAAAAACAGGAAGTTCATTCTTAAGATATCGCTCCAGCGCAAGTTGTCTGTCAATGAGTTTTTTTAATGCCTCCTCTTTTTCTTTTCTGTCTGTTATTAGTTGCCTTAATTCTTGTGCCTTTGAAAGAATATGATAAGCTTCTTCAAATTGTGAGTATTTTTTTTCATCGGTTTTCAACTTAGATACTTCCAGCTCCAGTTGGCTAAGTTCAGTTGTGATCGTTGTCAGTTGGCCATATAGGTCATTCTTTAGAGATTCTTTTTCGTTAAGCCATGTTTTTCTTTCTTCCAGACTTATTTTCGTATGGTTCTGATTCTCAAGGCACCGCTTTAGACCTTGTAGGTTGATTATCTCAGAGCTGATCTTTCGGAGGTTAGTTTCTATTATGCTAAGTCTCTGTCTGTGGTCATTTATCTGTTCGTGAATATTTCCTGTTTTGCGATTTGTAATAGATTTTAGAGATACCTTTTCGTTAAGCTTTTCGGAAATATTATCAGTTCTAACTTCCCTAAATCTCAGGAGAAGATTTTCTCTCAGCTGTTTATGAGCATTGGGAAACAAAATTGAATTTTCCTCAATATGATCTACGACCTTGCCAAGAGCATGATCGATAGCCTTGTTTGTGTTAGATGCGAGAAGGACTCTCTTATTTTGTTCTATAGCATTCACTATCGAAAGAGATAGAACAGTCGTCTTTCCTGTGCCGGGCGGCCCCCAGATGAGAACAATTCCATCCCCGCCTGTTTTCAAGAGGGCTTCTTTCTGACATTCATTAAGACTTTTTGATTTGGGTATTAAACACTTTGTTGAAGGGAGCGTTTTTTGAAAAATGCCATTAAATAAAGCTGGCGCAAGATTAGGCGCTCTTTCTAGCTCTCCTTTGTCCCATTCGAATATTCGCTTTGCCAGTCTTTTCAACAAAGCTGAAGAAGAACTTGTTATTGTTGCTTTATCGAGATGCCCTTCAGGAACGGCTCCTTCAACTGTAAGATCCACTGTCATATTAACGGGATCCTGCCCGATGAAGGTCGCTTCAAGTTGAGTAGAATTTGAAAACATAATTTTAATGGGGCTATCCACCATAAGCATCAGAATTTCTTCTGTTTTGAATCTAATTGTAGTGACAGAATCATATGTGATAATCCTGCCATCAAAAAGAGCTATTATCTGCTCGCGCTCATCTTCTTCTACTAGCCGAATCTCATATTCAATGCCTGCTTGAAAGAAATCCAAATATGTTGAATTTGATACTGAGGAGAACGGTTTTACTTTAGGAAGCAACTCGTGGATTTTCTCTTTCAGCTTTACATTCGAAAGTCCGGAGTATTTGCTAAACTCTCGATTCTGATTATTATTGTATTTAGCCATTATCTTTTTTGTAAACGATTTCTCCTTACAGCATTATATCATCTGGTTATGTAAGAAGATGCAAAAGATTATAAAATCTCTTGTGTTGGTTATATTGTATATCAATACGCCGTTCTGTAAAAATTGCGCGCGGCGTGGTAGAATCTCTGAACATTATTGATGGCGTTCGCCATCGCATGAAAGGCGGAGATTATGAAACTTCCTGAATATGTTACGAAAGATGAAGTGAAAAGAGTTTGCAAGGAATTGGGAATCAGAAACTGGGCGGCGCTTAAGAAAGTTGTTCCAAGCGCGGAAGAAGCCAAAAAGATCAAGGCGGCGATCGGCGCGAAGGACATCAAGATCAGCGCCGCTGACTTCCGGGATGGGCTTGAAGTCGAGCTCGAGCATGGAACGAGATTCCCTGAAGCGAACGTGACGAACAACCATCCTGTCCTTACGGGCAAGATCGTGATCGCGCATCTGAAGGAGACGCTGGATTACTACAAGCGGCTGGATGTCGCGGAGATCGAGGGCGACGTTCACAAGGCTCTCGTCGCGAAGGACGCCGCGAAGCTCGAAAAGTATCTGAATAAACTCGCTAAAGCGAAACTCGCGCTAAGCAAGGCGGAAACCGCCCAACTGAAGTAAATCAGACTACACAAGGAATCTTAATTGCCAAGGAGCTGCAAAATGAAAATCAAAACCGCCGTCCTGACAGTTGCGCTGATGGCGCTCGCCGCCGCGCTGATGAGCGGCCCGGCCCGATCTGCCGATGCCGCAAAAGACAAAAAGCCCGCTTATCTCGATTACACGCTGCCGATAGACGCGCGTGTCGCCGATCTGGTTAAGCGGCTGACGTGGCAGGAAAAAGCCTCGTTCATGAACAACAATTCGTCCGGCGTTCCGCGTCTCAACATCAAGCCGTACGAAGTATGGAACGAGGCGCTGCACGGCGTGGCGCGCCTTGGCAACTTCACGGTGTTCCCGCAGGCGGTGGCTATGGCGAGCACGTGGGACCCCGACCTGATCTACAAGGAAGCGACCGCTATTTCCGACGAGGCATGGGGCGCGATCAACCGCGAGACAAAAACAAAAGGCTTCCCGCCTACGCGCTATCTGACATGGTGGTCGCCTACGATAAACATGGCTCGCGACCCGCGCTGGGGCCGGACCCCTGAAACTTACGGAGAGGACCCCTTCCTCACCGGCCGCATCGCGCTCTCTTTCGTGCGCGGCATTCAGGGCAACGACAAAAAGTATCTCAAATCGGTTGCGACGCCAAAGCATTTTGCCGCGAACAACGAGGAGCACAACAGGCTGTACGGCAACGCGTGGATTGCTGAAAAGACACTTCGCGAATACTATTTTCCGGCGTTCAGAACGTGCGTGCAGGAAGGCGGCGCGATGTCGGTCATGGGCGCGTACAACGCTGTCAACGGCGTGCCCTGCAACGCGAACCGCTGGCTGCTGACGGACGTTCTTCGGAACGAATGGGGATTCAAGGGCTTTGTTGTCACCGACTGCGGAGCGGGCGGGAATCTCGTGTCCCAGCACAAGTACGCCAAGTCGCCCGAAGAGGCCGCCGCGATGGCGGTGAAGGCCGGCGTCGATGTCGAGTGCGGCTCGGACGTGATGCGCGGAAGCATCATCAGTTCGATGAAACAGCGAATGATAACCAAGGAAGAGATAAATCTGGCCGTGACTCGCCTCTTGAAAGCGCGTTTCATGCTGGGAATGTTCGACCCGCCGGAAATCATTCCGTTCTCGAAAATTTCGCCGTCGGTGATCGGCTCGCCCGCCCACAAGGAGCTGACGCGGCAGGTCTCGCGAGAATCAATTGTATTGCTCAAAAACGACAAGGTAAACGGCGTTCCGATGCTTCCTCTGAACGTCAACAGGATAAAATCCGTAACAGTTGTCGGCCCGAACGCGAACGTCCTCCAGTACGGCGACTATAGCGGCGAGGCCGCGAATCCGCCGGTCAATCCGCTCGAAGGCATCATCGCAAAATCCGGCGGGAAATTCGAAGTCAATCACAGCGAATGGCAGCCGCTGCCGTTCGCGAGAGCCTATTTGCCGGTTCCAGACGGCGTGATATGGACCTCGGCGGGCGCAACCGAACCTGGCCTGAACGCAGAGTATTTCAACAGCGCGAACTTCGACGGCGTTCCTGCCGCAAAGCGGATCGACAAGGAACTTTATCTTACCGCGAGTAATGCGCCCGCCGGATTGAATGAAGCCGGACCGGTTTCCGTTCGCTGGAAAGGCGCGATCAAACCTGAAAAGTCGGGCATGTACTACTTTTTCGCGACAAGCAGAAACAGCGACTCGGAAATGTATGTGAACGGAAAACTGAACATGAAGTTCGAGCCCGTTGAAAAGAAAAAGACGGCCGTAAAGGCCGGCGCCCCGTTGAGAGGCGACGATCTCAACGCCAAACCAGAGAAGAGAAAAGCGGCGCTGCTTCTGCTCGAAGCCGGCAAGACATACGACATCGAACTCAGAAGCAAAAGCGAAAAAGGAGCGCCCGCCGTGCGCCTCACTTGGGTTCCGCCCGCGAAAGAATCCACGGCGCTCGGCTTCGACAAAATCAGGAACAGCGACGTAATCATCGCTTTCATGGGCATCGGACAGGAAGACGACCGCGAGGGAAGCGACAGGGACAATATCGACCTCCCCCTCGGCGCAGACGAATACATTCAGCAACTGCGGGAGTTGAACGGGAACATCATCGTTGTTTTGATCAACGGCAGCCCTCTCGCGATCAACTGGATGAAAGAAAACATAGCGGCGATCGTCGAAGCGTGGTACCCCGGCGAACAGGGCGGAAACGCCATAGCCGATGTGCTGTTCGGCGACTACAACCCCGCCGGAAGGCTTACCATGACGCATTACAAGGGCCTCGGCGACCTGCCCCCCTTCAACGACTACGAAATCTCGCGCGGCAGGACTTACATGTATTTCAAAAACGAACCGTTGTTTCCGTTCGGCTACGGCCTAAGCTACACGACTTTCAAATACAGCGGCCTCTCGTTCGACAGGAAAACCGCCGGCGCCGCGGACACTGTTAAAGTCAGCCTGAAGGTTGTGAACACCGGCTCGCGCGACGGCGACGAAGTCGTTCAGATTTATGTCAGCGACAAGACCGGCCCGGACCGGCCGGTCAAGCGGCTTCGCGGCTTCCTGCGCGTCAACGTGAAAAAGGGCGAGACGAAGACCGTCTCGATTCCCATCTATGTTAAAGACTTCGAGTATTGGAACGACGCCAAAAAGAAATTCGAAGTATTGCCCGGAAAGTATGAAATTCAAGTCGGCGCGTCGTCCGCCGACATTCGACTCAAGGATACGATAACCGTTAAAGCGAAATAAACGCTAAATAGCAAATGCAGCAAATTCATGCCCGTTCCCGCGCCTTCGCGGAAACGGGCTTTTTGTTTGTTGAATTATGAAATCGGGTTTGCTTCGCTTCGCTCGCAATGACAAGTTCCGCGATATTGCGGTTTGTTGTTTTTAATTCTTTTCGCTGTATTCTGAGTCCTGTATTCTTCCCACTAATGTGAATTTTGTTCGGGTTTGCTTCGTCGCTACGCTCCTCGCAATGACGGACTTCTTTTTGTTTTGTCTTTTCCCTGTCTACGGGCGGATTTGAAATCCGCCCCTACCGTCTGCCGTCCTTCTGCTTTTCGTCTTTCCCTATCTGCCGTCTGCCTTATGCCATCTCCCGGTTTTTGCTTTTCCCTGTATTCTGTCTGCCGTTTGCTGTCTACTGCTTCCCCGCCGTTCCCTGATTTGCAACAGCCTCGGCCGCTTTGCGCGCCGCTTCCGGGTCGCCCAGGTAATAGCTTCTTATCGGTTTGAGCTGATCGTCCAATTCATAGACAAGCGGGATGCCCGTCGGAATGTTGAAACCGACGATTTCGGATTCCGGAACGTTGTCGAGATATTTAACGAGCGCGCGAAGGCTGTTCCCGTGCGCGGCGATGATCACCTTTTTGCCCGCCGCGATTTCAGGCGCGATGGTATCATGCCAGTAGGGCAGGAACCGGGCCACAGTGTCCTTCAGCGATTCCGATTTCGGGATATCCGCCTTCGGAACATCCTTATATTTAAGTTCGTTTCCGGAATATCGCTCATCTGTTTCGTCGAGCGGCGGCGGCGGTATATCGTAACTGCGCCGCCATATTTTCACCTGTTCATCGCCGTGCTTCGCGGCGGTTTCCGCCTTGTTCAGCCCTTGCAGCGCTCCGTAGTGCCGCTCGTTCAGCCGCCACGATTTCACCACGGGCAGCCACAACATGTCCATCGTGTCCAGAACAACCCACAGCGTGCGGATAGCGCGCTTCAGAACCGACGTGAATGCGATGTCGAACGAGAACCCGTCATCTCCGAGGAGATTCGCCGCTAAATATGCCTCCTCGACCCCTCTCTCTGAAAGATCGACATCCGTCCAGCCGGTAAAACGGTTCTCCTTGTTCCATTCGCTTTCGCCGTGCCTCAACAAAACGACTTTATGCATAACCACACCTCACAACTGATAATTGTTGGGAATTATTATACTCCGATTTTGCCGATACAAAAAGAGCGGCCCCGTAAGGCCGCCCCTGTTCGCATATAGGTTGAGCTTATTTCTTTAGCTGGCTACTCGCCGCTTGTTGCCGCTTTTCAATCAGTCGACGGATTAGAAGCCGGCTCGGCCGCCTTCTGGAGGAAGGGGTTTAAAGCCTCTTCAAGGCAGGAACGGAAAATCGTGCGACGGGCCGTTTTGCTCGTGCCGCTTTTCTGCTCGAATATCCGCGTAAGATTAGCTTTGTAAACCAGAGTGTTCAGCGATTTTGAGTATACAAATATTTCCATCGAAGCCGTCCAGTATTTCTTGGTTGTGAATACGCCGGCCTTCACCTTATTGTCGAACCGGATGAGCTTGCCGCTGACAACCAGATCTGTCGGCGACGATGCGTAAATGCCGTTGTCCGCGCTCTTCGCGCTGCCGCCCATCGCAAATTCGTCCTTTTGGTCCCCTATCTCGTTAGCCTTGAACATCTGCGCCTGCATCCCGTTGCGGTCAAGAATCATCTTCAGTTCGTCATAAATCGTGTCCAGAATGTCCTGTCCTTCGCCCGCGGCGTTTTCAAATTCAAATACCGTGAACGTTTTCAAATCGAGTTTCGAGAAATCAACTTTCGGATTGATCTTGATGTCCTTCTCTTTCGCTTCCTTGGCGAGAGAGACAGCGGACACCGCCAGAGCGACGAAGAACGCCACGCACAAAACACTGATGCATTTTTTCACAGACCGGCCTCCTAATGTTTTTTTATGTCTTATGTGGAACTGAAATCCTTCGGCGGGGAAGTCGCTCGCAAGACATGGCTTATTATGGCGGGTTTCAGAATGTTTACAAGATGCCTATTAAATGAAAGTAGCTGTAGGTCTGAGAAAGCGATCAGGCGTCTTTGCGTTGTGAATCCGCAGCGATTCGCTCGAACCATTCCTTCTCCGGTTCGAACAGGCGGCCCCAGTGTTTTGCGCGTATCTGCCTTAAAAAATCCGGGATAGTTTTGTCGGCGCCGATATGCCTGATTAAATATTCGAGCGCGAAAACCAATTCCGATTTCGGCGACTGGTTCGCTTTCCGCTGGCTTGAAACGATCTTTTTGACCCGCTCGATTACCGGCGCGACCGCCCGCCCGTCCCCGACAGACGCGATAGCCCCCATCGCATACCATTTGACATCATTCGCCTTGTCTTCCAGCGCGCCCAGAAAAACGGGCGTCAGCGACGCGTCGCCGATTTGCTGCAACGCTAACAACACAGCGCATTTCACTTCGGTTTTGGGATTCTCCAGCGCGGCGGTCAGGCATGGAACGGATTCGGGCGAGCCGGCGCGGCCTATTGAAGCGCAAGCTCGCAGCAGATCGTTCGGGTCTTCCGAAGCGCCGATGATTTCAATGAGCGCGGCTTCCGCCTCGGGATGCCTGCATTTTCCGAGCGCGTCAATCGCGCTATAGCGGACAATCCATCGCGCGTCCCTGGCGCATTCGACAAGTTTCGGCGAAAAAGGGACCGCCGCCTGTTCCGCAAGCCTGTCGAGGACGGCGCCGACGGAATATTTATCGGTCTCTCGTTCGAGCGCTTCCAGCAGCATTGCGCACGCTTTTTCGCTCCCGGTGTTTTTACCGATTTTGCCGGCGGCGAAATAAACGCTTCTTCGCGCCACTTTCGACTTCGAGCGCGCTATCGATTCGGCCAGCATCGGAATCAGCGCGGCGTCGTTTAACTGTTCCGCTTCCCTATGGGCGATCCATGATACGGATTCCGGCTTATCCTTGAAGGTCGAGTCCGAATGATTCATCCTCGCAAGAAGGCCGTTCAGTTGTTTTTCATCCATTATTTAATTCCGAGCAGTTCGTAGATTTCGACAGCTTGGGACTTTCCTTTGACCGTGACGGCGTCGAGTTGGTTGACGATAACGAAATCCATAACTTTTTCATAGGCGCTGCGACTGATAATGATGCGGCAGGTCGAGTCTTCGGAAAGGCCCGGCAGATTCTTCGTTAGGCCTTCGAGCCGCGACGCTACGTTGACGTTGTCGCCGATAACGGTGTACTCCATTTTGCGGATGTCGCCGATGTTGCCGACGATCACTTCGCCGGTGTTGATGCCTATTCCGATGCGGAACGGTTCTTTGCCCTCGTCCTTCCATTTGCGGTTCAGGGCGATGAGGCGCTGTTTCATTTCGAGCGCCGCCCTCATGGCGCGAAGCGCGTCGTCCTCGCGGCTGATCGGCGAGCCGTAAAGCGCCATGATCGCGTCGCCTATGAACTTGTCGACGATCCCTTCGTATTTTATAACGACGTCCACCATGGCGGACATGTATTCGTTGAGATGCGAGATGACTTCCTCCGGCGGCCGGCCCTCGGCGAACGGAGTGAACCCGCGGATGTCAGAGAACATGATCGTGACTTCCTGTTTCTTGCCGCCGAGCGCTATCGCGTCGGGGTTCTTCAGGATTTCGTCCGCGACCTGCTTCGACATATATTTGCCGAACGTGTCCTTGACGAAGTCGCGTTCCTTCAGGCCGTCGATCATCTGGTTGAACGAGGCTCCGAGCTCCCGCGTTTCGCGGCCTCCCGTCTTGATGAAAACTTTCTGATCCATGTCGCCGGCTCCGAGGCGCTGAGCTGCTGAGGCGAGCACGCGGATAGGCTGCGAAATTCGCAGCGCGGTAAAGAAGGCGAACGCCAGGCCGACGAGCGCAAAAAGCGAAGACATCGCGATGATTAAAATGCGCGAGCGGGCCTGCGCCGCCAGAAAGTCGGCCATCGAGTAGCCAATCCGCACCACGCCGATTTTTTCGCCTTTGCGCAGCACCGGCACCGCTATGTCAAGAATCGGCTCGCCATCAGAACCGGCGATGTTCTGCATCAGCAGCGGCTTGCGCAGCGAAACGCGCATCGCTCGCCGCCCGGCGGCGCTCGTTTCTTTCTCGCCTTCAAGCGCGCGCGTTTTCTCCTCCGACTTGCCGATTTCTGTATAGAAAAGAATCGTCCCGTCGGTGTGCAGAAGCTGCGCGTAGACTATGTTCCGGCTGCTGCCGACCATATTGCCCATGATGTCGCGAACCTGAAGGAAGTCGCCCGCGGCGACCGAGCCGGCTATGTTCTGGGACATGCTTCGCGCGAACGAGACAACCGCCCGCACGCGCTCGTTGCGCAGAAAATCCTTGCGCTGCACGCCCATTACAAGCGACCCGAGCTTTTCCTCGCTCACCTTCAGACCGTAGCCCAGGCCTGTGCGAAGTATGATCGGCCGTGATATGTACACAACGCCCGGCTTTTTCAGCTTGTCCGTGAATTTCCTTCCCTCGCGCGGCCCTTCGAGATCGTAAAACACTTCTCCGGTTTCCTTGAGAACTATCATTGCGTCGGCGACCTGTTCGTTCGCGCCCACGCTGTCCGTCATGATCGCGTTCACCGCCGCCGCGTCGCGGATCGCGAGCGCCCCGACCACCTGCGGCGACACCGTGTCCGCCAGCATCACGAGGTTGTTCCGAACCTCGGCGTTGTACAGCGAGTCCGACCTCATTCCGTATATCCAGATCGCAAGCAGCGCCGAGATCAGAACGCCGGCCGACACAAGAAGGCTGAGATTGACGACAATCGGCATCCCGCGCTTGCGGGGTTCTTTTACCATGTTCATTTCCCTTCCCGTTTAACGGTCTTCAGCCAGACTTCATAATCCTTGTCCCAGCCGTTTTTAACGCCCTTGCCGTATAACGCTATGATAGAATCATAATCCCCGGCGGCCACCGGACTGAATCCCACCTTATACGCTTTCATTAGCGGCCTGTACTTTTTTAGCGATTCCTCTTTCCCGGCGTTGGACAAATAATTTTTCAGTTTTGTTATAAATTCATCCGGCAGTTTCTTTTTTGCCATAACCGGCGGAAAAAGAATTTTTTCTGTGCATTTGACAGGCGCAACCTTTTTTGTCGGCCCTGGATTATTGACTTTCAAAAACCGCAGAACCTGTTCGCCCGTGAAAATCGAATCGGTTGAGCCCAGAGCCAGCGAATAAACCGCCGACATTTCGTTCGGCGAGGATTTAAACGACGCGAAGAAATTCTCCGGTTTTTCATCTATCAAATCTCTTATTAAAAAATACATGAATTTATCCGGCTCAGTTATAAGCTCCGCTCCTTTAAGGCTGTTCAGATCCTTGAATCTGCTCTCTTTATTTGCATAGATGCAGTACGAATTCGCCTTTTGGCTTAAATAATAGGGTATTGTCAGATAATCATAATTCTTGATGTGTTTAATGAAAAAATCTTTTTGCCCGGAATAAAATAAATCCAATTCTCCTTTGTCTATGGCTTTGAGAAAAGCGTTATCGTCGCCGAACCATTTAAGATTCAACTTAATTCCTTGCGAGCTTGAAAATGCATTGACCAGATCGGTGTACATCGTTTTGTTTTGGGCGTCCATTTCGGTGGAGTAACCGAGCCGCATTCCGAAAACATAGGTTTTTTCCTCCGCGGCGGCGGCTGAATGCCGCGAGAAGGCCAGAACGGCGAAGAGAAATAAAAGAAGAATAATTTTTTTCATTTTTTTGTTTTGTCTTTTTTCTGGGCGATCGCCAGCCATGCCTTATGTTCTTTGTCCCAGCCGTTTTTCTTCGCGAACGCGATAAGATTGAGAAGACCGTCGTATTCTCCCTTTTTCACGGGCATAAACTGCGCTTTAGACTGAATTAAAAGCGGCCGAATATTTTTGAAATTCGGATCTTTGCGGGCGTTGCAAAGTATTTCAACAATCTTGTCTGAAGTCTGTTTCGGGACTTTAGTTGAGGCGAGCAAAGGAATGGAAAGCAGGTCATCGATACAGACCAGTTCGCGGACCTTTTTCGCCGGACCGGGGTTCATGATCTTTAGGTGTTCGACATTGGCCCTATAGACAAATGCCGAGTCTGACTCGCCTAGAGCTACCGCATAGATCGAGGAAATCGCATTCGGGGAGCTCTTGAGCAAGCTGAAAAACTCCGCCGGGTTTTTGCCCACCATTTTGCGCAACAGATAGAAAGAAGGCGCGTTTTGGTATGTCGCCGCCGTTTTATTCTTCAGATCAGCCACGGTTTTGATGGCGCTGTCTTTGTTGACATAAATGCATCCGGTCTGCGGCGCCGCTCCGAACATATTGATTCTGACTATCGGTTCGTAATTGCAACACTTCAGCGTGTCTGCGACAAGCTCGTGCGACCAAGCGAAGGCGAAATCGAATTTCCCGGCCTTCGCGGCTTTCATATAATCCTCGTCCGTCAGGAGCAGGCTATTCGAGAATTCGAATCCCAACTCGGCGGCGACGATTTTTAATATTTCGTTTACGATGTTTACAATCTGCGCGTCCTGCTCCTGCCCGTAACCGAGCCTTGTGACTAAAGTGTATTTCGGTTTCGCGATCGCCGCTGGTTGCTGAGGCGCAGAGGCATGGGCTAAAACCGGCGCAAGCAGAACAAGCATGAGGATTGCAAAAAGCATCTCCGCGCATAATGCGGTTTTTCTACTGATTTTCATTAACATACGCCATCCACTTTTCGAAGTCTTTTTTCCAGCCTTCGGCGTCGGCTTTTTTGATTAAATCGTAAACGTAAAGGTAGTCATCGTCGGTAGCCGGGGTGAATCTCAGGTTGTACGCATTGAATAGCGGCCGGTATTTTTTATAAATAGGATCTTTATGGGTGTTCAAGAAAAAATCCTTGAAAACCGTTGCTGTATCGGGAGGCGCATTCTTTGATATCAGCATGGGGAATGCCCCGTAAGGTTTTGTGCAGGCGAGTTCGCGAATCTTCTTAACGGGTCCCGGATTGTTTTTCTTCATCATCTCGACGGTTGCGTCGTATGTGAACGACGCGTCGGCGTTGTCCAGCGCGAGCGCGTAGAGAGTGGAAATGCCGTTTGCGAGAGGCTTCAAGTCTCCGAAAAATTTTTCCGGCTTCTCGCCTAATAGATCGCGCAGAAGATAATAATCGAAAGCGAAAAAATAAGTTGCCGCGGAAGTCCCGCGCAGCGCCTCTATGTTTTTGGCGGGATTTTCCTTCTTAACGTAAATGCACGATCTCGGCTTATCTATTCCAAATCCATGGAACGACATTAAAACGCTGTATCCATATTTTTTCTTCAAATCGCCTATATGGTCGAAGATATATAGAAAAACGACGTCCGGCTTGTCTTTTTTAACTGATTTTATGAATTCGGCGTCGCCGAAATACCACTTGGATGTTATTTCGATGTTGTGCGCTTTCGAGTAAATGCCGACAATATCCGTGATCATGGATTTGTATTGCGCGTCCGTCTCGTTGCTGACGCCGGCGAGGACCCCGAGGGTGTACTTTTTCTTTTCCGCCTCACACTTATGCGAAAAAACAGCGACCGCGAAAAGGCATGCCACTAACCCGACGATACATTTTTTCATTCAATGCGCCTTCCGATTCTGATTCACAATTCATGTATTATAACCGCTCTCATATATATTGATACAATATTTTTGCACAACAATTTTTTGAAGCGCACGCGGGCGCGTTATGCTCCGGCGGCGCAACGCGTGGAAATATCAGTTGACGCGGAAGGCGTTTAAGGATAACATTCATTGTGAAAAAAACGACAAGAGGGTGGGCCGGACTATGAAAAGGCAACTCATCGGTAAAAAGTTTTATGCTGTAATCGCGTTTGTCATCGCCGGGCTTATATGCGCGTCGGTCGGGGCGAGCGCCGGCGATCAGATCAAGATTTACAACAAAAGCCTGCACAAGAACGCCGCCGGCATGAAGTATTGGTACGAAGCGAAAGACGGGTTCAAGAGCGTAACCGGAATCCCGTACGAATCGCTCGCATGCAAGGAATGCCACGCGACAAGCTGCAAGAACTGCCACGTAAAGAGCCTCAAAGCGGCCGACACGCGAGATATTAACACCTGCCTGAAGTGCCACGAGCGGCAGGGCACGGGCTTTGCCGTGGACACCGCCGCCAACGAACTCGACTTCCACCGCCAGATGGATATGGGCTGCACGGACTGCCATGTCGCCAACGGGCATGACGACGTTCACGGCGACGGCGTGGTTCGCGCGAACATGAAGACCGAAGGCGCGGTCAAGGCAAAATGCACCGACTGCCACGAGGAAAAAGCGGACACGCGCTCCCACAAAATTCACAAGGGAAAGCTCGACTGCCCTGCATGCCACACGAACACTTCAATCTCCTGCAACAACTGCCACTTAGACACTTATGTGAAGACGAAGAAAAAAGAAGGCGCCTACATGCCGACGAAGAGCTGGCTGATGCTCATCAACTATAAGGGCAAAGTCACCGCCGGCGCCGCGCAAACACTCGTTTATAAGAACAAAACGTTCGTCGCCTACTCCCCTTATTATTCACACAGCGTTCAAGCGACCGCGAAAAAATGCCCGGACTGCCACGCAAACGAAGCGATGAAGCTCGTTAAAGCGGGCAAGAAAATCCCGATGAATCCCACCGTAAACGGAAAAGTCGCCGACTGGAAAGGCGTCATCCCCTGTCTGCCTGGTTCTTTGCAGTGGACATTCTACAACAAGGACGGCGGAAAGTGGGTTCCGATCTCCGGCGGCGACCAGCCCAAGGTCCAGATGGTCAATTACGGAACGCCTCTCACCGCAAAACAGATCAGAATTCTCAAGGCTCCATTCCTGAAATAATTTCTTCAATTCGATTCGGAATCACAAGGGCGCGGCCTCAAAACCGCGCCCTTTTTCTTTTCCGCCGTTTTTCAACCCAAATCCTTCATTAGGATTTGGGCGCAATGGCTCAGAGTGGATGAGATGCGAGGCAGCAGGCACATTTTTGAAGTGAATAGAACTTTGGTTCATGAACAAAAAAATGCGCCGATAACGAAGCAAATCGCCGCTATGAACATTGCCCCGGATTCGGCGTCCTATTGACGAATCCGGGCTCAAAGCTTCCACCTGATATCTTGTCACTTTTGCGCTAATTTTATACAATGAAACTTTAAGGCAAACGCAACTTTTTCGCTGCATTGCCGGTTTTATTATTAGGAACTTCTTTTCGGAGGGATTAACATGAGACTTGATCAATTCACAATTAAAGCGCAGGAGGCGATAGCCGAAGCGCAAAAGATAGCCGAGCGGAACGGACAGCAGCAGATCGAGAAAGAACACGCGCTTCTTGCATTGCTGCGTCAGGATGAAGGCGTCACGCGCCCGATCTTTCAGAAGATCGGCGTGGACCCCGTCTCGCTCGAAACGCGCGTGGACTCGATGGTTTCCGCTATGCCTAAAGTAACCGGCGGCGGCGATGTGTTCGCTTCCCGCGAGCTGGCAAAGGTTCTCGACGAGGCAGTTACCGAGGCGGCGCGCCTGAAAGACGATTACACAAGCACGGAACACATTCTGATGGCGATCGCCAACGCAAAAGGCGGCGCTCTGCCGGGCGTGCTGCGCGAGGCGGGCGTATCATACGACAAAATTCTCGCCGCCCTCGCCGATATCAGGGGCAACCAGCGCGTCACGGACCAGAATCCGGAGGATAAATATCAGGCGCTCACTCGCTTTTGTAACGACCTCACGGACGCCGCCCGCAAGGGCAAGCTCGACCCCGTGATCGGCCGCGACGACGAGATTCGGCGCGTGATTCAGGTTCTGTCACGACGCACGAAAAACAACCCGGCGCTTATAGGCGAGCCGGGCGTCGGCAAGACGGCTATCGCCGAGGGACTCGCCCGCCGCATTATCGACGGCGATGTTCCGGAAGGCCTCAAAAACAAGCGCGTCGTCGCGCTCGATATGGGCGCTCTTGTGGCCGGCGCAAAGTACCGCGGCGAGTTCGAGGACCGGCTGAAAGCGGTCATTAAGGAAGTCGAGCAGTCCGACGGCCAGGTAATTCTTTTCATCGACGAACTGCACACGCTTGTCGGCGCGGGCGCCGCCGAGGGCGCTATGGACGCCTCGAACATGCTGAAACCGGCGCTCCACCG
>JBAYJY010000072.1:0-21588 GCA_041664945.1 bacterium | reverse complement strand
TATCATGTCTGTCCTCCGCTGCAAAATGAGCCGGATTATTCCGAAAGCGCGAATAATCCGGTTTATGTTATCTAATATTATAGGATTCGCGGGGATTAGTCATCGGCGCTGAGAAACAAAACGGATTTAGCGCGGCGGCCATATCCTAAAGACGGCGTTTCCATGATATAATGCGGAATATGGCGATTGAAGGAAAAATAAAAACCGATGTGTTTGTGCTCGGGGGCGGCATGTCCGGAACGGCAGCGGCGCTCGGGGCGGCGAAAAGCGGCGCGAGAGTCGCGCTTGCGGAACGGCACTATCTGCTCGGCGGCACGGCGACCGAAGCGCTCGTAAGCCCGATGCAGACTTTCCATTCTCGCACAGGCCGGGTGATCGGCGGCGTAGCGCAGGAACTTGTGGACCGGATACAGGCGCGCGGCGGTTCGCCCGGCCATCTGCCGGACCCCGTCGGTTTCGCCGCCTCCGTCACTCCGGCAGATCCGGACATCTTAAAATCCGCTTACGCCGAATGGCTCGCCGAAGAGAACATCGCCACGCTTCTCGGGCACCGGCTGCATGAAGTGAACGTCGCCGACGGCAGAATCGCGAGCGTGGAAGTTGAGGACGAAAACGGCAATGTATTCGACGTTGAGGCCGGGTTTTATGTAGACGCAAGCGGAAACGGAGACCTGACGAGCGCGGCTGGTTGCGAAATGGAGATCGATCCGGACTGCCAGCCCATGACGCTGATCTTCACGCTTGAGAACGTCGACGCCGGGGCGATAATCGCCTATCAGAAAAAGCATCCTGATGAGTTTCACATGCATGCAAACATGGCTGTGCTGGACCGCGGCTATATCGGAGTGTCGGGCTTTTTCTCTCACGTGAACAAAGCGCGCGAACGAGGATGTCTTAACATACAGCGGGACAGGCTGCTTTTCTTCGGAAACGCGCGGCCCGGGCAGGTGGTAGTCAACACGACGCGGCTCACCGGCTACCGGGGGCTATACGGAGACGAAATTTCTGATGCGATGCGCGCGGGGCTTGAGCAGGTCTGGGAATTGTTCGTCTTCATGAAAAACGAGATTCCGGGGTTCGGGAGAGCGCGCATCGCCCGAATCGCAGACCACATCGGAGTACGCGAGACGCGTCGGCTGATAGGCCGATACGTGATGAATGAGAACGATATACTCGCCACCGCCCATTTCGATGACGCCATCGCGATGGGCGCTTACCCGATGGATATCCACTCGGCTACGGACGCCTCGATCTCGTCGCATTATATCGAGGGCAAGGGCCATTATGACATTCCGCTCCGCTGCCTGCTGAACAAAGGGGTCGAGAATCTGATTACGGTCGGCAAATGCATATCGGTGACGCACAAGGGATTTTCGTCGACGCGCGTGATGCCGACATGCATGGCGGTCGGCCATGCGGGCGGAGTCGCCGCCGCGCTCGCCTCGCGCGGAAAAAAAGACCCCGAAGCGCTGCTCCCGGAAATCCAGGACACGCTCCGCAAACAGTTCGCGATCATCCGCGAGGAAGATGTCGTTAAAGAAAAACTCTGAAAACAGACTGCGGCTTTAGGTTATCAGGCATTGGGGGAAAATCTTAAAATAATAAATCTTTAAATCATTCAGCCTAAAGCCCAAAGTCTAAAGCCGCCTTTAATAGAAATGTTTTCCATATACATCCACTATCCATTCTGCGTTAAAAAGTGCAACTACTGCTCTTTCGTTTCAGCGCCCGCGCGGAGCGAGGCTGAGAGGGAAGAATACGCCGGATATCTTGAGCGCGAACTGTCGCTCGCGGCGCTGACGCCGGGAATCGGAGGCTCGGCGCCAGAGACGATATACTTCGGCGGCGGAACGCCTTCGCTGATGCCGGCGGCTGCGCTCGAAAGGCTGATGTCGACTGTCGGCGCCCTGTTCGGCGTCGCGGCCGGCGCCGAAGTAACCGTTGAGTGCAATCCCGGTTCCGTCGCGGACCCGAAGGAATGGCTGTCGCGGGCAAGGGCGGCGGGCGTCAACCGCGCAGTCGTCGGCGCGCAGTCGTTCAGCGACGCAACGCTCGCGTTCATGGGCCGCCTTCACAGGAAAAACGACACAGAGTCATTTTACCGCGCCGCGCGAGAAGCCGGATTCGATTCGGTTGGCGTCGACCTGATCTACGGGCTGCCGGGGCGGACGGTCGCCGAATGGCAACACGAGCTTGAAGCGGCTCTGGCGCTTCGTCCTGATCACGTTTCTCTGTACTGCCTCGAAATAACGCCGGGCACGCCGTTCGGGAGCGAACTCGCGGCGGGGCGGATGTCAGAACTGGAGCCGGAGGCGCAGGAGGAGATGTACTTTGCCGCGTGCGAAACGCTGGAGGCGGCGGGGTTGCCCGCCTATGAGATTTCAAACTTCGCGCGGCCGGGTTTCGAGTGCCGGCACAATCTGGTTTACTGGAGGGGCGGCGACTATTACGCGGCCGGCTTGTCGGCGTGTTCCTGTCTCGGAGGATGGCGCTGGGAGAACGAGCGCGAGATTGACACGTATAAAAAGAAGGTAGAGGCGGGTATGCTGCCGCGCCGGAGCGGAGAATTCCTGTCGCCGGATCGCCGGTTGAGGGAGCGGGTGATTATGGCGCTTCGCGCTGCGGCGGGTTTTCGGCCAGAGCCACCCCGCGTGGATTACGAAAGAGCGCTCATTTCAGATCTCGATCTGCTCGCCGAATCAGGCGCTCTCGAGAAATCAGCGTCAGGCGCATTTCTGCTCCCCAAACGCCACCGATTCATCAGCGATTCGATTTTTTCACGGATTGTCTGATAAGGATGTTTCGTAGGGGCGCAGCATGCTGCGCTTTTTAAAGTCCATTGGAGAAAACCCTTTGAAAAGGGTTTTCTCCAAACCTCTTTCCTAAACTTTTTAATAACGGGTATCATGGGATTTACTCTCGGAATAATAATCCTGCTATCAACAAAATAATGCTCCGATAATTATTTGGGAGACAGTAAAAATTGGGGTTATCTATGGGAGCGCGGGCATCTTGCCCGCAAAAAGCGGAACTAGAAAATTCTTAGGCCGGCAGCATGCTGCGCCCCTGCGATCGCTGTTCAGATTTTGAAGAACTCCGCGATTTTTCCGGCGAAGTATTCCGGCTTTTCGATCGGTACGTTGTGGCCGGCGCCGGCGACTTCGATCAGCCGCGAGTCGGGCAGGATGCGATTCAGTTCGCGGCCCATGCGGACGGGCATTCCGAAATCCTGATCGCCCCACAGTATGAGAACGGGAGTATTCACTTCGGCGTAGATTTTGCGGTAGTCGCGTTCGAACTGAGATGCGAGGCAACCGAGCACGTGGCGGCCGAAGCCGGGCATCTCGCGGCTGTCGAGGAATTCGAGATCCTTGGTTCTGCTTTCCCAGTAATCAGGATAAAAGGGCGAGTGCCAGAAAAGAGAGGTCATGCGGAAGAACGGGCGGACGGCTTCCGGCGGCAGCGAGCGCACAAAGCTGACCAGAAGCGGATTCGCGGGCCAAACGCCAGACGAGGAATAAATCGCCGCTTTATGGATTCTCTCCGGCGCGCGATGGCAACAGAGCAGTGTGTGCATGCCGCCCTGCGAGCCGCCTGCGACGTAAAATTTCTCAAGCCCGAGCCGGGTCGCGAAATCAAGCGCGAAGTCGACCATATAGGGCATGTCGTAATCCCGGTCCGGTTTGTCGGAGAAGCCGCTTCCGGGGCAGTCCATGGCGACTACCCGGAACTGATTTTCGAGATAGCGGAAACAGGCGTCGTTATCTTCGATTTTTCCGCCGAGGCCGTGCAGAAAGAGAATCGGATCGCCGGCGCCGATATCGATGTAGCGGATGCGGCAGCCGTCGAAATCTAAATATTGTTCGGGAAAAGTTGTTCGCTTCATCAATGTTTAGCGCCGAAAATTCAGCTTTTCGTTCCGGCTTGAACATTATATAAGCATTTTATGAGGTGTAAACCGTTTATGATTCGGAGCTTCGAGTCAGACGTTTTGAGCTATCTTGATGCTCGGCTGAACTTTTACGAACTCGGAAGTTTCGATGATGGAAAGGTTGACGTCGAACTTGCCGGCTTCAATGCGGAAAGGGATGACGACGGTTTTGATTTGCGCCGGCAGCGATATTTCCATTTTTTTTCCGGTGATGACTGAGGGCGGCGTGATGTCGCATGTGACTCCGGCTTCGGAGAGGCCTATTGTGGAGTTTGCGATAATCATGTTAGCCAGTTCAGCGAGCGCGCTTTGGGCAAACTCGTCGAGCTCGTAAACTGTCTCTTCCATAAGCATGGCGGCCGCTATGCCGCAGGCGCTCGCCTTCGGCATCGAAATGACGACTTGTCCCGAAAGCTGTCCGGTGATTCCGATAAAGATCGCCACCTCATCGGTGGTGTACGGATATTTATTCCTCAGGAATATTTTATCCATCGCCGGTTTTTCGGAAACGATATCCTCAACGATCGCCGCAGTCGATTTAATAAAAGGATTTAAGAATTCGGCTTTCATTCGCAAATTATCCCTTGCGTTCTATTATAAGCTTGAATCATCTGCTGGCAACCCGGCTGACGACTTCCACGACCCGCTCGGGCACGAAAGGCTTGACGACAAAGTCCGAGGCGCCGGCGACTATGCACTCTTTCACCTTGTCTTTCTGAGCGAGCGCCGAAATCATTATGACCTTAGCCTCCGGGCTGATCTTTTTCAGCGCCTTCAGCGCGCTTAGGCCGTCCATGTTCGCCATCGTTATGTCCATAGTCACGATATCCGGATTTAGCTTTGCGTGCAACTGAATCGCCTGGCTGCCGTCCTCCGCCTCTCCGATAACCTTGAAGTTCCCGTTTTCGAGAATGTTGCGAAGCTTGGCGCGCATGAACTTAGCGTCGTCGACGATCAGCACCGAAACCTTTTTCTCCTTCGCGCCGACGCTCACGGTTTTTATCGAGCGCGACATCTCGTCGTACGCGGACAGAGCTATGCCGCCCTCGCGGTCGGATGACAGCGTCGCGTATTTTAGCTCCTTCGCTATCCGTTCCTTCGCGCCGCCGATGTATATCAGGCATCCGGGGTAGATGCTCTCCTCGCCTTTCACCGTCGCGAAAGGGTTCACCTGCGTGCGCACCCTCAGGCCGGCGATCAACTGCTGCAGCGCTATTCGGGCCGCGTCGAGCTGCGCCAGCTTTTTTTTCAATTCCGCCGCCGCTTCCGCCTGCCCGGCCTTCGCGGACGCGAGACTCTTCTGCGCCCCGTTCATTTCGAGCATGACTTTTTCGAGCTTTTGCTCCGCTTCGGACATCTTTATGTAGTCGCCGTGCTTATAGCCGGAGCGCAGGATCGTCGCCGTCTCATTTTCGGCGCCGAGCCGTTTCGCCCTGATTTCCTGAAAGGCCATTATGTCCCCGCCCGTTATCCGGCCTTCCTTCGAAGAACACATCACCGCGCCGTTCGAGCGGATTGAACTGCTGATGATCGCCCGTTCGACGATGACGTCGTTATCCGCCTCGACTATCGAGTTCTCTATGAATTTGGCGTAAACGCTTCCTTTTGCGCTCACTGTTCCCTCGCGCCTCGTTATGATTCCGTTTCTGACAATGACATCTCCGCCGGACGCAACTTCGCAGGCCTGAATATTGCCCCAAACCGTTATGTTCCCATTTGCGGTCACAATGAAACCATCTTGAACATTTCCTTTTATTTCGATAGCTCCGGCGAAGTTGATGTTGCCTATGGAGTAGTCAACGTCGCCGTTGACCGTATAGGCCGGATCGACGCTCAGAACGCCTCCGGTGAACTTGGGCGACCCGTCAATTTCGGCTATGAATTCGTTCCCGTCTTCAGAAACGGAAACGTTAGGGCCGGCTTTGATCGCGACTCCCGCGCCCCACTCGCCGGCGACTTTTCTGCCGGTGACCGTCTCGCCTTCGGCGCCGCGCGCGGTCGGCGTTTTCCTCGCGATCACCTCGCATTTGGATACCGATTTGACGATATTCAACTCTCGCAGGTCGACCGATTCGTCGGATTCCTTCGGGAGACCGCCCTGAGAGCGGTCCCACAAAAACGTGAGCGTGGCGTCCGTTCCGTGTCCGGGCAGCGTTCCCGACGCCGCCAGAAAGTCGACGGGCATAAGGCGCGCTTCATCCACGAACGTCTGAATTCGCTCATTGTTGACTATGCCGAAAACAACGCCTGCTTCGGAGAGCGACCGCTTGACCGCCGCAACGTCCACGGGTTTTCCGAAGCCCCGAGGCGGCAATATAAATGCTACCGCCGACATCTCGTCGCCGGAAAGCTCTATGTTTACCTGTCCGTCCATGTCAGTGTCCATGATGTTCGCCTCCTGAAATCTTTCACGATATTTTCCGGAAATTCATCGTCCGGCCGCCGCGGCTTCGAGCCTGCGGTTGTCTATAGCCGTGTTTACGTTTTTCACTCCCATGTCCACAAGCGATCCGACGTCCAGAATCAGCGAAACGTTGCCGTTGCTGAGTATCGACGCGCCCGAAATCGCCGGAACGTCCTTAAACTCGTCCCCGATGGCTTTGACCACGATCTCCTGCCGCCCCTTGAGCTGATGTATGACCAAGCCCATTCGCTTTTCAGCAAGACCGACCACGACGACATAGATAAAGCGTTGTTCTTCTTCTGCCGGGGGCAGGCCGAGAACCTCATCCATCCGCAACAGCGACAATACTGAGCCTCTGATAACTGCCACTTCGCGGCCCTCTATAGTGTCGATTTCTTCCGGCCTGATTCTTATCGCCTCGACGATGTTCGCCAGAGGGATCGCGAACGTATCGCCCGAAACGTCGACAAGGAGCGCTTGAATGATGGCGAGGGTGAGCGGGATTCTGATAGTGAATTTTGAGCCGCGCCCTATCTGCGTTTTGACATCGATCATGCCGTTGATCTGCTCGATGTTTCGGGCGACGACATCCATCCCGACGCCTCTTCCTGAGACGCTGTCCGCTGAAACAGAAGTGGAGAATCCGGGCCTGAAGATCATGTTAATCGCTTCCGAGTCGGTCATAATCTTTGCGCGCTCGGCAGAAATAAGGCCGGTTCTCAGCGCGGTTTCCTTGATTCTTTCGGGATTAATGCCCCGTCCGTCGTCCTCGATCTCGATGACGACCTGATTGCCCTCGTGAAACGCCCGGAGCGCGAGCAGACCTTCCTCGGGCTTGCCCGCCGCCGCGCGTTCCGCCGCAGGTTCAATACCGTGCGCGATCGCGTTTCTAACTATGTGCATCAACGGGTCGCCGATCAGCTCTATCACTGTTTTGTCCAGCTCCGTTTCCTGTCCGGCGATCTTCAGCCTGACATCGCGGTCCATCCGCCGGGCGAGGTCGCGCACGACGCGCTCGAAGCGGTTGAACACATTGCTTATGGGCAACATGCGCATCCTCATCACGCGCTCCTGCAGCTCGCTCGTGATGCGCCCCATGTGCTGGTAGCAGAGGTCGAATTCGCTGTTGAGGTTTTTGATTTTCTGGAGCAGCCCTATAGCCGCGTCCCCGGCGGCGGCGGGTTCGTTGTTCTCATCGCCGGCGGCCATCATATCGTTTTTCAACTGCGCGAACCGGGTCCTGTTTATCACCAGTTCGCCTATGAGATTCATCATTTCGTCAAGACGGCCGGTTTCAACCCTGATCGTCGCAGAGCCGCCGGCGCGATCCGCTTTTTTAACAATCCCGGAACCGGGTTCGGCGGCGGCGGTCTGTGGCGGCGGTTCGCTATCCGTCGTTTCAGAAGCAGAGGGGTCCGTATTCTCTGTCTTAACGCGCGACTCGGCGGGAATCAGGGCCGCGCGTTCCACGTCGCCATCCTCAAGCATGCCAAGGATGATTTCGCGCGGCTCGCACGTCGCGATTAAAAAATGGAAGTCCTTATAGTTGTCCGCGTCATCGAGTTGGTCGAGGTCCGGGCGGCATTTGATTACTTCCGCCACGGTTTTCAGCTTGTTGAGAATAATCAAGGCTCGAACGTCTCTCATCACCGAGGCGTCGGCCATGTAGATAATCGTTTCATAAACGGAGGAGCCGGACTCGAGTTTTTCCCTAACGATGGCGTGTTCGTAATCGGAAAGTTGCGGAAGGATGATGGCGGTCTCGCTGCGATCGTCGGAAATTACAGCTTCCGCGGGAATGGGCTCGCTTGCCGGGGCGGCGAGGAAGGCGCGAAGCTTGTCGTAGACGGGCGCGATGTCGATGTTGTCAGAGCCGCCGGCCGCGACGAGGCGGAGCATGTGTTCGAGCATGTCGAGGCTGAGAAAGAGGCAGTCGGCGAGTTCGTGGCTGACTGGCAGGTTGCATTTGCGCATCTCGTCGAAGATGTTCTCCATCTCGTGCGTGAGGGCGGCCATGCCGGTGAATTCCATGGATGCGGCGGCGCCTTTTAAGCTGTGCGCGGCGCGGAAAAGCTCGTCGAGCGACGATTTGTCGTTCGCGCCCTTTTCCATTCCGAGCAGCATTCTGTTCAGAACGTCGAGTTGCTCCTCGGCGTCTTCGAGAAACAGTTTCAGGAAATCTTGTCCGCCCGATGACATATCAGGGCCTCCATTTCTTCGCCCGCTATTGTCTCATAGAATCATAGAGACGTCGCTTTTGATCTTAACGAACACCGCGCCCGATTCGAGGGCGAAGTAAACAGTGCGTCCGTGATTGCCGCCGACTTCCTGCGCTGCGATGGGGATGTTTTCCCTCGCGAGGCATTCGCGGACGGCGGCCACGTTGTTTTTGCCAATATCGGCGAATGAGTTGTTTTTGAAGCCGAACATGTTGGCGCCGCCGACGATCTTGGCGACGAGCCGCTCGAGCGCCGCGCCTTTGCGTATGATGCGACGAAGCATCGCCGGTATGGCGGTGTCGGCGTATTTTGCCGGGTTTTCGTTAGCGGCCGGCGCGTGAGCGAGCATTATATGGCACAAGCCGCCGATGCCTTCCGCCGGGTCGTAGATCATAACGCCGACGCAGGAGCCGAGAACGGTCGACAGCACGAGCGGCGATTTGCCGACGAGCATATCGGCGACGCCGACACGCGCTTTTTCGCGCGTCGAAAGCGATGCTTCGAGCGATGCGGTTGCTGTTCCGGCGGGTTTGCAGATCATATTATTGGCGTCCGTCAACCGTTTCTCATCTCCGACTCGGCGAGAACCTCTGTCGTTTCCGGATAGGGAAGGAAAAGAACGTAAGCGCAGAGGCTGTGGCCGCTGTCGGAATAGATGGTTTTAATTAAAACGCATTCGTCGCTGATCGTGTCGTATGTGATCATGATGTGGTCCATCACGGCGCCGCAGGGGCCGCCGGTGATGAACGGCTGCTGCGGTTCGAGCGAAATGCCGCTCTTTTCGGAGACGCCGTTCAGGAACGAAGTGAGCATGATGTTGCCCGTTTCCGCGAATGAGGAAGAGGTCATTTCGTCCATGTCGGCGGAATCGGCGTCGCAGAAGCCGACGAGTTGTTCCGCTAAGAGGCAGGAGCTTTTCGAATCAAGAAGCAGCATTATGTTGCCGTGCAGGCCGCCGCCGAGCTCGATCAGAACCGCGACAATCTCGGCTTCTTCGTCGCCCATGATATCGGCGAGCCGCGCGAGCGGCGCGGTTTCAACGGAAATGTCGTCCAGCATTATCTCGCGTTCGAGAAACATCGAAAGCGCCGCCCGGGAACTCTCCGCCCCCGCCAGCGCCGCTGTCCTCAAGATTTCTTCATGTTTTTTTGTGTCGCCGCCCATAGAATCGCCTCTTGTTTATTAGCCGCTTAATGAAGCCCGCCCGCAACGGAAAGGGCATTTCGGTCAGGCCGGTTTGCGGTACACGGTCGTTCCGGCAATGCGGTCCGCGTTGAATTTCGAAGAAAACCGCAGAAGCGCTTCGGAGTGGCCAACGAAAAGAAGGCCGTCCTGATTCAGATGCCCGTGCAGGTTGTCCACAACGCGTTCCTGAGATTCCTGATCGAAATAGATCATCACGTTCCGGCAGAAGATTACGTTGAACTTCGAAGGCAGCCGCTCATTGAGAAGGTTCATTTTCTGAAAACGGACGAGCGACTTAGCTTCTTTATTGATAAGGTAGCCGGAATCTGTTTTTTTAAAGAATTTATTCAACTGTTCTTCGGAAACGCCGCGTGTTTTGTTTTCCGGATAAAGTCCTTCGCGGGCTGTTTCGAGAACTTCGGAGCTGACGTCGGTCGCCATGACGCTGACTGACACGCCGCTGCTGTTGCGGCTGTTGTATTCAAGCGCCGCGATGGCGATAGAGTACGGCTCCTGTCCGGTCGAACAGCCCGCGCTCCATACGTAAAGCGTTTTGCCCGGCGTGTTCGCGTATGCCGGAAAAACCGTTTCGTTCAAAATGTCGAAATGCTTATACTCGCGAAAGAAATAGGTTTCGTTCGTGGTCAGGCAGTTGATGAGTTCGCCGAGTTCGCCCTCGCTCGCTTTTCCTTCGCTTATCATTGCGCAATAGTCGGCGTAGCTGTCCATGCCGAGCGCGCGCAGGCGCTTTAACAGCCGGTTCGCCACCAGAATTTGCTTGTTGTCGCTCATGCGGATGCCGGTCTGCTCGTATATCACGCCTCTTATGAGGTTGAAGTCTTTTTCCGACAAATCCATCATTGGATTATCCGCCTGTCTCTGGTATTTGTGTTCATGCCGTGGCAGGCGCGGCGTGTTCTGCCGCAGCGAGCCGGGTTTGCTCTTCGTCGCTGAGAAACTTGTCCACATCCAGAATGATTATCAGCCTGCCGTCGGTCTTGCCGACGCCCTTGATGTACTCCGAGCTGCCGCCGTCGACGATTTGCGGCGGGGGCTCAATCTGCGATGCGTCGAGCTTCAGCGCGAGGGAAACGCTGTCGACGAGCAGGCCGGTCGTGCGCGGGCCGAGCTCCGCGACGATGATGCGCGCGCTCGGCGTGATTTCATTTTTCTCAACGCCGAAACGCTTGTGCAGGTCGATCACGGGGATAACTTTCCCGCGCAGATTGATCAGCCCCATGATGAAGGCCGGGGAACGCGGCACCCGCGTTATCGGCGGAATGCGCACGATCTCCCGGATCTTAAGAATTTCAATCCCGTATTCCTCATCGCCGAGAGTGAAGCTGACAAGCTGAATTGTGTCCGTTACGGTTTTGCCGGTTATAGTCGCTACCATCTTTGCGCCTCTCTTTCAAGATTGACCGCCTGTCGCTGTACAGCTACTGGCCGCAGCTTAAACCGCCGCCAGTTTGAGAGACTGCGGCTGCTGCGCGCCGGTGTCCGCCACCTTGAATCGAGCCATGAGGTTCAGCAATTGCTCGGCCTGATTTTTCAGCATGTCGGAAGCCGACGCGTTCTCCTCGGCTGTCGCCGCGCTCTCCTGCGTGATTCCGTTCAGGTTTTCAATCGCCTTATGAATCTGCTTCGCGCCTCTGGACTGCTCCAGCACGGCGTCGTTGATGCTCTGCGTGGCCTCGTTAAGTTTTTCGACTGCGACGGTGACCTGCTCGCTGCCGCGCGCCTGTTCCTCGCACGCGCCGGAAATCTGATGGACATTCGCCGCTGCCTTGTCCACGAGCTCCACTATGTTTCTGATCGCCACTTCCGCGTCAGCAGCCGTTTCGTTGCCCTTGTAAATGTTCTCGACGGACCCTTTGATAAGGCCGCGGATTTCCTTGCTCGCGCGCGCCGACCGTTCGGCGAGCTTTCGAACCTCGTCCGCCACGACGGCGAATCCCAGCCCGTGCTCGCCCGCCCGCGCGGCCTCGATCGCCGCGTTCAGCGCCAACAGGTTCGTCTGCTCCGCTATGTCTCCTACCGTCTCTATGATCTCGCTGATCTGCTCTGACGAATTTTTAATCTTGTTCATCCCTTCCACGACCAGCTTGATGCATTCCCCTCCATCCTTAGCCGCCTTCGCGCTCATCGCCGACAGGCTCGCGGCGTCGTTTGAATTCTTTGCGTTGAGCTGGATCGACGACGACAATTCTTCGAGCGTCGCTGCGGTCTCTTCAAGAGAAGCCGCCTGTTCCTGAGTCCGGTTCGATATGTTCTCTATCATCGTGGTGAAATGCTCGATCAAAGCCGCGACTTCCTCAAGCGTGCCGGCCGACGACTGCGCGCCTTGCGCCGTCCGGTGCGCCGATTCAACCATCTCGTTGCTCGTCTCTCTTACTTTCGCCGCCACGCCCACCGCTTCACGCACAGTCGTTTCCAAATTCAACAGCGTGTTCCGGATCGCCTGCGTCAGCCTGCCTATCTCGTCCTCTTTGTCTGTTTCTATGGTGACCGCGAGATTCCCTTCGGCAACAGCCTCCATCACTTTCACGATGGCCCCGATGTGCTTCTCGCGGTATTCCACCATCTGTTCGTTCGTTTCCTTCAGGGAATCGATCGTCATGTTTACGACCATGCCGAGTTTGCTCAGCAGTTCGTTTTTCGAGTCCTCTTCGGCGTGCACGCTCAGGTCGCCGACCGCCATCCTGTTGAGAACGTTGAATATGTCGGTCATCCCGATCGCGAGGTCGATGCTCGATTCCTCCGTCTCGGCGAGAAGTTTCTGAGCTTCTTCCGATTTGTCGCCCATCATTTTGCTCTTAGCTTCGATGGTATCCAAAACAGAGTTAAGAGAAGCGGCGATATCGCCGAATACGCCGCCGGCCGCTGTTTCGTCTATGCGAACGCTGAAATCGCCTTCGGCTGCCTGTTCGAGCGCCTTGAGCAGCCGCGAAAGGAAGCCGGAGGTTGTTCCTCCTTTTCGATTCGCCGCCGCTGCGGAATAGAAAATGAAAGCAGACATCGCAACGGCGCCCGCGATGCTGATCTTCAGCGCAAGCGGCGGCTTCAGAGCCAGGCCGCCGGCTATTACCGCCAGCGGAACCGCTACAGCGACAGCTAATGACGCAATCTGCAAATTTAATGCCGTTCTTTTTTTCAACATAAGGGAAATCCCTCCTCTTAAACCCTCTTTCGGGTATTCAAAGCCTATCCCATGACTCTTCATGGGCGCATTCGCCAAATCGTCTTAAGTTGCTAAATGATGATTATGGGCCGCTGTCGGAACGGTCAGACCTTTCGGAAGGCGCCGCCCTCCTCTTGTTTGACCAGCGTGAAGAAGTCGCACATTACGCAGTTCGCATACTTCGAGGCGAACGACCCTTGAACTTCTCCCTTGCAATACGTTCCCGAAACTTTCCAGCAGAGACGACCGCCGTTTTTCCCGGAGTTCGCGCCTGTGTAATCCGCTGTGGTCGCAGCGGGACATGCGCCCAACTCCTGAACTTTCGCGCCTCCGGGTTCTCGTCCGCATTTCTTGAATTCCCAGCAGTTCTGTTTCATATTGCCCTCCGGCTTACCTTTAGTTATTTAATTCCGGGGGAATTAAATATGCGCTGAAACGGTTGCTTGCCGTTTAGAGCTTGATGTTACGGCTTTCTTCGCTTTCTTTGCGTCTGATACCGCGGAGCAGGAATTTGCGCAAACGCTCTTCGTATCGGAAGCATGTTCAACGCCGGCCATTTGGCTAAGCGTAAAACATTTAAAATCTTTTTTTATGTTTTCATTCACCAGGTCCCAGACGCCGCGGGATTTGCATGTATCGGCCCGGGAGCAGTAATCGCCGCTTTTTAAGCAATCAAGAATATCAATAGGCCCTATTGCCGCCTCGACCGCTTCGAGCAGATTTATCTGTTCAGGCGGACGCGACAGGGTGTACCCGCCGTCTTTCCCGCTCGAACTTCTTATCAGATTCGCGTTTTTCAGTCCGACCGCGAGCTGGACGAGATAATCTTTTGATATTTCCTGACGCTCCGCTATATCTTTTATCTTTTGATAAGAAGGCTCATTGTAGGAATAATTCTCCGCCAAGTCGATAAGAAATCTGACTGCGTATCTGCCCCTTGTCGAAATTTTCATAGGTGAATGTCCTTTTATTAATATTTTTTATCGAGCCCGGCCCTTAGCCGAAAAAGCTTAAACATGACTATTATGATCAAGAATAGCATCATGATCATGAAGCGTCAAGGTGTTTGACAAATTAGACATAATTTACATATTTCTCATATTTGTGTTTGTTGCAAATTGGGAAGACTGCATATGCCGCGAGAATTGACAATGTTTCCATAATAATTGACTTTTGACAACTTTGCCCCTAATAGTATAGAATCTCAGCGGATGAACAAATAAATTATATCGAGCCCGGACTTATACATAAGTTATTTTATTGTACGCCTGTGAAATGTTTGACGTGACAGATGTATTTATAGTTGTGATCGTTGAAAGCGGGGAAAGAGGCCGAAAAGAAAAAATATTTTAAATATGTTGCTGGTAAACAACAGTGTTAAGTGGCGCCGTTTATGATTAGAACGAGAGCAAAAACAACCGGTTTTTTAACCGATGGGAGGGGGAGCTGCTTTGTCAGCAGGAAAAGAACTTAAAAAACTACGTCAGCAAAGGGGATTTACAATTCGCGAGGTCGTCAAGGCTTCGGGAGGCATGCTGGACAAGACAACGGTGTCGAGGATTGAGAGGGACGAGCGCGGCCTGTCTCTAAAGGCGGCGTACTGCTTCTCAAAGATATTCAACATCAGCATGGAGACATTGTACGAACTGCTGAACAAGAAGAAAGTGCCGGCGAACGCTATACCATTTGACACATCGCCGCAGGAACGCGAGTTTTTAGCGATATACCGCACTTTGAACATCCGGCACCGAAAAATGGTCGTCGAGATAGTTAAAGCGGTCGCAATGCTCGGCGATTTTCCTTCAATCGAAAACGGCCGCATGCAATTATTAAAAGAACTGAAACAGAAGAAATAGAATACAGAGAACAGACGACGGCCTTGAGCTAATAGATTTGGAATAATATTTGCGAGGTATTAGCCATGTCAGACACGCTGCTATTGAATATCATACGTTATCTGAACGATATGTATTGGCGGGACGGATTGTCGGCCGAGCAGACAAAGGCGCTCGCGGCGTTCGTGCTTGAACTGGACGGGAAAACGGCGCAGTTCCCGGAAAGGAAAGCCGGGCTCGCCGATCCCGCGATTCCGCTGAGCGACGAGACCTCGAAGATACTTCACGATGTTTTTCCGGATTATCTGTATCAGAGGCCCGTAAAACAGCTTTGATCCGGAATAATTCGGCGTTACTTATCCTGCTCGAATCCGCCTTTATCAGAGAAATCGCCATTGGCGCCGGAATCCGCCAAATTGACAGTCAAAAATCGCTGTGCTACATTCATTGGAATGATGGGTGGGAAAAACCGGAAAGCGACCCCGGAACAACAGCCTCACGACGGCGACAACGTGCAGATGAGTCTAATAGACCATCTTGACGAGCTTCGCAACCGGATTATTTATTCGCTGGTATTTGTTCTTATCGGCTCGTGCGCCGGCTGGTTCCTCGCGCCCGCCGCTCTTAAACTGCTCTCTTACGGGCAGAAGCTACAGGCGCTCGCCCCCTTGGACCCGTTCATGTGGCAACTCAGGATGTCGATGATAATCGGCGTCGTGATTGCCGCGCCAATGATCATTCTTCAAGTGTGGCTCTTCATAAGGCCGGCCCTTAAAAAAAACGAGCGCAGGTTCGCGTTTCCAACTATCTTTTCCGCCATCATTCTTTTTTTCCTCGGCGGCGCGCTCGGCGCGGCCACCGTTCCGCTCACCCTGAAAGTGCTCAGCAAATTCATGGCCGGCTATGTCCACTCGGATTACTCGCTTGACCGTTTCATAAGTTTCGTAAGTTCGTATGTTCTCGGCCTCGGCATTGTGTTCGAGATGCCGGTGGTTCTCGTGCTTCTTGCGAAGATCGGCGTCATCTCCTACAAGCAACTCGCCGCCGGCCGTAAATTCGCTTTTATCGCTATCGTCGCCGTCGCCGCAATAATCACCCCTACCGGCGATCCGATAACGTTAGCGGCTTTCTCTCTTCCGCTTTACCTTCTTTTTGAAATAACGCTTCTCGTGATCCGGTTCATGAAGACCAAGCCGAGGGATGAAGAGCCGGCTGCGTAATTCAACCTATTCCTATCGCCGAATCCGGGATTAATTACGATCAACAGCTTTTGTTGCGCTCGGGCGGCGCCTCTGCGGGCGTTCAGTATTTTCCGTATTCCTTCGCGCATTCCACCATCAGGTTGACGCGTTCCGGGCTCGTTCCCGGATTGACCTCGCCGCCTGTGGCGAGAACGAACCCGCCTCCGGTTTTGCCGGCCTCAAGAATATGGCGGCAGCTTTCGCGAACCGTTTCAAGCGGGTCGCGCGCCAGAACGGTCATCGGCGCGAGGTTGCCCATCAGCGCCACTCGCCCGCCCATAGCTTTCTTCGCCGCCGCAACGTCCACCTCGTACCCGAAATGAAAGATGTCCATTCCGCTCGCCGGCAGCGCGTCCAGCAGGTGCGAGACATTCGAGTCGTTATGCAGCAGTTTCAACGCGTTCGGGAAGGTGTCGAATATTTGCTTATGATAGGGGACGACGAATCTCTCGAAACTCTCGCGCTTGATGAAGCCCGGGAAGTCCTCCGCGAGCATTGTCCATGTCGGTTGTCCGATCTTTTCCGCAAGCCACCGCGCGCCGGCGACGCTTGCCTCGGTGAACAGCTCCATCGCCGCCTCGACGAACTCCTTGTCCGTCGCCGTCCTGGCGAACCACTCGCTCGAACCGACGACCTCGCACAGCGTGTCGAACGGGTTCTCGAACCGGATGAGGCCGTCGCAGTATCCGTATCGGGTTTTAAGCCCTGCCGGCAGTTTCTCTATGAAATACTGAATCTCCGCCAACCGGGCGAGATTCAAAGCGTCTTTTTCCGGGTCCGGGATTTTCGTTTCGCGTATGTGCTCGATACGGATCGGGCCGCCGCAGGCCGACTCGCGCAGACGCCGTATCAGTTCCGGATATATCGCAGGAGTCGGATTCATCATGAAGATCAGCGACATCTCAGGGAATATCTCGGCGCCGTATTCCATCATTCGTATCAGTTGGTCCGGTCCTGACAATCCATCTAGTCCGGGCGTGATTGTATTCATATAAAAATCAGTCACCGCGCCGGCAACCGGAACGTAATCCACCGGCTCGAAACGCGCCGCCGCTATGAATCTTTCAAATGGCCCCATTATTATCTCCGATAAATATTAATGTCGACCATAGGGGCGCAGCATGCTGCGCCCGTCATATGTCCGAAATCAACTTGGTATCAATATTAATAACGCGAATCATATATAGTTCAATAATAATCCTGAAAGAAGCGCGATGAATTGAACGAAGAGACAATATGGATAAATTGGACATAAGGTAAACTTGGCGAAGGCGCGTCATAATGCGCTATTGTCGCTTAAAGTTTGTGCAAATACATGATCGCACTGCAAAATGCGTTAAATTTAGATTGCATTAAAGTATGTCAGCAGAGAGAAGGAAATTCCAACGCGAGGCTCTTACTGAACCTGAACGAGCCGCGATGAAATTTCAGCAAGGCATTTTTCGCGATCGCCGTTGCCGGTGTTGGCGCGATAAACCTGACACAAGTAGTAAGACCTGTTAGAGCAGAAGCGGCGATAGTCTGTGGGTGTGGTGATCATCAGTCCGAACGCGCCGGTTTCACAGTAAGGTCTCTCAACCTTGAACAGAAATGGACACTGCATGTATGCACTTCCTCCCGAGTTGCCCGCATCAAAAGGCGGGTGAAGAAACAAACAGGTTCGCCGGCCAAGGTTATCAAACCCAATTGTCCCAACATGCAATTATAAATCCATTATTGGAATATTTCAAATGTTTTTTAAAATTCAGGGGACACGCTACCGCGAACGCCCGAAAGCGTTGAGATAAATTAATACAAAAGAGCGTATCGGTCAATAGCGCGACATTTTTTAAAATCCGATTTAAATAAGGCTTCCCCGAAATGGCATTTTTAAGAATCGGGAAACCCAATGCGTAATTTTTCGGTTGCGCGCTCCAATCGTGACAGTTTGAGCGCGTTGCGATAGAATGTAAACCGCTTTCCCGGGCTCGCCGGGATAATGAACCCGCGGAGGTTAAAACCATGAAAAAATCATTTTTGATAGTCGCGGCGGCGGCTGCCTTTCTGCTTTTCAGCGCTTCGGCGCAGGCGTTCGTTTTGCTGCCCGCGCCGCAGAAGATTCTCAAACAAGGCGGCGCGTTAAAGATCGATCCGTCGAAGGTTGTCGTGTCCGAACAGATCGGAAAAGACGACCCGCGCATTTTGGCCGGACTGAAGGAAATCTTTCCGAATCTGACGGTCGGCAAACCGCCCGCGAAGCCCGCGCCCGGCTCACTGTTCATCCACGCCGCCGCGTCGCTCGACGCGTTCGCGAAACAGAACTGCGCGTCGATGGGCTGCGCCGGCATCGATCTCGCCGCCTTCAAACCGCAGGAATATTTTCTCGGCGTTCGCAAAAACGGAGCCGGCGCGGCGGCGCTGATTCTGTTCCGCCGCTCGAAAACCGAGAATGGAGTCGGCGACTGCTACGGCGAATACTACGCGACGCGCACTCTCAAACAACTCTACGGAGCAGGCGCGCTGCCGGAAATCTCTATCCGCGACTGGCCGGAGTTCGGCGTTCGCGGAGTGCTCGAAGGCTTCTACGGCAAGCCGTGGCCCGAAGCGAACCGAATCAGCATGATCCCTTGGATGGGTGACGTTAAAATGAATATCTATCTTTATACGCCCAAGGACGACGAGAAGTTGCGCTTCGGCTGGCGTGCGCCGCTCTCAAAAAAGGAACTCAAGAAAGTCTTCGACCTGAACAAGCTCGCATCGGACCACTTCGTCAAATACTGTTGGAGCCTCAGCCCCGGCGTCAGCATTAACTTCTCAAGCCCGAAGGACATGAAAGCCGCCTACAACAAATATAAAAGCGCGCTCGATCAGGGCGTCCGCTGCTTCACAATCGCGTTCGACGATGTCGGCCCGACGCTCTCTCCCTACGACCGCGGAAAATTCGCAACCTATTGGGAAGGGCAGGTCTCGTTCGTGAACACTGTCATCGGCAAACTGATGGACGACTATCCGGACGCCACATTCGCATTTGTGCCGAATGACTATTGGGGCTCGCTCGCCCGCGGTTCTGAATATCTGCGCTATGTCGGCGAACACCTCGACAAACGGATGTCGGTCGGCTGGACCGGCACGGAGATCATTCCGCTCACCGTCACTCCCGAGGACGCCATTTTCTATTCATACTTCATCAAACGCAAACCGTTTCTCGGCGATAACTATCCCGTCACGGACAACATAACGAAAGTCGGCGGCCGGATCAGCGTCGGACCGCTTCGCAGCCGCGACCCGCGCCTTTTCCGCTATGTCACCGGTTTCGCCGCAAACGGCTCGCCGCTGCCGGAAATTTCCAAACCGCCGTTCATGACTATTGCCGACTTCACGTGGAACCCGTTTAACTACGACCCGGATGAATCGTGGATCAGGACGTCGAAGCTCATAGCCGGCGAGGATAAATACCAAACATTCGACTTCTTCTCAAAACAGACCGAGTCCGGCTTCATCTGGCCCTACGATGCGATGGACCTGTTCGAGCAGACTCGCGCCGTCGCCATGGCTTTCGATAAAAAGCCGGACTACGCGATGGCCGCGGCCGCGCCCGCGCTGAGAAAAACTTTTACGCGCTTCGCCGGTATCGATAAAGAGATGGAGACGATTCGCAACCAGAATAACGCGGCTATGCTCGACGAGATCGAACAGTGGATTCTCAAACTGAAAATGTACGGCGTCGTAGGTCTGAAGACGCTCGACCTGCTTGACCGCAAATCGGGTGGCGCGTCTGTCGCCGAATCGGAGATCGCGGATGTCGAAAAGGAATGGCAGGACGGCGAGAAAAACACATCGATCATGACGGAAATGGTGATGAAGAATTTCGTGAAGCAGGCGCTCGCGCTGCTCCGCGGCCAGGAAGCGCCGAAACCGGATAAGCTAAAAACGCTGATGTCGAATTGATGAAATCAGCGGCGCGCAAAATATATTGAAGAAATATTGGAGAAAAACCCAGATAAAAGCCGGCCTGCCTGCAGAAGGGTTTTCTCCAAATAAAAAAAACCGGCGCGTTTGCGGCGCGCCGGTTTTGTAAGATTTATTGAGAAAATGGCGCAGGCCCGGAAGAGCCGGTCGCCATTCCGTTTTCTTTATACGTTCAATTTCACGGCGGCGTTGGTGATGACGTCTTCGCCGCGGTCTGAAGTTTTCGCTTTGACGATTATTGTGTCCTCTGCTTCCTTCCACATTTCGGTGACGATCGTCTCGCCGGGGAAAACATGCTTCGCGAACCGGACGGAGATGCTCTTGAACTTCGCCGGGTCGAAATCGCAATAGGTTTCGAGGACGGCGCGGCCGACGTGGCCGAATGTGCAGAGTCCGTGCAGGATCGGGCGTGGGAAGCCGCCCATAGCTGCGAATTGCGGATCGGCATGCAGCGGATTCATGTCGCCGGACAGCCGGTAGATCAGCGCCTGCTGGGGCAGCGTTTTCATCTCGACGACTTTGTCCGGCGCGCGGTCCGGCGTGTCGTATCCGGATTTCGGGCTGTTCTCGCCGCCGAAGCCGCCTTCGCCGCGCATGAACAGCGACACCACGTTATAGAACAGTTCGTCGCCTTTTTCGTCGTACGTCGTGCATTCGAGCAACACGAGCGCGTTCTTGCCTTTGTCGTATATCGCCTTGATTGCCGGTTTGTTCAGCAGCTTCCCCTTCGTCGGGATCGGATGCTTGCGCACCTCAAGGTACTGCTCGCCGTGCAGCATCATCATTATGTTGATCGACATTCCGGGGTGCCCGAGAAGCTTCCCGATCGCCGCGAACGGCGGCATGACGCCGAACATCGGCAGCGTTTTCAGTCCGTTCTCGAAGGTGAACTTCAACTGATTCTTGTCCGTCTGCGGGACGCCGGCGCCCACCCCGAGCGCGTAGAGCATCACGTCCTTGTACGAATACTCGAATTCGAACTCCTTCATCGGCGTTGACATCGCCTTTTGCACATCTATCGGCATTTTTCCTACCCCCTGTTGTTATTAGTCGCTATTGAGAGACGCACATTTGTTTCGCAATAGCGTTATTTTGCTTTTGCCAGCATTCTCTGCATGGAGCGACAGCAAAATTATCCCAATGCCGCCCTTATCCTAAGTATTTTTTCGCGAGTTTGGAAGCCCGGAGCGCTGAATCGAGCGCGATGTCGCCGCCGCAGCCCACGCCGCATGTTGTGTCGCCGACGAAAAACAGGTTCTCCACCTTCGGCGCGACGAGCGGCGCGCGCTCCGTCCACGTCTGGCCGACCTTCAGCATCGCGCCGTCCACAACAGGAGCCGTGAGCGTCCGCTTCCACTCGCACGCTTCCCATATTCCGGGGAATATGCGGCCGACCAGATCGATCAGACCGTCCGACTCGCGTTTGATAAATTCGCGATCCTTTAATTTTTCCTGAGGCACGAACTGGAACCACGTGCCGAGTTGCTTGCCTGGCGGAGCGAGCGACGGGTCCATGTTCGAGATGATACAGCCCATTGCGGCCGGGTTGGAGGTCATGACGATGCTGCTGAGGTCCGAAACGCGGCGGTTGAGAATGAAATCGAGAATGATGCCGCTTGTCGGCTCGACGCGGCGGGCATAGTC
>JBAYJY010000071.1:0-21804 GCA_041664945.1 bacterium | reverse complement strand
TCACGCCTGCGATTTATCGGAATGAGTCCTCGAATGTATCCGCGCGAATTCTCATCTTATTTCAATTTCTGGCCCGCTCTGAAAAGCTGGTCAAATAAACACGTTCAACCCCTGAACATCCGCGTTTCAACCGACATTGTCGTCGAAGAAGCGGAAAAAGCCGGGATCCACTTTCAGGTCACCGAGAACACGCCCCAGCCGCATTGATTTCATCTCTCCGGCATCTTCTTTAATATGTATGCCGAACTGTCCTGATAAAGCTATACAGAATCGATAAGCGAGCAATTTATGATATTTTGTGTAAATATTCACAAATCGGTTATTATAATTAGAATATGTCTGTGTTATACACATTTCGGTCCGACTTACACTACAGGTCGGAAATAACTTCGGAGGGCTGAAATGTCGCAAATCCCCGCAATTTACGACAGCGTGCGCCAATGCGTTGATGAAGCGATCCAGCGCGTTGGCAAAAACATCGTCTTGGGCCTACCCATCGGTGTCGGGAAACCGACACACATTGCCAATGAGTTTTACCGGCGGGCAAAGGAAGACCCGAGCATCAAGCTCAAAATCTGCTCCGGGCTCACGCTGCACACCCCTATTCCGGGCAGCGACCTCGAACGCAGAATCATGGAACCGCTCTCGAAGCGGCTCTTCGGAGATTACCCGGACCCAGTCTATCTCGATGATGTAAAACAGAACAGGCTGCCGTCTAACGTCGAACTGCACGAAATATACTTTTCTCCCGGCTTCGCTCTGAACAACACAACCCTGCAACAGAGTTACGTGTCGGCGAATTTTACTTGCGTGGCGCGCGCAATGGATTCCATGGGATGCAATGTCGTCGCCGTGACAGCCGCGAAAAGAGAAAAAGACGGCCGGACGACATACAGCCTCGGCAGTAATGTCGACGCAGCGATCATGATGGTGTGGCGCACCATCGAACAACTCAAGGCCGGGGAAAAAGTAGCGATCCTCGGCCAGATAAACACACACATGCCGTACATGCTCGGAACGGCCGAGCTGCCGCAGGAAACGTTCACCGGCATCGTCGAATCGCCTGAACTCAGCCACCGCCTTTTAGCGCCTCCGAAAGAACCTGTATCATCGACGGATTATTCGATCGCATTCCACGTCAGCGCTCTCATAAAAGACGGCGGCACATTCCAGGTCGGCTTCGGTTCCCTCGGAGACGCAATCATTTACTGCCTGCAACTGCGCCACAAGAACGGCGGAATGTTCAAGCGCGTTATTGAAGAAGCGAAAATATATGGAAAATTCAGCGACATCATAGAAGCCGAAGGCGGAACCGGCCCGTTCGAAAAAGGGCTGTACGGCTGCTCTGAATTTATTTTCGACGGATTCCTTAGCATGATCGACGACGGAATCATAAAACGAAAAGTTTACGACCACCCGGCGATCCAGAAGCTTTTTGTCAACGGGCAAATAACGGAAGCCGTGACGGCGGGAACAATCGACGCCCTGCTTGAGGAAGATGCGATATCGGAGAGGATAACATCGAAACAGTTCCGCTTCCTTCAGGAATACGGGATTTTGAAAGAATCGCTCAGATACGAAAAAGGCGTGATTAGCGCCGCTGGCGACAAAACCATCAAGGCCGACCTCGCGGATAAGGAATGCCGCGACTTTATTATCGCCGAATGTCTCGGCGACCGGCTCAAAAAAGAAATTCTCGTTCACGCCGGCTTCTTCGTCGGCTCTAAGAATTTCTACGAGACGCTGCTCGGCATGGACGACGAACCGAAGAGCAGAATCCAAATGCGCGAAATCAGTTTCGTGAACGACATCGTTGAGGACAACTGCCTGAAGACGGCGCAGAGAAAATACGGAAGGTTCGTTAACACGTGCATGATGGCGTCGCTGATGGGCGGAGTGGCTTCGGACACGCTCGACAGCGGGCAGGTCGTCAGCGGCGTCGGCGGCCAGTACAACTTCGTATCCATGGCGCACCAGCTTCCCGACGCCCGCTCCATCCTAATGGTGCGCAGCGTGCGCGAAGGCGCTAACGGCCCCTGCTCCAACATAACCTGGACCTGCGGCAACATCACGATCCCGCGCCATATGCGCGACATCTTCGTGACGGAATACGGCATGGCTGACGTCAGAGACAAATCCGACGGCGACACGATAGCCGCCATGCTCAAAATCACCGACTCCAGATTCCAGCAGGAACTTCTGAAAAAAGCAAAAGAGAATAAAAAAATCTCGGCGAGCTATGAAATTCCTCTCGCGTTCAGAAACAATTACCCCGAAGCGGTCGAAGCGCTTGCCGCGCCTTTCAAGAAATCCGGACTCTTCCCGGTTTTTCCATACGGGTCCGATTTCACAAAAGAAGAGCTTCTTCTCGGCAAAGCCCTCCGCGGCATGAAGAAAAGAATGACTCTCAAGGGATTCCGGCCTCCTTCTTTCAGCCAAGCGGGTAAAATTATCGCGCCTCCCGCGGCCGCTATGCCTTTCCTCGAAAGAATGCAGCTCGACAAGCCGTCTTCCGGAAAAGAAAAGATCTTGCAGAAACTCGTTTTGTTCGCGCTCGCCGCGGACGGCGTTATCTGACAGGCCACTGTTTTTAATTAGCGGCAGAACAACCGGTTGGTATCTCATTCGTTCATCATATCTCCTCTTATTTCCTATGTAATGCAACCTTGAAATTGTTTAATTTTGAAATAATCGGGAACTTAAAACTATGGGCGCGCGTTTTCATTTGATAGGAAAACTGCTATCATTAATATGGATGGAATATTGTCACACATAAGATCATTTAAATACCGTTCGGGGCAAAACGCAAATCATGGATGAAACGCATTTGACATCCGGCAACGAAACAGCGGATGCGCTCAACGATAAATTCGAGCGCGTCAAGAATACGTTCATGCGAACCGTGTCGCACAATCTGCGTTCGCCGATAGCGGCGGCGCAAAGCTGCCTTCGCGTTCTCGCATCCGGCGCCGTGACCGATCCGGAAGACGTGAGCAAGCTCTTAAACAACGCTCTCGAACGCGGCGAAGACGCGCTCGCCCTCGTGGACGACATGCTAGCCCTGCTTGAAGTGAGAACTGAAACATTGCCGCCTCCAGCGGAGATGGACCTTGTCAAAGCCGTTCGCGGCGCGTCCGATTACTTCGCCGCCGCAGCTCGGAACAGGCAGGTCGAAATTCTTGTCGAAGCGCCTCCGGAACCGGTTGTCGTTTGCTTGCGCGGCAAAATGTTTGTGATGATGATCCGCAACTTGATAGACAACGCGGTGAAATATTCAGACCCCGGAAACAAGGTTATGATCGGCATCGCTAAAACCGGCGGCGGCGTGGAAATAAAAACAACAAGCCGCGGGCTATTGATTGGCGGCCCTGATTTTGATAATATTTTCATAGAGTTCTGGCGTGCGCCTAACGCGAAGCAATACTCACCCCATGGAACCGGACTCGGACTGCCGATTGTGAAAACCGCCGTAGAATGCTTCGGCGGTTCAATCTCGCTATTGAGCGACTCTGAAAACGGAACGTCTTTTACGGTAAGCATTCCGTCAACATAACAACAAAGGGAGGTACATTCATGTCGAAGAAAAAGATTCTGATTATCGAGGACGATCCGGCTATCGTAGATTCCATAGCCGCGCTCCTCAAAACCGATTACGATGTTGATTCCGCGAAAAATGGGAATGAGGGATTGGAAAAGGTCGCCTCGTTCAAACCGGAACTGATCATCCTCGATCTGCTCATGCCCGAAAAAGACGGCTTCGACGTCTGCAAACGGCTGAAGACAGACGAAGCTTTGAAAAATATTCCGGTCATCGCGCTATCGTCATTCACGGAGCTTTATGGAATGAGCTTCAGCGGCGAAGACACAAAGGGAATGCTGCCGTCAGACATCTATCTCTCAAAGCCGTTGGATCCGAAGACTCTTCTGCGCGAGATCAAAGACCACATCGGCTGAACGCATGCCGTAGCCGGCTCAAATTAAAACACTCTTAAGGCACGGTTATGCCGTGCCTTTTGATTTTTAAAATGCTTGGGGTAAACACAAAAAAAACGCCGGCCAAGGGGTGGCTGAATTTTCATTCAGAGGCCGGCGACTCAAGCGTATTTAAAGAACCCGTGTTATCAAGCGATCCACATGCGGGGCGCAGGATCGCTCAAGCGCCGAGGTTCTTACGCACTATGTCTATCAGTTGTTTCGGCTTTACCGGTTTTTCAACGAATTCATCGACGGGTATGAAAGCGCCGTCTTTTTCCTTGCTGAAATCGAAACCGGTGACCTGCGAAACCGACGAGATAATCACGATCGGAATGTCTTTCATTTCCGGGTCGGCTTTCATCGCATAGGAGACCTGAAATCCTTCGTCTTTCGAGGTCATCATGACATCGAGCAGAACGAGGTTAGGCTTCTCGGCCTTCACTTTCTCGAGGCCGTCCTTGCCGTTCGACGCCGTGATTACGTTGTAACCCTCTTTGTCCAGAACTATCTTCATGGACTCCAAAATATCCGGGTCATCGTCGATAATTATGATCTTCTTGCTCACGATGCTACCTCCTCCATCACAAGTTTTATGACATCTGGAATGCTGGACGCGACGGCCGCTGAAAGCCCTTCCGCCGCTCCCGTGTTTTCCGGCTGTATTCCTATTATTCTTATTTCTGGCTTGAAACCCACCGCAAGCGCCAGTTCAATCCCTTCCGCAAGTCCGTAAATGTGCGTAGAACAGGGCGTGCTGTTGGAAACCGCCCGCAGATTCTCGGGCCTCAGCAGCGCTATAAAACCCGGCGCGCGATTCATTCCGGCGGCGTCTATTATTACCGCCTTGTCCGCGTCCATTATGTGCCCTATCGCATCCAGAGGATCGCAACCTGCGTTCACCAGCCCGACGTTATCAGGCAGTTCCATGCCTCGCAACATCTCAAGGACCGCCGGCCCGACGCCGTCGTCCCCTCGAAGCGGATTGCCAACCGCTATTATTTTTATGTTACGGGCCATTCGCCGCCCTTTCCGCCTGTTCGTCTCTATTTTACAAATTCAACATCAAGCATGTGAACCGAGCAAGAGATGCACGGATCATACGCGCGCAGCAGCATTTCGAGGGTGAACGAAATCTCAGCCTCCGGCTTGCCCGCTCCGACCATTTCCATGACGAGCGCTTTCATGTCATCCTCGATGTTCGCGAGGTTCTGGCCCGTGGGAATAATGCAGTTCGCATCCGTGATCTGCCCTTTGTTGTTGTATGTATACTCATGATAGAGGATTCCGCGCGGAACTTCCACCGCTCCCACGCCTGTTCCGCCGCCGTTGAAATCAATTTCTATCGGCGCCGGCTTCTGTTCGATCCCCATCTCCAGCAGCTTGTCGATTATCATCAGCGAATCCTCGACAGTGTGGACGCACTCAACGAACTGCGCGACGTTGTTCATGAAAGGATTATAGCACGGAGCTTTGAGCCCGAGCTCTCCGGCCACTTTTGTCGCCAGAGGATGCAGCTTCTTCGAGTTGATGTTGAAGCGGGCGAGAGCGCCGACCATCAGCGAACCGCGGTTCGCCTTGCATCGCTTTGATGTTGAATACTCGACAAGATACTCGTTCGTCATCTTGCGGTAGTTTGCGGGCGAAGTGCGGCCTGTGTCGGTCGACGCGATGTCGCCGGCATAGAAAGCATATTCGTCGTCGTTCTGAAGGCCGATATACTCGGTCTCCCGCGAGAAATTCGGGAGCGCCGGAGCAAGCGCCTTGAGCGTTTCGAGCGTCGCCAGCGCGTCCGGAACCATTATGTCCGTCAGCATTTGCTTAATCTTAAGAAGTTTTTCCCGGGTCGGAAGAAGCGTATATCCGCCGGGGACGACTGCGATCGGGTGAATCGTGCGGCCGGCCAGCAGGTCGCACATCAGGTTCGCGTTGTTTTTCATCCGCAGAGCGCGGAGCACAACATCCTTGTGCGTCGGGATGAGCGGGAACACGCTCGGAACCTTCAGCAGGTCCGGCGCGACGAGGAAGTAAACATGAAGCACATGGCTCTGCAGAGTCTCGCCGTGCAGGATCAGTCTGCGAAGCATCGTGTCCTGTTCGGAGAGCTTCAGATTCAGAGCGGCTTCAGTCGCGCTGACGGATGCCGTTACGTGGCCGATGGAGCAGATGCCGCAGATTCTGGAGGTGATGATGTGCGCCTCCCGCCAGTTGCGGCCGCGCAACATCGCCTCGAAATACCGAGGCGGCTCGACTATCTCAAGGTTGCATTTCTCAAGAACGCCGTTCTTCATATTGACCACTATATTTCCGTGGCCTTCGACCCGTGTTACGTGGTGTACGTCAATTTTAAGGTTTACGTCGCTCATTTCCAGCCCTCCATCGCGTTATCGAACAGAGAGAACTTCTTCAGTGTTTCAGGAACCGAAAGTCCGTAGTTCTCGAGCACGGTCTTTTCGGCGTTCGTGTTCGGATCCGGCACAAGCCCGCGGCAGCCGTAACAATAGTGCTGCGATGTCGGGCAGCGCGCGTCGCATCCGGCCCGCGTGACCGGCCCCATGCAGAACTGGCCGAGTTCGTACACGCAAATATTTTCCTTGCGCTTGCACTCGACGCATACGGGGTACTTCGGAATGTCAGGCGTCTTGCCTTGCAGAATCGCCCTAAGCACGCGCAGGAACTCGTCCTCGTCGAGCGGACAGCCGGGAATCTCATAATCAACCTTAACGACTGCGCTAACCGGCAACGCCGGTATCGAGGGATACCAATAAAGATTTTCGCCGTATACGGCGCGGCGAACATCGTCCATCGGCTGGTCGTTGCGGATCGAGTTGATGCCGCCTATCGAAGAGCAGGAGCCGAGCGTGATGAGGACTTTCGCTTTTGAGCGAATTTCATTTATCCGCTCAACGCATGTCGGGGTGCTTATGCCGCCCTCGATGCATGCGATGTCGTAGTCCTGCCCCTTGTCAGAGATCGCTTCGCGGAAGTTGACGATGTCAACGAGTCCGACGAGATCGAGCATCTCGTTCTCGAGGTTTACGATCGCAAGCTGACAGCCCTCGCAGCCTGTAAAATCGAAGAAACCGACTTTAGGTTTCATTAAATGGCCTCCTCCATATCGCGGATTTTCGCGTAGTTGAACACCGGCCCGTCCTGACAGACATAAGTGTGATTGATCTGGCAGTGGCCGCATTTGCCGATGCCGCATTTCATCCGGCGTTCGAGCGAAACGACAATCTGTTCGTCCGCGAAGCCTTTCGAATGAAGCGCCATAATGGCGAATTTGTACATGATCGGCGGCCCGACAACTACCGCGACGGTTCTCTTAAGATCGAGCTGCAACGGCGGGATAAGCGTGGTGATTACTCCCACGTTGCCTTTCCAGTCCTTGTCGCCCCTGTCCACCGTGACATGATATTCCGTGTTCTTTTCCCAGTATTGAAGCTCATCTTTGAAAAGAAGTTCGGACGGCGTTTTCGCGCCGTACAGCATTATCAGGCGGCCATAGTCCTTCTTGTTCTCAATCGAGTAATTAACGAGCGAGCGGAGCGGAACCATCCCGATGCCGCCGCCGATAAAAAGCAGATCCTTGCCTTTAAGCTCGTTTACGTCAAAACCCTTGCCGAACGGACCGCGGATTCCCACTTTATCCCCGACCTTCATACAGTGCAGCGCGTTTGATACATCGCCCACCGCCCGCACGACAATTTCAAATGTTCCTTTTTTGCCCGGAGAAGATGATACGGATATCGGGGCTTCTCCGATTCCGAACATAGAGACTTCGACAAACTGGCCGGGCTGGTGTCCGAGGTCGCGGCCGCCCGGAAGTTTGATCTCGAAGTACTTCTCTTTTTCGGTGAACTGCTCCACCCGGACAAGTTCCGACATCATGGGAACAAAACTGTCCGGAATTTCCTGAATATTTATCTGACTGAGATCGGCCATAGAGAATCTCCTTTAATATTCCCTGCGCGCATCGGCGCGGAAAATTGCTTCGCGGCTCAAACAGACGCCGCCGCTTCGTTTACCATGTCCACAATGCTTATCTTCGCGGTGCAGGCCCTGTTGCAGCGCCCGCAGCCTACGCAGAATGGTTTCGCGTACTTGTCGCTAAGATAGCGGAACTTGCGGTAAACCCGGTGCCGCACGCGACCCTCTCGCTTATGCCTGAAATTTTCGCCGCCCGCCACTTCGGCGAACGTCGTCAACTGGCAGGCATCCCACACACGCGACCGCACGCCCGTCGTCATGTCGAGGTTGATCTCGTCCAAGACGTCGAAGCAGTAGCAGGTCGGGCATACTAAATTGCACGAGCCGCAGGAAAAACACTTCTCGCCTTCGGCTTTCCATATTCCAGTCGTGTACGCTTTGTCGAGAATCGCAGGAATGCGCGACAAATCGGGCATGATCTTTTTCTTGAAAGCCGTGTCGGGCGGCAGCGCTTTCGCCGTTCCCGCGGAACCCTCGAAGCCTTTCAGCATCTTCTCGCCCGCCGGCGTCAGCGTCTTCAAAATATATCCGCCGTCGGCCAGCATCAAAAATGCATCAAAACCTTCCGTGTCGCAAATCCCTATCCCGACTGATTCGCAAAAATGATAATCATCCGGCGAGAATGCCACGCCGATGAAATATGTATTCTGGCGCCTCGCAAGATATGTTTTGTCGGGATTGCCTTCCTTCATTAGCTCGTCCAGACGCAGGATGCCCTGCATGTCGTAGCTGTGGACGCCTACCATTACCTTCGGCTTTCCATCCACTACCGGCGCGCTTACCGCGCCGCTGGATTTGTCGAAACTCAACAATTCTTCTTTCGAAGGCATGAAATACTTCTTCGGGGGCAGAATTGTCGTGTTGTAATTGACTACAACAGATGCCGGGTCTTCTACTTCCGAGAAGACGAACGTCGGTCCCTTGGCCGTCGGCGCTATCACGCAATAGTCTTTAGATAGATGCCGAACAAGATCAGGGACTTTTTCGCCGGTAAGAAATGTTTCCAACGATTTTCCCTCCTTTAAGTGATTTTTTTCACTAAAGTTGATATAATAGCCTTCTTACCATGTAATGTTATAACGAACTTGTAAAGAATAAGGCTAATCCAGTTATCTGTCAAGATGCTAATTCAGTTATTTTTTAAAAGTATTTTTGTTGTTATTACTGCTGTATTTTCTATTAGAGCGCCAAAAGCCGCTTGATTTCCCTGATGACTTCCGACGGTTGGATGGGTTTCTGCGCGAAAGCGTCCCCCGGAAGTTCACTGATGCCGAATTTTGTCCTGATATTCTCAGGCATGCTGCTCATTATATAAACCGGCAATGATGCAGTAGCCGAATTCGATTTAATGCCCTTGCATATCTCTATTCCGTCAACATCGGGAATCATTATGTCCAGAATCACCAGGTCGGGGCACGACGTTTCAAGTTTCGACAACCCTTCCCTGCCGGTCATAGCCGTCACAACGCGAAACCCGTTTCTCTCCAATACTGTTCTTATTATATTAGTGTGGTCAGGGTCATCGTCGACAACAAGAATCACTTTGCCCGCGCCGGCATCAGGCCGAGGGTCCGCGCTCGCGTCTTCATGCTCCGCTTTGTCCTCAATCGGATCGCTCAACGCCCAACCCTCTTTCAGCAAAACTTCCCGCACACCGTATGTGTTCAATTTTTTTTCATGCAAAAGATGCTTGATATATTTGAGACGCGCCATATCCTCTTCGGAATAATAGCGGTCTTTACCCTTGCGCGATGGGCTGATAAGGCCTTTCGTCTCCCATAAACGGAGTGTCTGGACCGAGACTCCGAGTATTTCGGCGACGACGCCTATAGAAAGAATGGGCCGTCGGGATTCGTCCATTATTTTCTCCTCTAATGGTCCAAAAACGCCTTTACTAAAGGCAAAAACAGACACCAAAAGTTTTTGACAAGCAATGTAGTATCGAGTTTATAACATGAACTTATAATTGTCAACAAGCTCTGTATTATTTAAACCTTATTATTTAATCGGTTTTGCCGCTGAAACTCGTCAGCTCGCGGATGGCATGAGGCCTTTGATCTTTTCGAGCAGTTTCATCGGATCGATCGGTTTCGGGATGAACATATCCGGAGAAAGCTCGTCGCCGAGGCTTTCGCCTGAAGGAAGGTCCGGTCTTTCGGAGAAAGAAGAAAGCACGATGACCGGCGTGGTCCGTGTGTTTGCCTCCAGCCTGAGCTTTTTGAAAATCATGAAACCGTCCTGCTGAGGAAGAAGGAGGTCGAGAAGAATCAGATCCGGACTTAGTTCTTTCGCCTTGCAGAGTCCTTCCTCGCCGTCGCAGGCGGTTTCGGTTTCGTAGCCTTTAATGGAAAGAAGCACTTTAAGCGATTCAACTATCGCCGTGTCGTCATCAATAATCAGGATTTTCCCGGCAGTCATAGAGTCACGCTCCTGTCTGCGGCGACGGCGTGAACGGAACTCGCGCCGTGAATGTCGTTCCCTCATTTTCCTTTGATACGAAAGAGATGTCTCCGCCGAGGTTCTGAACGATGTTCTGAACGATCGCGAGCCCGAGGCCGGTGCCCTGTTTTATCAGCATCTTCGCGTTGTCCGCGCGGAAGAATTCCTTGAATATTTTCTGTTGCGCTTCCTGCGGAATTCCTATGCCTTGGTCGGCGACGTCGATCCGCATCCTGTCGCCTTCCGCAACGAGTTTGACGCGAACGACCGTGTTATCCTTCGAATACTTTATCGCGTTGTCCACGAGATTCGTAAAAATGTGATTGACTGATTTTCTGGCGACTCGCGCCATTGGCAGCCCTGCCGCGACATCCGTCTCTATAGTGATTCCGCGCTCCGCGGCCGTCGGCCTGAGAAGCGAAACCACCGCGTTCAATTCAGCCGCGGCGTCGGTCTGCTCCGTGCCTTCGTCCTTTTCAACCTTCGCCTCCGCGAGATCGAGTATATCGTTCACCATTCCGAGCATATCTTCGGACCGGTCGTATGCCTGCTGTAGCAAATGTTTGACAGACTCGTCATCTCCGCCGATCGCGCCGGAGACTATCACCCGGATCACGCTCTGGATCGCCACAAGAGGCGAGCGCATCTGGTGCGACGCCATCAGCAGGAAATTCTTTTTTATCCGTTCGACTTCCTCAAGCTTCCCTATTGTGTTTTCGAGTTGCCTGTTGCGGACTTCGACTGCGGCTCGCGCCGCGCGTTCCTGTTCGAGAAGCCGGGCGCAGATATCAGTCGCCGACTCGGCGATCGAGAGCGCGCGCCATAGAAACAGACAAAGCAACGCTGTAAACGCAGCGGCAAATATCACCAAAACTTTCTGGGCGGACGGCCACATGGCAATAGCCGCGAGATCAGCCGCAAGAGCGACCGTCAATATTACTGAAGCCGGGCGGAAGAAACGCCAGATACGGGCGCGCTCTGAATTTGTGTCGTCTGTCATGCGCCGCCTCCGGATTTTTTCTCCGATAATATTTTTTCGATGCGCGCAAGCAGGTCCACCTGCCGGATTGGCTTGGAAATATAATCGTCCGCAGGCAGCATATCCGGATCCGAGGGCCAGAAATCAACTCCGTAAACATCGCCTACGCTGGTGACCATCACGACCGGGATGGCCGCTGTCTCAGGTTCCTTTTTCAGCTTGCGACAGTATTCAAAGCCGAGCGTGTCCCCATAGAAAATCACATCGAGAAGTATAAGGTCGGGCTTTTGTTCGCGCGCGACGGCGAATCCTTCCTTGGGATCCGAGGCGACGATTACCTCATAATCGCTCGTCTCAAGTATTGTGCTTATGATGCTCGTGAAGTCGGGGTCGTCATCAATGACGAGAATGCGCTTCATGGTTTGATTCATTAACGGCTGCCTCCGGCGCGCCTTTCGGCCTTTTCTCGGCGCTGTCCCTGTTCAGCAAATAGGCTCCCCTCGCTCTGCCTTCCTCTGTATCGGAAGATAGGCCTTGAACGAAGTCCCTTTGCCCAGCTCGGACTCCACGGTTATGCGGCCACCGTGGGCTTCCACTATATCTTTCACTATCGACAGCCCAAGCCCGGTCCCTGAAATCTTGTGTGTGGCTTCGCTGCGAACGCGAAAGAATTCCTCGAACAGGCGCGGAACCGCTTCCGGCGGTATTCCTATGCCGGTATCCGCGCACTCGATTATCACTTGGTGGTTGCCATGCCTTCGAAGCAAAACCGTCACCGCGCCGCCCTTTTTGTTATATGTGATCGCGTTTGAAACAAGATTCGTCAGCAGTTCTTCCATGTTCGAGCGGTCGGCGTCCACTTTCGGGAAATCAGGCTCGACTTCCAGCCTCAAGGTTATCTCAGACTCGTCCGCTTTGACTTTTAGAAATGTGATTATTTCATTGACCACATCCTCCAGCGCGATCGACTCGAAATTGCGACGCACGAGTCCGGATTTCGACTTCATCACCGATAGCAGGTCGGCTATCAGCTTGAGCAGCGCCGCCGCGCGTTCCCGTGAGCGTTCGAGCACCTCGCGCTGCTTCTCTGGTTTGCCGTCCAGCAACCCGTCAAGTATAAGGTCGAGATATCCCTGAATCGCGCCGACCGGCGCTTTCAGATCATGCGTCACCATACGCACGAAATTGAACTTCGCTCGGTCGAGTTCCTTAAGCTTCGTTATGTCGCGCAGCACCGCGACCGAACCGATCGTTTCGTTTTCCTCATTCTGCACAGGCGCCAGCGAGACAGACACCACAAGCTTGCCGCCCTCGCCAAGAACTATCTCCTCCTCAACCTTCGAGTATCCCATTCCTGCGCCGTCCGAGATAACCTTCAGCGCGTCGCCGATCTTCTCGATCAGTTCCGCCGTCATGTCCGTCGCCGCATCCTCCACCGACAACAGCGAACACAGAGACGGGTTGGTCAAAACGATCCTGCCGTCCTTGTCCGTCACGATTATTCCATCGGCTATGCTTTCTAATATTGTTTTGAGGCGGCCCTTTTCATAAGCAATATCTTTAAGGCTCCTCGCTCGCTCCTCGAGCAGTTGCTTTCTGATTTTCCTCAGCCGCACCGTCTCCTCGGCGCGCTGCACTATGTACAAAAGTTCGTCCGGCGTGAAAGGTTTCGACAGGTAATCGTATGCGCCCATCTTCATCGCTTCCACCGCCGACGATATCGACGCGTATCCGGTTATCACTATCGGCACAATTTCTATATTCTTGCGCTGCACCGCTTCAATGAATTCGATCCCGGACAAGCGCGGCATCTTCAAATCCACAATCGCTATATCAAACTTGCCAGCCTCGACTTTTTCAAGTCCGGCCTGCCCGTCTTCTGCCAACTCAACTCCGTAATTGGCCTCTTTTAAAATAATCGAACAGCCGTCGCGGATGGTTTTCTCGTCGTCAACTACTATTATCTGTGTCTGCGCGGACTGCATCGAGAATTCCCTCCCGGCGTTTATGTGCTATTCTCACCACAACTAATAATGGCGTTGTCAGATTGCCTTATAATCTCTTTGTTTAATATTGCTCTCCATTAACTTATTTGTCAAGACGCCAATATTAAATCCTTATTAACTGTTCGGCCAGAATTATGTTAATTGTTATTGATTTAATTGAAGATAAACAGCCTTTCACGCCTCATAAATACCTGCAAAAAAACACAATCGGCAGAACATCCCGCCGCAATATTCAACGTATAAATGTTTTCTTGATATGAAATTTAAATGAATATTTTGTATAAAAATGCTGCGCCGCTGAAAATGAATCAATAGGCGACCGGCGCGGGTTCATCCTTGATAGCCGGCAAGTGAACAATGAATGTGCTGCCCTCGTCAACTTTGCTTGTGACGTGAATTGCTCCGTGATGTTTTTCGATAATGCCGTGCGAGAGCGACAATCCAAGGCCCGTCCCTTTTCGCTGCTCTTTTGTGGTAAAAAACGGATCAAATATTCTGTTGAGATCCTCCTCGGAAATTCCGCAGCCTGTATCCTTCACGCTGATATCAATAAACCCGCCGCTCTCTGCTATGTCAACCGTAATAGCTCCGGGGCCGGAAATAGCCTGCACGGCGTTGATGATGACATTCAGCATCACCTGTTGAAGCTGATTTCTGTCGCCCTGTATGGGCGGCGTTTTCCTGCTTTTATACAGTTTTTGAATATCGATGCTTTGAAAGAGATCCTGTTTTTCGACGAGATCGAAAACGCGGTCCAGCAGCGCGACAATATCCACAGGCTCGAACTTCGGATTGGTCTGCCTCGAAAAATCCAACACGCCCTTCACTATCTCGCGGCAACGGATTGTTTCGTCTATTATCGACTTAAGCTTGGCCTTCTGGTCCTCATTTTTTAGATTGCGGTCGAGTATGTTTGCGAACAGAAGAATGCCGCTGAGCGGATTGTTGATCTCGTGCGCGATGCCCGCCGCGAGACGCCCCACCGACGCCAGTTTCTCTACCCTGAACATCTTCTGTTGCGCTTCTTTGAACTTCTCGTTGTATTCGATCAGCCGGTCGATGATGAACGGCAGGCACATCTCATTTTCCGCGATCCCCTGATAAACCGCGATCGCTTTATCCCGGCAGGACCGGTAGCCGCAGGCGCCGCAGTCCAGTTCGTCTTCCGGCTTTTCCTTTTTGATCTCGTGAAGGATTTCCCGAATCTCATCCTCCGTCGGCATCTTCATGTCAACATGCTCATCAGTGAACTTGCGCGACAGATCGATATGGGAATAATCGTCGATCAGTTTCTGGAATTCCGTCTCCGACGCGCGCGCTTCACTCTTACGCGCGAATTCCACAACTCGTTCCTTTCGCTCCATGGTATTAAGTTTCGTCGGCATGATCGGCCCGTTTATGCATCCCTCGCAAAAGAGCAGATCGAAGAATCTCGCGTGAGTCGTTCCTTTTTCAATCGAGTCGAGCACATCGAGAACCCGGTCGCGTCCCTCGGCGATAATCAGTTCGTCATTCATGATGTCGCATTGAAGCCCGGCAGTGCGCAACAGCCCGCCGGAAACGGGATAGATACGGCCCAGATACGATCCGGGCCCGTCGAATTCCGCGGGTTCGAGTTCAGCCGGAACCACACCGGCTTCTTTGAATATCTGTTCGAGTTCCGCAAACGTCAGCACGGAGTCAATATCGCCGACGACCCCCGGATCCTCGCGCTCAAGCTTCTTCGACACGCACGGTCCCGCAAAAACAACCCGCGCGCCCGGTTTATACTTCTGCTTGATAGCGCGCGCTATAGCGATCATCGGCGAAACTACAGGAGCCAGACTCGGAATCAAATGAGGATGATATTTTTCGATGTACTTAACGAGGCTCGGACAAGGCGTTGATATCAGCGGACCTTCCTGATGATTCTCCAACGCTTCCGTATAAGCGCGGCTGACCAGTTCGGCGCCGAACGCAACTTCCAGAACTTCCGAGAAACCGGCTTTCTTCGCCGCGGCTACAACCTTGCCGGGATCGACGTCCGGAAACGCTGCCGGGAAAGACGGCGCGAGAACAAGACACACAGGTTCTGGCCAGCCCAGAAGCGCTCGCGTGACGGCGACTCCGTCCTGTATCCTCTTTGCGCCCTGTGAGCAAACCCGCACGCAGTTCCCGCACGCCACGCACCGATCGCTCATCACCCACGCCTGTCCCTTTTTTACGCCTATCGCTTTAACCGGACAGTTTCGAATGCACGAATAGCATCGCTTGCACTTATTCTCAATAGTGCTGACAACGCCGGTGGCGGCCATGTCTATGTACATCGGCGGATTCGCGGTATTTTCTTCCAACCTGTCGCCTCCGTCGCGCTGCACCGGGGTTATCGTCAGCCCTGTTTTTTCGCGCGAACCGCTTCTCTGATATGGTCGAGCCACGCGTCGAAACCCGCGCCGCTCCGCGCCGACAACTCGAACACTTCCAGCTTCGGGTTCACCTGCTTCATGTACACGCGCAGCTTTTCAATGTCGAAATCGAGAACAGACAGCAGATCCGTTTTGCTGATGACCGCCCACTTGCACACCTGAAACATAAGCGGGTATTTCAGAGGCTTGTCCTCGCCTTCGGTCACGCTGATGACAACCGCTTTGAAATGTTCGCCGATCTCGAACTCGGCCGGGCACACGAGATTGCCTACGTTCTCGACGAAAATCAGGTCGAGTCCCTCGATCTTCAGATCGTGAAGCGCTGAACTGATCATCGCCGCATCCAGATGGCAATCGCCGCCTATCGCAGCCGTGTTGATCTGCACGATCGGCACGTCGTGCCGCGACAACCTCTCCGCGTCCATCGTCGTTTGAATGTCGCCCTCGATCACTGCGATCTTGAGTTCGCCTTTCAGCGCCTCGATTGTCTTGTCGAGCAGCGTCGTTTTTCCCGAGCCCGGCGAACTCATCAGATTGATCACCGTGATTTTGTTCGCATCGAACATACCCCGGTTTTCATCCGCCACCCGGTCGTTTGCCGCCAACACCTTTTGCAGTACCTTGATTTCCATATTCCTCCGGCTCAATAAAGAAATTTATTTTTTGCTTCTTTTCAATTGTATGGTTCGCGCTGTTTTTATCAACAGCTTTTTCCGGTCCGCGCGCTCAACATATCCTCGGCAACTGTTCGCCGACCAGCATATCCACGATCCGCGATCCGCCGATCGCCGTTTTCAAAGCGACCTTTCCAGGGTGCTTTTCAGTGACAGTTCCGATCCGGGCGGCCCGCTCGCCGAGCGGGCTTTTCCTCAGCGACGACAAAACCGCCTCGGCTTCTTCCTCAGCGACTACGAACACAACTTTTCCTTCGTTCGCGACATAAAGCGGGTCAAGTCCCAGCAACTCGCACAAACCCTCCACGCCTTCCGAAACAGGCACGCTTTCCTCCTCGATCTCCACTCCGAGCCGCGCCGAGTCGGCGATCTCATTCAGCACAGTCGCTAACCCGCCTCGCGTCGCGTCGCGCATGAAATGCACGCCGTCCCCGGCGGCTTCCGACGCGCCGCGGATCAAATCCGTGAGCGGCGCGCAATCCGACGCCACGGGAACGCTGAACCGCAACCCCTCTCGGGACGCCATCACCGCCACCCCGTGGTCGCCGAGCGTTCCGTTCACAATCAGCGCGTCTCCGGCCTTTATTCGCGCCATCCCCGGCGCCGGCTCCATTCGCATCGTTCCGATTCCGGACGTTGTTATGAAAATTCCGTCGACCGCGCCCTTCTCGACCACCTTCGTGTCGCCCGTTACGATCCGCACTCCTGTCGCCTGCAGAACAGCCTTCATCGACGCGAGTATGCGTTTCAGCTCCTCGACCGGAAAACCTTCCTCAATAATAAAACCGCAGGAGAGATATTTTGGTTCCGCTCCCATGACAGCGAGGTCGTTTACCGTTCCGCAGACAGCGAGCTTTCCGATATCCCCGCCGGGAAAAAAGCGCGGCTTGACGACATAACCGTCGGTTGTGAACGCGATCGTCGAGCGCGGGCCGCCGGTCTCGGCGAACAACAGCGCGGCGTCGTCCAACTCATCGAGCAGAGCATTGCCGAATGCTTCCATGAACATGCCGGAAATCAGATCGTGCGATTGCCTTCCGCCGCTTCCGTGGGCGAGCAGTATTCTATCAGTCAATTAATTCGTCTCCGTATTTGAAATAGGCGGCGCAGGTTCCCTCGGAGGAAACCATGCAGGCGCCGACCGGGGCCTCCGGCGTGCAAACCTTTTTGAACAGCGCGCACTGCGGCGGTTCGATCAGCCCCATCAGCACTTCGGCGCAGCGGCAGCCGGGGTTCTCGCGCGTCGCGCACGGCGCGACCGGCCATCGCGCCTCGGCATCGAGATCCGCGTACTCTTCGCGGATAGCGAGACCGCTGCCGGGAATCGGCCCGATCCCTCGCCAGATCGAATCCGACGGCTCGAAAACTTTGTTCATCAGATCGAGCGCTTTCCTGTTGCCTTCTTCCGAAACCGCGCGGGAATACTGCGAGCGAACCTCCGCGCGGCCCGCGAGCGCCTGCTCGACAAGCATCATTATGCCCTGAAGAAGATCGAGCGGTTCGAATCCCGTGATGACGCACGGCATATTATATGTTTCAACAATCGGCAAATAAGCCCGGCTGCCGATAATTACGCTGACGTGGCCGGGACATATGAAGCCCTTTAGCTTGAGTTCCGGATTGCCTGCGAGCGCTTCGAGAGCGGCCGGAACCGTTTTGTGCGCGGAAACGACGGCGAAATTATTCAACTTTTCCGCGCGCGCCTGAATGATCGCCGCGGCTACAGTCGGCGCCGTCGTTTCGAAACCGATCCCGAAAAATACCACTTTTTTATCAGGGTTCTCCCGCGCGGTTTCAAGCGCGTCCATCGTAGAATAGACGATACGAACGTCGGCGCCGACTCCGCGCGCTTTTTCGAGACTCGTTTCCGAGCCGGGCACGCGCATCATGTCGCCGAAAGTTGTCACTATAAATTCAGGTTCATTCGCATAAGCTATCGCCTTGTCGATCAGAACATTCGGCGTGACGCAGACCGGACAGCCGGGTCCTGAGATCAGGCGCGCCGCCTTGGGCAGCGCGCGCCGGATGCCGCTTCGGAACAGCGCTACAGTATGCGTGCCGCACACTTCCATAAGCGGAATTGCTGCGGCGGGAACTCCGCTCAACATCTCTTCGAGCCTCGCGAAAAGCCCGCGCGCTATATCGCCGTCGCGAAACCATTTTGTATATCGCATCCCGGAACTGTCTGCCGCCATAGATGATTTATCCTTAAAACCGCGCAACCGGCCTAAGCCCGTTGATAGTCGTTAATTGTGTTCTTCCGCTGCCTGCTCGTCCGCAGCCTTCAAAAACGCCATCTCCCTCATCAACACAAGCGTTTCCTCGGCCTCCGCCTCGTCCAGCTTCTCGATGGCAAACCCCGCATGCACGAGTATATAATCGCCTTCATTGACTTCGCTCAGCAACTGAAGGCTCACGTCCTTCAGCACTCCGCCGTACTCGAACGTGCCGAGCGCGTCGGACTTCTTTTCCTTCAACCTAACCGGAACAGCGAGACACATAAATATATTCCTTTAATATATTTCCACGTTGTCATTATTTATGGGCGCGGCATGCCGTGCCCGCGCGCGCTTCGTGGTTATATACTTCTTCTTAAAACTTCCGCGGCCACTGCCGCCTGCCCGAGCGAGAGACCGCCGTCATTCGTCGGAACCCGCCTGTGCGCAAGAACCCGAAATCCCATCTGCTCAAGCCTTGCCGCAGTTTCCTCCAACAGCCTCATATTCTGAAACACTCCGCCGCTTAGCGCCACTGTATCATATCCACAAGCGCTTCTTATCCCGGCAGTGACTTCGGCGATCGCCGCAGCTACCGTCGAATGGAATCTCGCCGCGATTGCAGCCCTGTTCTCGCCGTTTCTTAAATCCTCAGCCACATTCATTATAATTGAAGACATGCCAACTACCAACCCTTGCAGGCAGCCTTCCGCTTCCCTGGCGATTTCGCCCCATGAATACCCTTCTCCCTCCGCCTTCTCGATAGTATAAGAATATGGTTCCGCGTTTTCCTCAGACGCGAGCATTTCAAGTTCTATCGCCGCCTGACCTTCGTAATTTATTTCCCGCCGGCCGGTGACAAGCGCTGAAACAGCGTCGAAAACGCGGCCCATGCTCGTCGTCATCGGACAGTTTATCCGCCGCTCGATCGCGGCCAGAACAATTTCGATTTCTTCCTTTTTAGCGAGAGGCGCGGCAAAATCGGAAAACTTCCGGACATCAGCCCCTTTTTCGCCGGACAGCAGAGCCGCTGCCATCCGCCACGGTTGCTTTATAGCGAGCGCGCCGCCGGGCATAGGAAACGGCTTCAGATGCGCCGCACGGACAAATCCGCCGGCGTCTCCAACAAGCCATTCGCCGCCCCACAACATGCCGTCCGGCCCGTATCCGAGCCCGTCCATCGCCACGCCGATCGCCGGGCCGCGCTCCATGTTGTCCGCGAGGCATGACACAATGTGCGCATGATGGTGCTGCACTCCTATCTTTTCGCTCATGCCATCCCGCGCGAGCGCATATTTCGTAGACAGATATTCCGGGTGCATGTCGTAGGCGATGACTTCCGGCGAGACATGGAACAAACGCTCGTAATGCGCGATACCCTCCTCGTAAGAAGTCAGCGTTTCGAGATTGTCGAGATCGCCTATGTGCTGGCTCACGAATGCGTAATCGCCCCTGACAACGCAGAAAGTGTTCTTTAATTCCGCCCCGCACGCGAGAATCGGCCGCGCCGCCTTTTCTCCCAATTTGACAGGCGCCGGCGCATAACCGCGCGCCCTTCGCACAAGCCGCTCGGCTCCGCGCCAAACTCGCGCGACCGAGTCATCGCTCCGCATGTGTATCTTCCTGTCGTGCGTGAGATAAGCGTCCGCGATCCCGCCTATCCGGCTGCCGACATCCAAGTCGTCATACGCTATCGGCTCATCGCTTCGGTTGCCGCTTGTCATAACGAGCGGCCGGCCCGCGCCGGACAGAAGTAGATGGTGCAGCGGCGCGTAAGGCATCATAAGGCCGAGATATTTGTGCAGCGGCGCCACCGAAAAAGCGACATTCGGACAAGGCTTGCGGCTGCAAAGAACTATCGGCCGCCGGGAACTCAGAAGCGCCCGAGCCTCGTTGCCGGTCACGTAACACAAAACGCGCGCCGCCGCCAGGTCGGGAACCATCACCGCGAACGGTTTGTCTTCGCGATATTTGCGGGAACGGAGCGCGGCGACCGCCGTTTCGTCCGACGCGTCGCACGCGAGATGATAGCCGCCGATGCCCTTCACAGCGAGAATCTTTCCTTGCGTCAACATCCGGACCGCCTCGGCGAGCGCTTCGCGCTTCACAGCGATTATTCCGCCCGTGGAATCCTTAAGCGCGAGCGACGGCCCGCATGCCGGACAGGCATTCGGTTGCGCGTGAAATCTTCGGTTCGATGGATCGCCATACTCGCGTTCGCAATCCGGACACATCGGAAAGACATCCATGGTAGTCATCGGGCGATCATACGGAACGTCGCGGATTATAGTGAAACGGGGTCCGCAATTGGTGCAGTTAATAAATGGATATTCATAACGGCGGTCCGATGGGTCATTCATTTCATCAAGACAATCGTCGCAGGTCGCGATATCAGGCGAGACGAGCGAAAACTTCTCGCCGCTTCCCCTGCTCTTCCGGATATCGAACGTGTCGCCTTCAGCCTCCGCCATCTCTTTGACGGAGATCGACTCGATCTGCGACACCGGCGGCGCCTTAAGCGGCAGTTCCGCGAGAAACGCGCCGACTTCTTCCGGAGCGCCCTGAACCTCCGCCTCAACTCCAAGCCCGTTGTTCAAAACATATCCGGTCAACCCGTGCCGTGTCGCAAGAAAATGCACGAACGGTCTGAAACCGACTCCTTGCACAATTCCGTTAATAAAAAGCTTCCGACGCATTCCTAATGTCCGTCTCAGCCGGGATTCTGGCTTGTCTCGCGTGTATTTCTAATCCTATAGATTAGATTCATTCTCATTGTTTTTAACTTTTTTTTCAACCCACAGCTCCGCGTTCGCCAAAAACGAAGAAAAAACGCAGGCGATAATCGCAAAAAGAACCCGTAAAAAAAGGGGCGCCGCGAGCGCCCCTCTTGATTAGTTGTAATTCAGTTTATGCTCTCCCTAAAAGCGGGAGCGCTCAAACCCTCGCAACTCTTACCTCACGATCGAGAACGTGCCTTTCTGCGTGACGATGTGTCCCGAAGGCGTGCGCGCGTCGAGGTAGTACATGTACACGCCCGATGCGAGCGGCCTGCCGGAGGCGTTCGTCACCGGCCTCCATGTGTACACCGGCTGCGCGTTGTTCTCCGGCGCTTCCGTCCCGGTT
>JBAYJY010000070.1:0-21876 GCA_041664945.1 bacterium | reverse complement strand
CGGCATCTGAAACTCTGGGGTATACCAAAATGGGAATAGATCAGTCAATGTCAATCGGTCCAGTCAGGCCGAGTTCACCGACTCCGTTTGAGACCGATCCGATTAAAAAGGAAGACCCGACATTCGGCGAAATTTTGAAGAACGCGATAAGCGCGACTAATGACCGGATGATCGATGCCGACACTAAAACGTTTCAACTTGCGATGGGCGAGATAAAAGACATCCACGAAGTGACCATCGCGATGGAAAAAGCGAGCCTCTCTCTACAATTGACGCTCGAAATCAGAGATCGCCTGATGGAAGCCTATAACACGATTATGCGCACTGCGATGTAACGCTTGAAATATAAATTTTAACGCGGGAGACCTGCGAATGAGAGAACGATTCGAAGCAATAAAAAATAGCGCGCTGGAATTCTGGAGAAAGCTGAACAAGCGCCAGCAGTTAGCGGTTGGATTGGGCGGCGGAGCGATAATAATCGGTATTTTCGGTTTGTTGTTATTCGCGGCGTTGAGAGCAGGACAGCCGAAATACGAACCTCTGTTCACAAACCTCGAATCCGAAGACGCGAACGCAATTGTTCAGGATCTCAAGAAGACCAATACGCCGTACAGACTCGAAGCTGAAGGCACCGCGGTTCTCGTAGGCAAGAAAGACGTCCTCGAAAAGCGGCTTGAGCTCGCATCTAAGGGTCTCCCCGCCAAGGGCACTGTCGGCTATGAATTATTCGACCAGACGCGGCTCGGCGTTACGGATTTCACGCAGAAAGTCAACCTGCAACGCGCGAAGGAAGGCGAGCTCTCGCGAACGATTATGGGATTGGACGCGGTCGAAAAAGCGCGCGTCATGATCGTGCAGCCGGAACCCAGCCTTTTCGTTGACACTCAGGAAAAATCCACCGCTTCCGTCGCGCTACAACTTAAAAGCAAAAAGAATCTCAACGAGGAACAGGTCCGCGGCATAGTTCACCTCATCGCCGCTTCGATCGAAGGCCTTGACCCAAAGAATGTCACTGTTGTCGATTCCGCGGGAAACATCCTCTCCGACATAGACGAGAAACAGCAGCTCGCGGAAAAAATGAAGCTTACGCAGTTGCAGCTTCAACACAAAAAACTCATTGAAGACCTCTATCAGGACAAGATTTACAAAGCGCTCTCCAAAGTGCTCGGCGAAGAGAATTGCGTAGTCGTTGTTTCCGCCGAACTCGATTTCGACGTCCACACGACAGAAGATGAGATCTACAAACCGGTCGTCGGCGACAGCGGAGTCGTGAGAAGCGAGCAGCTCATTGAAGAAAAATATCTCGGAACCGGCACCGTTCCCGAAATAGGAGTGCCCGGCACGACTTCGAACATACCAGGCTACAAAGGGCTCGCAGAAGGCAACGCCGAATATAACCGGTCGGAAGAAACCCGCAACTACGAAATCACGCGATTGCTGGACAAGAAGCAAAAGAATCAAGGCGACATCCGCCGGCTGTCAGTTGCCGTCATGCTCAACGAGGACCTTACTTTCGGCGAAGCAAAGCAGGCCACAACCGCTCAGGCGACTTACCTGACGCGGCGCCGGATCAACGACATAATCGCTAATGTGACAGCGGCGGCCAACCTCGACCCGACGCGCGGCGACATGGTCTCCGTAATCCCGATTAAGTTCCAGCCGGGAACTCAGGGCATCAGATTCGACTGGCAGGAGCAGGCGAGAAGAGAAAGAATCAAAATGATTGCTTATATCATTCTTATAGCTCTCTCGGTTATTTGCATCTTCCTGCTTTCGTTCTTCGCGCTGCGCGCCTCCGTTGTCAAAGAGGAAGTGCCTGAAGAATCGTTCATAGAAGAGGATGTGATAGAGGAAGCGGTGCCCGTGGAGGAACTTCTTATGCCGGAACTGACGGAAGAGCAGCGGACGCGGGAGAAGATAAAGGAAGAAGTGCTGAGAATGATCAACGACGATCCGGAAGGCGCGGCGCTGATAGTGCGCTCATGGCTTTTCTCGGATATGGGATAATATTTACAACTAAAGACGATTAACCTGACAGGAGCGGAAGGCATGGCAAAATACGACGAAAAATCGACCGGAATCAAAAAAGCGGCCATGTTAATGGTTGCGCTCGGACCGGAGATTTCCGCGGAAATCTTCAAGCATCTATCCGATAATGAGATAGAGAGGATGACGCTCGAGATCGCCAGCCTGAATAAGCTGACGCCGAAGATGAAAGCCGAAGTGCTCGAGGAGTTCTATAACCTCGCGATGGCGAAAGAGTACATCCTTGCCGGCGGCATAGACTACGCCCGCGAAGTTCTCGAACGCGCTCTCGGAACCGGAAAGGCAATGGACGTCATCAACAGGCTATCCACTTTCCTCGACACGGCTCCATTCGACTTTGCGAGAAAGACCGATCCCAACCAGCTCCTCAATTTCATTCGCAACGAACACCCGCAGACCATCGCTCTTATACTTTCTTACCTCCAGTCATCGCAGGCCGCTTACATCCTTAAAAACCTCAATGATCCGGCCCTGCAGGTCTCGATTACAAAACGAATCGCGACTATGGACCGCACGAGCCCGGAGGTAATCAAGGAAGTTGAAAAGGTTTTGGAAAAGAAGCTCTCCATGGTTCTTTCGCCGGAATACACCGAAGCTGGCGGCGTTAGCGGAATCGTAGAGATATTGAACAGGGTCGGACGCAAAACGGAATCCGAGATCATGGATAAACTCTCGGAAGAGGACGCGGAACTGGCTGAAGAAATCAAGAAACGCATGTTCGTGTTCGAAGACATCACAAAGATTGGCGACCGCGACCTGCAGCAGGTGCTGAGGCAGGTGGAAAGCGCGCAGCTCGCCACCGCGCTAAAGAACATGAAGGAAGAAGTGCAGGGGAAAGTGTACGGAAACATGTCGAAGCGCGCCGCGGATATGTTGCGCGAAGACATGGAATACGCCGGTCCTGTGAGGTTGCGAGACATCGAAGAGGCGCAACAGCATATCGTAAACACAATTCGCGGCATGATCGAATCCGGCGAAATCGCGGACTACAGGTCCGAGGGCGGCGGAATGCTGTAAGCTGAAAAAACTGATACGGGCAGGTTAGCATGAGGATAATTAAAACAGAAGAGATAGAGAACCACAGAGCGCAGATCATCGCCATGAGTTTCGCCGAGTTTCCGGAAGAAATCCCGGAGCAGGAAGCGGCTGAAACCGGCGGAAACGGCGGGGCTCAAAGCGCGCCGGCGCAATCTCAGATAGACATGGAAGCCGTGCAGCGAGAAGCGGCCTCGATCATCCAGAAGGGCAAGGACCAGGCGCAACTTGCTATGCAGCAGGCGAATCGGGACATAGAGCAACTTCGCGCTCAGGTCCAGCAGGATGCGCAGGCTATGCGCACACAAGCAGCCTCCGAAGCGGATGCGAATAAAAAAGACGCTTATGCCGCCGGTTTTTCTTCAGGCGAGGAAGCCGGTTATAAAAAAGGTTATGAAGACGGCTACAGCAAGGGAAAACAGACTGGCATACAAGAGAATGCGGCTGCTCTCAGCATGATGCAGCAGGTTATAGAACAGCTTAAGAATTATCACATTGAAATTCTCACGGATTCCCAGAAAGACATCGCTAAAATGGCGATGGCGGTTGCTGAAAAAGTGCTTCACAAGGAAATAATGACGGACCCGAACACAGTTCTTAGCGTAGTCAAAAACGCGCTGAGCAAGGTTAGTTTCAAGAAGCAGTTCATCGTTCATGTTAACCCGCTCGATCTCGAGGTTCTTAAGAGCGGAAGCGATCAGATACGAGCCGTGTTGGACGGATACGAATCGCTTAAGTTCAAGGCGTCGCCGCAGGTTGAGCCGGGCGGCTGCATTGTTCAGACCGAGAGCGGATCCGTGGACGCGCGTATCGACCGGCAGTTCGCTGAAGTGCATGACACAGTGATCAATGCGTTGGATCAGGATGAAGTAAAGGCGTGACCCGCGCGTGCGGGACGCGAAATACGGAGTATATATAAGGTATGAGCGCAGAGCTTTTCGGGACATCGAACCGGGTTGAAGATTTCAAGAAGCTTATAGGCAACTTGAATCTGGTCCGGCAAATAGGCCGCGTGACGGATGTGATCGGAGTATTGATCGAGTCGCTCGGGCCGGGCGCCGCCATGGGCGAGATGTGCACGATCTACACTAATAACGGAAGCGCTCCGATTCCTTGCGAAGTTGTAGGATTTCGCGGGGAGAAGCTGCTTCTCATGCCTTTCGGCGAAATGCACGGCATCAGTCCCGGCAACGAAGTTCATGCATCCGGCCGGCCTGTTTCAGTTATGATTTCCAACAATATCCTCGGCCGTGTTGTTGACGGGCTTGGAAACCCGATTGACGGGAAAGGCCCGATTGCCGGCGCCATGCCATTTCCGATTTATGCGGCGCCGCCGAAGCCTCTAAAACGAAAACGAATCACAGAGCCGATGCCGCTTGGGATCAGGGCGGTTGACGGCCTTCTTACCGTAGGAAAAGGACAGCGCGTCGGCGTTTTCTCTGGCTCAGGCGTAGGAAAAAGCTCTGTTATGGGAATGATCGCCAGATTTACGAAAGCCGACATCAATGTTATCGGTCTAATCGGCGAGCGCGGACGTGAAGTGCGCGAGTTTATAGAACGCGACCTCGGGGAAGAGGGGCTCGCTCGGTCTGTTGTAGTTGTCGCGACTTCCGACCAGTCGCCGCTCACACGCTTAAAGGGCGCGTATCTCGCTACCACGATTGCTGAATTCTTCAGGGATCAGGGCAAGCATGTGGTGCTGATGATTGACTCGATCACGCGGTTTGCGTTCGCGCAACGCGAGATCGGACTCGCCACGGGCGAGCCGCCAACCACAAGAGGTTACACCCCCTCGCTTTTTTCCGCGCTTCCTAAGCTGCTGGAACGCAGCGGCATGGCGGAACGCGGCTCGATAACAGGTCTCTATAATGTGCTGGTTGAGGCTGACGATATGAACGAGCCGGTTGCGGACACTGTGCGCTCGATTCTCGACGGACATATCGTGCTTTCGCGCGATCTCGCGGCGCGAAATATCTACCCGTCGGTGGACGTTCTGCAAAGCATCAGCCGCGTAATGTCCGATGTCACTTCCGAGCAGCACATGCAACTTGCCCGCCGCTTTGTGGAAGTGATGGCTGTATTCCGCGATTCCGAGGATCTGATCAACATCGGCGCTTACGTAAAAGACAGCAATCCCAAAATTGACTATGCGATTTCGCGCATCGAGCGCATGAACGGATACATAAAGCAAGGGCTTTTCGAAAAGGTTGAATACGAAGACGCGCAGACGACGCTGAAAGGGCTGTTCTCATAACCATGTTTAAGTTTCGGCTCGAAGCCGTCGAAAAATACCGCGAGTTCCTCGAAGAGCAGAAGAAAATGGAGCTCGCCGAAAAACAACGCATATATTTTAAGGAGAAACAGAGGGGCGATGTGCTGCGTGAAATGCGGCTCCAGTATCACGAGGCGATGAGGACGGAAGCGGCGAAAGAAGATGTGTCGGTCTCCCGCATGTCTTTTTTCCAGTCATATATATTTGTAATTGAAAAACGGATAATTACGCAGGACGAACGAATCCGCGCCGCGAAGATTCAGATGGCGAAGGCGCAGCAGGCGTTGATTGAAGCGAAGAGGGGAAAAGAAGTGATGGTTCGCGCGCGCGAACACGCCTTCAAAAAATATCAATATGCGGAAGGCCTCGCGTATCAGAAGATGCTCGACGACGTATCCACGATCAAGCACATTCGGGCGAGCAAGGGACTTGACCCCGCGGCGATGGCCAACCGGATGTTCTGATAAGCAAAGGATAAAAAATGCCGTACGAAGATTTTATGCAGATAAAAGTCGATCCCTCGAGATGGGGCATCTTCAATATGATGGACCGTATCTCTCAGATCTCTGAGCGGTTCGGGCCGAAAATCCCTAAAGTCCAACAGGATGGAGATTTCAAGGCGGAACTGGCGAAGACCTTGCCGAACAGCGGATCGCTAATCCCGGCCCCCACGGCATCGAAACCGGAAGCAAGCGGCGGAGACGACCTGTTCGCTCCAGGCACTTTCCCGAACTCGATGACGCCGAAGCCGGGCGAGATAAAATTTGACGATTTGATCTCCGAAGCGAGCGATAAATATGGAATCGATGGAGATCTAATAAGAGCGGTTATCAAAACGGAATCGAATTTCAATCCGGCCGCGGTTTCGCCGAAAGGCGCGATGGGGCTGATGCAGTTGATGCCGGGAACGGCTGATTCGCTGAATGTCAGCAACCCGTTCGATCCGGCGCAAAACATTGACGGCGGAGCGCGGTATCTGCGCGCGATGATGGACAAATTCGGAGGCGATATTCCGAAGACGCTCGCCGCATATAACGCCGGTCCGAAAGCGGTGGAAACGTACGAAGGCATTCCGCCATATAAAGAAACACAGGGATATGTCAAACGCATACTCAGTATGCTTCAACCCGGCGGCGGAAGCTGACCGGACTGACTTAAAAAATTAAAAAAAGGGAAACGGAACCATGGCAAAAAAAGATGTTAAGGCCGAACCGGTAGCTCCGCCGGAGCCGGAACCGAAGCAACGCAGCTTCCTGTGGGTCTGGATTACGGTTGCAGCGTTAAGTTTCATATTTTTCCTCGCCGCTCTCCACATGTCAGGCGCTGTCAGGGGTGTTGAAGAGGGGATTTACGGAGCAACCAAGGACATTCCCGTGATCGGTTTCCTCACCGCGCCGCTGCACCGCGAGAAATGGGCCGAAAAACTTTCGCCGGATACGATAATCGACGTCAAAGACCTCCAGAGCAAGCTCATACGCTCTGAAGGCGAAGTCGAGTCGCTGAAAAAAGCGATTGCCGAGATGACGGTTGTGACATCCGACGTGTCCTCGATTACTTCCGAAATGAAGAAAGTAAAAAAGGACATCAGCGACCTGAAGACAGGCGAAGTCGGCGCTGCCGCTCCCTCTTCGATGGGCGCTTCTCAAGCCTCGGCCCCCGGCTCTTTGCCGCCGGCGATTGTTTCTCCGGGCGCTACCGCCCAGATTTCACCCGTGCTCGGCGGCGGAGATAACTATCGCGCAATAGCGAAAATATTCGAAAAGCTGCCCGCGGACACAGCAGTTGACATTCTTAACAATCTTAGCGATCAGGAAAAAGTCAAAATACTTACGAGCATGAAACAAAAAACAGTGGCCGACATTCTGGCGGCTTTCGATCCGATTAAATCTGCTGAATTGATGCGGATGATGGCAAAAGCGGGTTGAATGGGATAAGATTGCATTTAGCCGGAAAACAACCGGCGACAAATAAATAAGGTAAATCTCTTCTGTATAACAGGAGGTGATACAAACTAAAAACTAAATAGAAAGGAGGTGATGGTAGATGCAAGCGACGGACTTGTTATTGGGGTTTTTTACCGACAAGCGGTTGACCCAAGATCCATTTCCTCAGAAAGCCGACGGTTCCCTATATATCCGGGATTCCTTTCAGGCGATGTTCGACAAAGCGATTAGCCGGCCGGCTCCGAAGGCGGATTTCAATAATCTCGCCAACAACCGGAACGACTCACAGCAGAAATCGAATGACGCTCTGAATGTATCCGCTTCAGATGCGCGTAAGGCGCAGACAGCGGATCGGTCCGATTCTAATGTTTCCACGCAGAAGTCAGCGACCGAAAGAATTGAACGGCAGCAGACAGACAGCGTGAAAGCCGAAACGCAGCAGAATGCGCAGCAGGCAAAACAGGCGGAAGCCGGACAGGACACTCAGAACGCGACCAAGAAAATGGACGCACTGATTGACCGGATACAAGAGGAAATCGATAAAGGGAAGGACCAGACCGACTCGCAAATGGTTGAACTGCTTTTGCAGTTGATCGCCATGTTGCTCGCGGCGGCCCAAGGGACCCAAGTCGGTGAGACTGCGAAATCCGGAGACGCTTCTGTGCAGGATTTATTAAATGCGCAGAGTATTGATGGAGCGAGCGGTTCCTCTGCCCTCAATGTAGGCCTGACTCTCGATCCGAACAGCAAGCTCTTCAAGGTACTCGATATGCTGCTGAACGGTAAAGACGGCCTCACAGCGAAGGACCTGGAGGATGTCAACATTCTGTTGAAACTCACTGGCGACAAAGGTCTTCTTATCCCTCTGTCGGAACTCGTCAAGAACGGCGGCGACAGTCAGGAAGGCGAAGCGAAAATCACGCTGCAGCTTTCCGACCAGACTGACGCGTCGAAGACTGTCGAGTTGAAACTGACAGTTAACGCCGATGATGTTAAAGCGGCGAAATTAGTCAGTCTTTCCGACCCGGCTTTGAAACAGTCGGACCTCGTTATGATAATCCCGCTCGAACGCCTCGCGGCGGACGCGGCGGCGAAAGCCGAATTGCAGAAAATGCTCGACGCTCTCGCTAATCAGGGATTGCAGAACGAAGCGATTACCGCACTGCCTCAAGAGGAAATAGCGGCTGCAGGCATCGAAGATGAAGCGCAGGCGAAGATCGTGGTTCCGCTTAAAACCGCAACAAGCGGCGTAAAAAGCGAAAACGCGAATGTTCTAACCGCGGAGAATAAGACCGCGACGCCTAAAGTGGAAACAGTCGATCCGATGTTCTTTTCTTCAGATAAGTATCTGAAGGCTCTCCAAGTCGAGAACATGGCAAAAGAGATGGCGAATGGCGGAGTCGACAGGCGCGAAATCTTTGATAAGCTCCAGCGGCTGCTTCTCGCAGGCGATCAGAATTCGACTAACCTCAATGAGCTATTCGCGGATAAGAAAGATTCTTCATTCTCTTTCTTAAAGCAATGGACGCAGAATTTCTCAGAGCAGCAGTCGAAGGAAAACGCGAGCGAATGGACATCCACACTTACGAAAGAAATCGCCCCGCAGCAGACATCGAACGCGACGGCAGATGTTTCCGGCGAACGCATTATGTTCGCGGGAAGAACCGAAGCGGGAAGCAATCTGAGTCAGATTGCGGCGGAGCGCACAGTGGACACGGCGAGAACCGCACAGGGTTCAGACCTCAAAGAAAGTGTAATGCAGCAGATCGTGCAGAGAGCGGCATACACTTTCCAGAACGGCGCGGGCGGAGAAGTCCGAATATTCCTCAGACCTGAAAACCTCGGCGATCTTCAGATGAAAATCAAGATCGATGCGGATGTCGTGACGGCTAAATTCACGGCTTCAAGCAATGAGGTGAAGGCCATTATCGAAAGCAATCTCGGGCAGTTGAAGAATGCTCTCGATCAGATGGGAATCAAAGTCGGTAAGTTCGAAGTGCATGTGAACACCGGCTCCGGCCAGCAGCCGCAGCAGGGAACGCAGGATGGACAGAGCGATTCCTACGCAGCGGGTCAGAGTTATTCGGCTTCCGAAGCAGCCGGGACTTACGGGGCAACCCTGGATCTCGACTACGACAGCGCCGCTCTTTACGGCTCGGACGGCAGTTACAACGCCGCCCAAGGTCGCGTGAACTACTTCGCCTAAGAAAGCGATGATAAAAGGAGAGACATCATGTCACTAGTTGATCTTATCAATCAGTCATCCGCTGACCAGCTGACGACCGTTACCCAAAAAAGCGATTCTTTGGGTAAGGAAGATTTTCTACAGCTTCTGGTTGCCCAGATGAAGAACCAAGACCCTCTCGATCCGCTCAAGAATGAGGATTTTATCGCTCAGCTCGCGCAGTTCAATTCGCTCGAGCAGATGATGAACCTCAATAAGAATTTTGAGCAGTTGAACGCGATGCAGATGCTCACGCAATCTGCGGCGCTCATCGGTAAAGGTGTCGCTTGGTACGACGCTGACGGCAATGTCCAGAGTGGAGGCGTGAGTTCCGTTGAAATTATAAGCGGCATTCCGACTCTGATGGTGGGTGATCAGCAAGTGGCGGTCTCCGACATCTTCGCCATAACTAACTTGTAATACTGCAAGATTGAGAAACTTGTAAAGGAGGTGACACAGTGGTATCCAAGATTTACGGACCAAAAGCTCCGATAGCGCAGCAGATCGGCCAGATCGGCTCTCCGTTATCGGCGCCGCAAACGCAATCCGCGCAGTCCGGCAAGTCGGAATTCCAACGAATACTGTCTGAAAAGACAGGACGAGTTGAGTTTTCCGCTCATGCCGAAAAACGGCTTGCACAGCGCGGCATCGAGCTTACACAGGATGATATGGACCGCCTGACGCAAGCCGTGGATCGCGCCAAGACTAAAGGCGCAAAGGAATCACTTGTTCTCCTGAATGGGCTGGCTTTTGTGGTCAGCGTTTCCAATCGCACGGTAATTACGGCGATAGATATGGAAAGCATGAAGGAGAACGTCGTTACTAACATCGACAGCGCGGTAATCGCGTAGCCGATGGTTAGGGGCTGGACCTCCCTGAGGAAGCCCCCTGCCGCCGAACGACTGAGGCGGCAAAAACAATTTAAAGCCACATTTCGGAAGGAACGGATGAGGGAAAGAACGGTTTGTTCGCTCTAGGGTAACAAACCCTCCCCGTGCGCGGGGAGCGCTTCAACTCAATTCCCAAGCCCCATCCTAACCGATAACTGCGACGAGCCGCTTTTAGGCGCGAACGTTGTTTACTGTTATCCTTGCCGCATTGTGGCCGCTTCGAGAGGAGGCACAATGAATTCGTCTTTATACACAGGCGTTCTGGGGTTGAAAAATCACCAGACAAAGATGGATGTCATAGGCAATAACATCGCCAATGTCAGCACGTACGGATTCAAAAAAGGCCGCGCGACTTTCGCGGACCTTCTTAGCCGCACATATAACGGAGCAGCGGCGCCCCGCAATGGCCGCGGCGGCATCAACCCGCTGCAGGTCGGTCTCGGCATGACCACGGTCTCCGTTACGAACATCATGAATCAGGGCCAGATCGAAACAACCGGTCGCCTCACCGACGTCGCAATCGACGGCAACGGCTGGTTCGTTCTCCAGAGCGGCAACGGCTCCAACGTTTACACCCGCGACGGCGCTTTCGGCCTCGACAAGCAAGGCTCGCTCGTCAACGCCGACGGCTGGTACGTTCAGGGCTGGACTCGCGTCGAAGTCGACGACGACCACAACTTCACGGTCGACACTCAGCGCCCGGTCGGCAACATCGATTTCCAGTACGGTGAAAAGCTTCAGGCTGAAGCCACAAACAAAACAGGCCTGAAATGCAACCTCGACGAGGAGTCACGCTCGCTCATCGCGGACGGAATCGACCCGAAGGAAGGGTTCGCCACGAAGAACGATCTGCTCGTCGACCTGTACAACGCTGACGGCGTGAACCCGTCGCATCTAGGACTCCGCGAAGGCGACTGGGTCGAAATTCATGTCGACACAACTTATCAGGATATTCAGACAACGCTTCCCGCAACAGTAGTTCCAATAGGTTTCGGAGCCGGCGTGGATGTGTACGGCGATGGAAGCCTGTGGCGCTATACAGGACTGATTGACTCGAGTTATCTTCCGATAATCGATGATAATGCAAGTCTGATTTACGGAGCTGGCGCTGACCCGGTTGCCGGGTTTACAAGATCATATGAAAGTCCGGCTGAGCTTCGCGGCAATGTCGGCGAATATTCATTCGATCCGAAAACCGGCCAGTACTATGTCGGCGCAGTAGCGGGCACTCTTGCTTCTCCGTTCGCCGCGGCAACTATCACCAGCGCAATCTGCCAGTCGAGTTCTCTAAGCACTAAGCCTTATGAAACAGAAAAGTACCTATACTTCCAAGTTACGAACGACACAACAATCGGAAATTTGGAAACCACGATCCAGAACGCGCTCGATGCGCTCGACGTCAATGGCACGATGAACCCGACCGTAAAGTACGACACCGATCAGGCAAAGTTCATCGTTTATAACAACGACGTTTCCGGCTCCCATGACTTCAACGATTTGCATGTTGAAGTCAACGCGGTTTCCGGGTCCGGAATCCGCACAGGCTACCTGCTGCGCGAATCGACTTACCCGACACTAACCGGCACACGCCTCGGCGTGACTGCCGGCGGTCTCGGCGGCACAATGGGCCGCGAGCATGTTTCCGACTTTGACTATCAGGTAAGTCAGGTCAACCTCGACTACGGCGATGTGGACGGCTCGCCGATGATTTACGGGCAGGTTATCCGCTCCCGAATGGATCACACATACGCAGGGGAATCGGATCTTAACGTGGCAGTCGCCGGCGATTGGAATGGATACACCGGAAGCGACGCAAACGGCGTGCCGACGAATGATCTCCAGATGGTTCCGGACACCGCGGAACTGTCGGTCAACGGCACAGTATGGCGGCAGGTAAGCGTCTTCACAGGCGCAGCCAATGAGTACCGCATTTCCTCCAGCGTCGCCGGCTCGAACGTTCCGGCGGTTGTTTTCAACATGATAGACGCTAACTGCGCTCCTTCGGCAGGCGACTCGATAGTTTTCTCTTATACGACTCAGAACGCTGTCAACAAGCTGCTTGTCGAGAACACGGATTATTCTCTTGACCCGGTCTCAGGCCAGATTTCCCTGAAATGGGGAGCAAATCCGACGTCCGGCGCATTGTTGGGCCAAGGCGTCGCGGTTGCAGGCGGCCCCTCCGGCTATACCGGTTCTATCAGACTCACAGCGGATTATACCACCGAGGATCGCGCTCTCACTCCGCCGGCTGAGATTATGAACAGCCGCTGGGCGGATTTCGCTCAGGAATTTGCGGAAGTAAGCTCAGGCGGTTCAGGCAGCGCTCGCACTACCTTCAACAACATGTTTGCCAATCTCAATACTCCGCGAAATTTGGGCGGAGGCATCATCTCCGATCAGGCCACTTCGACCGAACCGACGTCGAAGAGCACCGAAAGATTCCAGTCCGCTGAAGTCTATCGCACTTCGATCGACGTTTTCGACTCTCTCGGCGACACGCATACGCTTCAGTACGTGTTCACCCACGTCGGCTCAAACTATGACCTGACCCAGCAGATTCGGAATGAGAACCGCTGGTACTGGAGGGCTGAGTTGCCGTACAGCGACACATTCGCTTTCGACAGCATGGACAACGTTGACGACACGGCTTCCGCGAAAAATAACGGACAGCTCACATTCAACAACAACGGCCTTGTCATCCAGAGCGAACTCGGCGGCAACACCGGCCCGATCATGTTCGACCCGTCCCCGATCGGCGCCAACGGAGCCTCCACGCACGCCACTGATGCCGTCTCCATCACAAACGACTTCGACGGACACGGCAACCCGATCGACGGCGTCACTCAGTACGCTTCCGACTTCACAACCCGCGCCTACGAGCAGAACGGTTGGGCGATGGGAATCCTCGAGAACTTCTCGATCGATAAGTCGGGCATCATTGAAGGCCGCTACAGCAACAACGTGGTAAAGCCGATCGCGCAGATCGCTCTTGCGATGTTCGCGAATCAGGAAGGCCTCGAAAAGCTGGGCGCCAACACGTTCGCCATGACGGCCAACACCGGTCTTGCGAACGTCGTTCCGGCATATGTCGGCGGCGCTGGCTCGATCGTCGGCGGCTCCCTCGAACAGTCCAACGTTGACATCGTCGAGGAGTTCACAAGCATGATCGTCACCGAACGCGGCTTCCAGGCCAACTCCAGAATTATCACCACTTCAGACGAGATGCTTACAGAAGTCATCAATCTGAAACGGTAAGATTTTAAATGCCAGTTTTGATTTTCAGCCGGCCCTCTCGGGCCGGCTTTTTTTTTGTTTTTATTCCGGCTATGTCCCGGTAGGCTAATATATTCATGTTATGGCTTCGAAAACGAATATCCATGCGCTGCTCGTCAATCCGTGGATTACGGACTTCGCCGCTTACGACCTGTGGCTGCGGCCGACCGCGCTCCTTACTATCGGCTCTTTTCTACGCCGTGCCGGCATATCTGTCTCTCTAATCGATTGCCTCGACCGCGCCCATCCATCGCAACGCGGCGTTTTTCTAAAAACTCATGCTGACGGAACGGGTAAATTCCTGAAGACTCCAATCGAAAAACCGGCCGCGCTCGAATTTGTTCCGCGTATTTACGGCAGGTACGGCATAACCGAGATGGCTTTCGGGGATGAACTCGACCGAGTCGGCAAGCCGGATGTTATTTTAGTGACTTCATCGATGACTTACTGGTATCCGGGTGTTTTCGACGCGATAGCGCTGCTGAAGGCGAAATGGGCGGATGTCCCGGTCATTCTCGGAGGAAGGTACGCGACTTTGTGCCCGGAGCATGCGCGCGCGCTCAGCGGCGCGGATTTTGTTTATGAAGGGCCGCTTGACGCCGGATTTGCTGATTTGTTTACTGAAATAACCAACAGTGAAATCGATATCCCGGAATCTTTTTCTGATTGGCCGGCTCCGGCGCACGACTTGCAGGGGGACAACTCGTCCGCTGTGATCGCTCTCTCTCGAGGCTGCCCGTTTCGCTGCACTTATTGCGTATCTCATAAGCTCGCTCCTCGATTCGAGCAACGCGATCCGGATGCCGTCATTCGCGAAATAGAAATGCTGATAGAACAACCCGGCGCGCGCCACATCGCTTTCAGCGACGACGCTCTGTTGGTTAACGCAGATAAGCTCCTCGCGCCAACGCTTCAATTTGTTTTAGATAAACAGTTAGACATCTCGTTTCATACGCCCAACGCAGTCCATGCCGGACTTGTCACGCCGCAAATCGCCTCCTTAATGTTTCGATCTGGTTTTTCCGGAATTATTCTCGGCTTGGAATCGGCAGACGCGGCATTTCAAAAAAAGTCCGGCGGGAAAGTTACCAACACTCAGTTCGAGAACGCAGTTGAAAACCTTCTGAGCGCCGGTTTCAAAAGCGGCGATATCGGCGCTTACATTCTTCTCGGCCACCCGAACCAGACTGAACAAGAGACGCTGGAAACGATTAGCGCGGCAGCCGCGATAGGAGTGGCGCCGATAACGGCAGAGTATTCGCCTATACCCGGTTCTCATGATTATAAGTTGGCAGTAGCAACATTTAAGCGTTCGCCGGAATCGGATCCATTGCTCCATAATTCTTCAATAATTATGTGGCAGCATCCCAATATTTTGCCTGACGTTTTCAGACGCATTAAGGCGGAATGTGCGCGTATTAGAATGGAACTAAAAAAACTTTCCGATTCAGGACGCTGAAAATATATTTCCGGAGTAGTTGCAAAGCAATGTTGTATGCACAACAATAATAGTTGTAACAACAACATGCAAGGGGGTGCGATATGGATTTCATTTTTATGCTTACGAGACAGGATATGACAATCGGGGATTGCCTTGACGTTTTCGATTTGATCGTTCCAACGGGTGTGACGCACATAGGATGTAAAGACGTTGGGGTCGATATCGAGACGCTTAGGGAGCTTATACGCCGGATAAAGGCGGCGGGCTGCACAAGTTATCTGGAAGTTGTGAGCACGACGCCGGAGGCATGCCTGAATTCAGCTCGCATTGCGGTTGACATAGGAGTTGAAAGGTTGCTCGGTGGAACAGACGCGGCGAACATACTGAAGGCCATAGAGGGGAGCGGAGTGAAGTATTACCCGTTCCCGGGGCGGCCCGAAGGGCATCCGACAAAATTAGGCGGGACTCCTGAGAGCGTAGCGGCTGATTGCGCGCGGTTCGAGAAGCTCGGATGCGCCGGCGTTGACCTGTTGGCATACAGGGCGTTTGAAGCAGACCCGCTGGATCTCGTTCGAGCGGCGCGCGGAGCGATGAAAGGCTATCTTGCCTGCGCGGGCAGCGTAGATTCGCCTGAGCGCATTCAGGCGCTCGCGGCAGCGGGAGCAGACGCCTTCACAATCGGATCTGCTATATTCGACGGTTCATTTTCAAAGCGCAAAGGATCGATTCTTTCTCAAATTAAAGACGTTCTTGCCGCTTGCAAATAAATTCAGCTTCATTGTGAGGTTCCCATGATCGTCGGCATAGACATCGGAACGCAGAGCCTTAAAGCGGTTGTGACGGACGAACGTTTGCGAACGCGCGGCGAGTCTTCACGCCCGTATGCAATAAGCTACCCGCATCCCGGTTGGGCGGAACAGAACCCGGCGGATTGGGAACAAGCTCTTGGGCAGGCGGTCGCTGATGCGCTCGCTCGCGCTGGCGCAATACCGAGAGATGTGCGAGCGATTGCAGTTGTCGGACAACTCGATGGCTGCATCGCGGTAGGTGGAAGCGGAGAAGCCCTCGCTCCTTGCATCATCTGGATGGACCGGCGCGCGGAGCGCGAGATCGCGGGAGTTTCCCCGGAAGCCGTTCGGCGGATTACAGGAAACTGTCTTGATGCTGGGCACATGGCCGCAAAAATCAGATGGTATCTTAATAATAAGCCAGGCGCCGCAGCAGTCCGGTTTCACCAGCCTGTTTCATACATAGTCAGCCGTCTCACAGGCGAACATGTAATGGACCCCGGCCTGGCTTCGACTACGATGTTGTATTCGATTGAACGGCGTGAATATGACATCAGCTTGCTCAATGAATTCGGGATAGATTCGAAGTTGTTGCCGATTGTCGCCGATGCGGCGGGTATCGCCGGACGTTTGAGCGCCGCGGGGGCGGCGATTTGCGGAATACCTGAGGGGACTCCGGTGGCGGTTGGAACGGGCGATGATTTTTCGACTCCTTTGGGAGCCGGAATAACGGCGCCGGGCAGCATTTCGTGCGTGCTTGGAACGGCTGAGGTTGTAGGGGCGCTTGACGAGCGGCCCAAGGTGGACATAGGCGGTCTTGTTGAGACTCATTGCTATGTCAATGGAAAATACTTCATAGAAAATCCGGGCTGGCTTTCCGGCGGCGCGCTTTCATGGTTTGTGAAAACGTTCAATTTAAGGAATGTCAGCGAGCTTGAGAGTCTGGCGGCGCAAGCGCCTGCGGGCGCAGATGGATTGATATTCATTCCGGCTCTGAGCGGGGCAATGGCGCCGGAGTGGGCGGCGTCGGCGAGAGGGTGCTATTACGGACTGACGCCGGCGCATGGGACAGCCCACATGGCGCGCGCTACGATGGAAGGGTGCGCTTTCGCAATGCGCGACGTGATCGAACGCCTTAGGGAACTTGGCACTGAGACGAAGTCCGTAACGTTGTTGGGTGGTGGAGCGCGGAGCGTGACGTGGGCGAGGATTCGCGCCGATATCGGCGACATCCCTGTGGAGATTCCAGACCGGATTGACACATCGCAACTCGGCGCGGCGGCTCTCGCTGCTGTCGCTTGCGGGATACAGCCGAACATTGAGGCTTGCGCCGGTCTCCTTCGAGGCGAAACAGAAACTATTATGCCGGAGCCTGAAAATCGTGAATTATACGAAAACGCTTATTCGTCGTATAGAAGGCTTTTTGAAAGTCTGAAACCAATGTTTAATAAACAAGATTAAAATAAAGAATAAAGGAGTTCTGCTAATGAAGCGGGACACAATAAAGGAAATAATTGAAGGAAAATATGCAGATCCGGATGGTGGGGCGCCTTTGTCTGTTCCAACACGGTCCGTTGTTATAGCGGAAAGCCTCGCAGGCATGGAAGCGGAAGCGGTCGCCGCTCTTAATCTTGGCAATAAATATGCTGTTGTGAGCGACGAAAATACTTATGAAGCGCTCGGCTCCCGAATTGAGCGCGCTTTGAAATCGATAGGCGCTGTTACGAGCGTGATGATGCTCGAAAAGCCGCATGCCGACATTGAAACGGTTGAGAGGCTTAAGGCTACGACAGCAGGATGCGACGCGCTTGTGGCGGTCGGTTCGGGAACTATCAACGATTTGTGTAAATATACCGCTGCGCTGATGGACAAGGAATATGTAGTATTCGGAACGGCGCCTTCAATGAACGGATACACGTCCGTCAACGCGTCGATAACCGTTGGCGGGCTGAAAAAGACTCTGCCTGCGATTGGCGCAAAGGGCGTTTTTCTGGATTTGAAAGTTTTGGCGGCTGCGCCGAAACGTATGATTCTATCAGGCCTCGGAGACAGCGTGTGCCGTCCGACAGCGCAGACGGACTGGCTGCTGGCGCATCTTCTGCTCGGCCAACCCTATCGCGAAGCGCCGTTTACGATTCTTGCGGAGTTCGAAGATGAATTGTTCGAGACATCCGGAGCGTTGGCGGCCGGGGATCTTGAAGCGATGGACAGGCTGGCGCGAACGCTGGTTCTTTCCGGTTTTGGAATGACAATATGCGCGGGAAGCCAGCCGGCGAGTCAGGCGGAGCATTTGATAAGCCATTATATAGACATGCTCGGTTCGCCAGATTGGCCTGAAAGTTTTCACGGCGAACAGATAGGCGTGACGGCTTTGACGGTGGCGCGATTGCAGGAGCGGATATTGGCGGGCGGAGCGCCGAGCGTGAAGCCTTCGGCGATAAGAGAAGCGGATTTGATAGAACGATTCGGGCCGGAAATAGGACCGCCCTGTTGGAGCGAGTTTTCTAAAAAGCGGCTTGACTCGTCTGGATCTGATGCGATGAACGAAAAGCTGCAAAAAGATTGGGACGGCATAAAGAACAGAATTTCGAAGGCGGCGTTGCCGTCGGAAGCGATAGAGAAGGCATTGCTACGGGCAGGAGCGTTCACAGCGCCGGAAGAACTCGGTTGGCCGCGCGATTTCTATAAAAAAGCCGTACGGCATGCGAGGGAGATACGCAACCGATACACTTTTTTGGACTTGGCGGGCGACGCGGGAATGCTTGAGGATATCGATTGAGATTGAGCGATAAAATGAAAAAATCCGAGCGATTAAATAAAAACGACAGGCAGGAGCGAATATTAGCCGAGCTTAGGGCGGGACCGACGGTGCGCGTTTCGGAGCTCGCTGAAGCGTTCGGAGTGACAACGGAAACAGTGCGGCGCGATATGGATGAGTTAACGCGTCGCGGGCTTGTCGACAGGACGTATGGCGGCGCGGCGACTCGCGCGATGGCGGCGGAACCAGCCATGAGAGAGCGAGATTTGTTGAGTGTCCCTGAACGAGAGCGGATAGCGCGGGCCGCTGTCACTTTTGTGGAGCCGGGCGATGTGCTGATGATAGACAACGGATCGACGACCGCCCATTTCGCGCGGCGTCTCGCGTCTGAAGGCTCGCGTCTGACTGTTATTACAAACAGTTATACAGTCGCCACAGCGTGCGGTCGAAATAAAACAATCCGCGTGGTAGTGTGTCCGGGCGAATTCCATCCCGATGAAGGCGGCGTTTACGGAGAGGACACGTTGGCGTTTATTCGCCGATTCAGAGCGGACAAGGCGATTATCGGCGCCGGCGGCCTTACTCCAGAGGGAGTGACGGACGTCGATTCAGGCGCGTGTTGGGTCAAGCGAACTATGATCGAAAGAACGGAAAGCCGATTTCTTCTTCTCGACAGTGGAAAATACAATGCGAAGCTCCTTGAGGTAGTTTGTCCGCTCTCCGATATAAATCAATTAATTTCGGATAAAGAACCGGTCGGGAAGTTGCGCGAATCGATAATCAAAGCTGGCGTCAAGGTTCTTAATGCAGATTAACCTGCAGCCATCTAACATAATTACAACTGCCGTATTCATTGCGAAGTTTATTAACAAGGCCAACAGGAGGCGCAATCGGAGAAATAACCGGCTGACGCTCATATGTTGTAATTAAAGCTATAAGAAATATAAAACAAACATGTTTTTGGTGTACATATAAAAATATTTCAGATATACTTTTTTTCTGTCTATGATGAATTGGAAACAATACATAATCGGAGTGTTGCTGGTATTGATATTGCCCGCGGCGTTGTTTTTGGGATTGCCGCGGCAAGGGGCGCGCCTGAGGAATGAAAAGGCTGCAATGCCGTTCAATCCGATTGAGGACATTCCAAATCCGTTTCGCAAGATTGCGTGGCTTGACGGGAAGTGGGAGTTCAAGCTGGCAGGCAGCGAAACGCGGCGCGTTGTCGCCGTTCCTCATACATGGAATACGATCCCGGGATTAGAAAATTACGAAGGACAGGCGGAATACCGGATAAAGTTCCGGTTGCCGCGCGCATGGAAGAAAGGCGAGATAAAGTTACATATCGGCGCTTGCGGAGGTCTATGCGAAGTTGCGCTTAACGGAAAACAGGTCGCAGTGAGTCGTCCGTCAGAAAGGTTCACGCCGATTGAGGCGGATGTCACCGGCGCAATTTTCATGAAGAAAGATAATCTGCTGATCGTAAAAATAGACAATTCTCCGCGGAGCGCCGGAATGCAGTTTGCGGGCGGCGAAAAAAATTACGGCGGAATAACGCGGGAAGTATATGTTGAGAGAAGCGGCAATATCAGGTTCGAGGAAGCGGCGATAGATTCGAGGCCGGAGGAGAACGGGACCGCGAGCGTGCGGATTAGGGCGGTTTTGGCGATGCCGCCCGGAGAGGCGACGCATGTTTTTGGCCGCATTAGCCGCGAGAAGGGGCCGGCTGTCACGGATTTTGATTTCGATGTGACGGCTGATGCGCAGGGGCAAGGTGTCATAGACTGGAGAGGTGGAATACCGAACGCGGAATTGTGGAGTCCTGAAACGCCGGCGCGCTATGAATTGACATTAGTGACCGTTTCAAAAGATGGCGATTCCGACGGCATCGAAAAGAAGTTCGGAATACGTCGGATAGAATTTAGAAACGGCGGTTTTTTTTATAATGGGGAACAGGTTACTGTGCGCGCTGTTGAATGGCGCGAGCAATTTCCTGGCAACTGGGGCCCGATAGTTACTCGCGCGATGATAGAGCGCGATTTTGAGAAGATAAGACTCGCCGGTTTCAACGCCGTTCGGTTCTCGCATCCGGTTCATCCGGCTGTTCTGGAATACTGTGATGCGAATGGAGTTCTTGTTTTTGAGGATTTTCCGCTATGGAAGGGAATAGGAGACGATCCGGCGGGAGAGGCGGCAAAGAGCGCAACGGATTCGTTGTGGCGCATGATTGATCGCGATCAGAGCCATCCGTCTGTGATCGGCTGGGGTATGGGGCGCGCGCTGAGAGCGGACGATGTTATAACAAACGACTGGATAATGTACAACGCGCAGACTTTGAGGCGCCGCGATCCCGGAAGGTTAATTTACGCTGATTTTAATGCGCCCGGCCCGGAAAGTAAGCCTGTAAGCGTTGATTTCATCCTTTTGAGCGAGTATCCGGGCTGGACAGGCGAGACGGTCTCCGGTTTTATGCGCGGTCTTGAAGCGAAATATTCCGACTTACGAGACAAACCATATGAATTATTGAAATACGGAGCAGGCGGAATTCCAGGCCGCGCGGGCGGAGTGAATATAAAAGGGACAGAATCAAATCAGTTGTTTAATCTAAGCCGGGTCGAGAGCTATATGCGCGACAATCCGGCAGCGCCAGGCTGGTTTGTGGACTCGTTTGCGGATTATGAGGGGCCGGAGATGGATCCTCGAGGCAGTGTGAATACTGTCTACACAGGGTTGCTAACGGCGGAACGTATGCCAAAACCCGCATTTCAGTGGTTTGCGGGTTTGGAAGACGACGGGATGACGTACAAGTTGTCACACATGCCGTTCAGGATGCCGTCTGCTGACCTGGCGGCGTTTTTACTGCTGCTCATTGCCGGGTTGGCGATTTGGAGCGGATTCAGCAAAATGTGGCCGGCGTTTATCGAGCCCGATCTGCTCGGGCCGAGCGAAGGCGACTGGAGATGGATCGCAAGGAATTTTATTCTGTTCGGGTTGCCGATGCTGCTGATAGCGGGAGCGGCTGCCTCTTTCGCCGCGGCAGGGTTGATGGATCTGCATCCTTTCGACCCCGGGCGGCTGCCGATTGCCACGATACAGGCTGCGAATGAATGGCTGCGGCCGTTTGCAATGCGGTTCGCGGCTCTGACAATTCTGCAGTTGGTTATGCTTATCGTGGCGGCGCTTATTATGGCGCTGTTTCTCGATGG
>JBAYJY010000069.1:0-21905 GCA_041664945.1 bacterium | reverse complement strand
TTTTCATTTTCAACGCTGCCCGCGAACTCTGAAATTTATCCCGAAAAGGATTGGACCTGCCGCATCAAACCGGACATCGGTCGCAGCCTGCTGCTTTTCACTCCCGACAATATTATCGTTGAAAACGCGGACAGAGTTGTCTATTTCATTGACCGAAACACAGGCGCAAGACAATGGGAATACAGATTCAGCGATACATTCACATTTTATAAACTCGACGACTATACGTTTGTTGTTCAAAGCGGCAAGACGCTGAACGAGATAAGTATTTCGCATAAGAACCTGATTTGGTCATCTTACCTCAACATTGGCGCGGGCGACACGCTTCTCTCTACAGCCGACAATTCGCAGTTTGCAGTTCGACACGCTGACGACACATTCGATCCAATTATTACAGACCGGCAGGACCAGCAACTGAATTCCAAGCCCGCGCCTACAGATTACAAACCTCTCATTGCCGCTCCCTCAATGATTTTCGACCCGAACATTATTCCCGGCGGCGCACTATCTATCGACGACAGGCGCATCTCTTTCACTCCGTCGGATTCGTCTCTCAAAGGCTGGACTTATGACTCCGAGCGTCTGCTCGCGAAAACCGCGCTTCTTCTTCGCAAAAAACTTTTCATTATTTCATCCGACGGTCTTTTGCAGATTCTTGATCCGGACACCGGCGCTCTCACTCAGAAATTGATGATTCCGGACTATATCGAAATGAGATTCTGGGACGAAAAACCGGAGAACCTCAACAACTATTCGAACTCATTCCTGTTTTCAGACGAAAATTTTATTTTTGTTGTCGCTCCTTCGAGTATAACACGATTCAAGCTTAACTCTTTCCCGAAAGAGCTGAATCTGAAGAAAGCTGGTGAACCCGAAGAGAGCACCGCGGACTGGGCGCTCAACCGGGCGATTACACAATGGGACCAAAAGAACTATGCCTCATCAGTAAAGATGCTTACTGATGTCGTCGAAGTATGGCCGAAATCAGCGAACGGGCATCTTTTCCTCGGCATGGCATATTCATCAGCCGGCAAATTCGACGAAGCGATCAACGAACTCGAAAAAGCGCATGCTATCGAGCCGGAGAATTTCGATATCGCCTCGAATCTCGCCGGCAACTATTACATAAAATTGTTTTCTCTCGATCCGTCTCAGCAATCCGACAAAATTCTCGAAATGTATGAGAAAATCAGATCTATTCAGCCGACCGACACTTTTGCATACACAGGACCTGCGGAGATTTACATCGGACGCCACGAATATGACAAAGCGATAGGCGTTCTCTCGGAATCTTTCAGCCATGCTTTCTCAGGCCCCGGGCCGATCGCGCTTCTTCTCAGTTCCTACTATATGGCCGACCGCGGCAATGACGTGATTAAGACTGCTGATAATATGATCCGCCTCTTCCCAGACTCAGACATTGCTTATTTGATTAAGGGTAAGCAACTATGCAAAAAAGGATTATACGCCGCCGCCTCGGATACTTTCAAATCCGCGCCGCCTCGCGCTTCCTCCAAGTCTGACCAATCGCTATATCCTCGCCTGCTAACTTCAGGATGGCAGTTTTTCTACGGCAACGCGCTCGGCCTCTCCGGCCGCTATAAGGACGGCATTATCTCTCTTTCCAATTTCATTTCCTCGCTTCCCACTTCCGAACAATTCGAAAAAATCAAACTTTTCGAACAGCAGTCGATAGAACAGAATAGGTCGGGGAAAACTGCAGAGAGCGATATCGACATCCCGAAAAAATTCAAAGGTATTTCCAGTATCGAACTCAGCGCCGAACTCGAATTCAAAATCCCCGCCTTGCTTTCAATCTCGCATTTTCAGTTCAGATTGGGAAACTCAGCCGAAAGCGTTAAAACTATCAAACGCATTGAAAACCTCAAGCCGAAGCCTGAAGACCCTGACACTCTTTCATATATCGCTTACCTTCTCGTCCTGAACAAAAGCGACCTCCCACATGCGCGCGAGTACATTTTTAAAGCTCTGAAATCCAACCCGGAAGACCCGATCTTCCTTCGCAATTATGCTGTTTACCTCAGTTCCGCCGGCAAGAACGACCTTGCTGAGAAGACATTCAAGAAAGCGTTGGCCATCAGCGACTACGCCGAACTCACTCATTTTGAATACGGGCGCCATCTCACGCGTCTGAAAAGAAAGCCTGAAGCCGTAGCTCAATTCAAAGAGGAACTAAAAATAACTCCCGATCTCGACATGGCGAAAAAAGAGTTGTTGAAACTCGGGTCGAAATAATTGCGAACAACTACATAACTTACTTAAACCTGAAAGTGACGGTCATACCATGATCCGAGAAGACTATTTCGAAAACCCGGCAGGCGAACGGTTCCATTTTCGCGAAAACATTCCCGATAATCCGAAAGCGGCTATCATCGCTGTTCACGGGCTCGCGGAACACTTCGGACGTTATATTCACATAGAAGAGTTTTTCGCCAGCCGCGGCTTCTCTTTCCACATCATGGAGAACCGAGGACATGGAAAATCCGTCGGCAGACGCATACACATTGACCGCTACGACCAGTTCGTTGAAGACCTGAATGTATTCCGCGAACTTGTCGCCGCCCGGCTCAACGGCATCCCTCTGTTAGGACTCTCGCACTCGAACGGCTCGCTTATACTCGCCCGCTACGCGTTGAAGCATGGCGACGGATTGAAAGGCGTCGTCCTGTCCGGCATCCCGATCAGCTTCGGCTCAAAGGTCAATCCGATTAAATTCAAAGCAGGCATGTTTCTCGCAGGCATCGTCCCAAAGCTTACTCTTCCGAACACTGACCTTGACCCGCAGACTCTATGCCACGACAAGAAAGTTGTTGAGGATTACATCGCCGACCCGATGGTTTACAAAGTCATCAGCGTCGGATTCGCGAAACAATTCTTCTGGGCGATGGGCGACCTTCTGGCGCGCGCTCCGGAGTTCAAAATCCCGGCGCTTTTCCAGCACGGCGGCGACGACCGCGCCTGCTCACCCGCCTCGGCCCGTGAATTCTTTGAAAAAATCTCTTCGTCCGATAAGGAATTCATCCTTTACGAAGGTCTGTACCATGAAATCTACAACGAGCCGCAGAAACTTGAAATACTCGAAACCGCGGCGAACTGGATGGAAAAAAGAATTTCATAAGACCCGGGCATAGCATTCTCATTCGTTGTTTTTATTCTTTTTCATGAAGACTTTTCCACACAATAATATTATGTTTTTTCCGATTGATCGGTCACAACTATGCTGTTTGCCTTTAAATTTCGATGAAATCAATTGATAATAGCTCTATGAATGAAAACGAAACCAGCGCTGTTGTTAGGCGACCTAAGCCGGGCGAAGAGCTTAAGCTGCGAGTCGACGGTCTTGCGTTCGGCGGCGCGGGAGTCGCCCGCACGGAAACCGGCCTCGTCATTTTCGTGTTCGGCGGCGTGCCGGGCGACGAACTGACCGCATATGTAACAAAGAGACGCAAAGGCTTCATTGAAGCGCGCGCGCAGTCGATCGAGACGCCATCGCCAGACCGCATAACGCCGGAATGCGCGCATTTCGGCGGCCCCTGCGGCGGCCTATGCGGTGGCTGTAAATGGCAGAACTACCGCTATTCTAAACAAATCGAATGGAAAGCTCAGCAGGTCCGCGACTGCCTTCAGCGCATCGCCGGCATCTCGGACCCGCCTCTCGAACCGATCCTCGGCATGGACCATCCGTGGGAATACAGAAATAAAATGGAATATACTTTTTCCACTGAATCCGACGGCCGCCTGATCCTTGGGCTTCACAGATCCGGCTCATTCGATAGAATAGTAGGCCTTGAACGCTGCCTGCTCCAGACGCAGCGCAGCAATGAACTGCGAAATGCCGCACGCGATTTCTGCGCGGAACGATCGCTCACTTCACACGTAATTCGCAAACACGAGGGGCTTCTCCGCAATTTCGTTATCCGCTCCTCCGGCGACGACATCATGGCTTGCATCTCAACTCACGGCGACGAATTCGCGAAATACGCGCCCGAACTCACTGCCGACCTTTCGCCCGCTTTCCCCGAAATCAAGTCCCTGCTCTGGTATATCAGCTCAGCTTTGCACAGCGTCGCTATAGAAGGCAGCGAACGCCTTCTCGCAGGCGAAAACCATCTAATCGACACCGTTCACGACATGAAACTTAAAGTTTCAGCGGCATCGTTCATGCAGACCAACCCGACGCAGTGCGCGCTCTTATATGAAATTCTGCTCGATTACGCCGGACTCGAAGGCGACGAACTCGTTTACGACCTCTACACCGGCATGGCTCCGATAGCCATGCTTCTCTCGCGCCGCGCGCGCCGCGTCATAGGAATCGAGAGCAATCCGAACGCTATAGCTGACGGCCGCGAAAATCTCATCGTCAACGGCATTGAGAATGTCGAGCTTGTAGGCGGAGAAGTGGAAAAAACTTTCGCCGCTCAGAGCGCACGCAATAAACCCGACCTTGTTGTGCTCGACCCGCCCCGGATCGGACTTCACAAAAACGCCCTCTCAGCGCTAATCACATCACGCCCGCGCCGCATCGCGTACGTTTCCTGCAATCCTGCGACTCTCGCGCGCGATGCAGCGGCGCTTATCGAGGCTGGTTACACTCTCTCACGAGCGCGCCCTGTCGATATGTTCCCACACACCGCTCATATCGAATGTGTCGCTCGCTTCGATCTTATCTAACCGCTTTCTGTATTATTCCTCTTGTTTTGGCATGCTTTTTCTGGTGAAATATAACTAACAGTTAAAACAAAGCTAAAATTTTGAGACCGTGAGCGATATGAAGAAGAAAATTATCATACCACACTCGAAACCCTGGATAACTCGAAGCGACCGCGACGCTGTTGACGCCACGCTGGCTTCCGGGATGATAGGAGAAGGCGAAGCGGTTTCAAATTTCGAGAGCGCTGTGGCGAAGCGCATAGGAGTTCGCGGCGGCGTCGCCGCTTCAACAGGCACGATGGCGCTTTATTATGCTCTGAAAGCGCTCGGAGCCGGTCCCGGCCACGAAGTAATCATGCCGACGTTCGTATGCCGCGCCGTTATGGACGCCGTCACTGATTCCGGAGCTGCTCCCGTATTCTGCGATATCGGCGACGACTGGTGCGTAAATGCCGACACCGTCAGCGCGCGCATTACCGGAAAAACACGCGCTGTCATCGTTGTGCATACTTATGGAATATCAGCCGACATTCAACCGGTATGCGAACTCAGCGTTCCTGTTATCGAAGATTTCTGCCCGGCTTTCGGCGGCGGGATCGGAGGCCGCGCTCTCGGTTCGTTCGGAGCGATAAGCGTAACGTCCTTCTATGCCACTAAGCCCCTCACAACAGGCGAAGGCGGCATGGCTCTCAGTGACGATGACGAACTGTTGTCTACAATGCGGAAACTTAAAAATGGAACGGATTCTCCCGCTGAAGGCCGACGTCGCTGCTCGATGTCAGATATTCAGGCCGCTCTCGGCCTGAGGCAACTCGTCCGCTATGACAAATTCCTCGAACGGCGCCGGGAAATCGCAGATTTCTATTTCTCGCGGCTCGACGGTCTGCCGGTTGCGCTTCCGCATAATATTCGCGACCGCTCAATCTTCTTCAGGTTCCCGATACGGCCATTGAACGGTTACGCGCCCTATCCCGGCTTGTTCGAGATGGAATCCATCGATATAGCGCGCGGAGGAGTCGATTACCCGCTGCATATAAAATGCGGAGCTCCGGCCGGTTCGCTTCCGAACGCAGAAAAGCTTTTCGCGGAAACGCTTTCCATTCCCATCTATCCGGCGCTGTTGGATGTCGAGATCGAGCGCGTCGCCGATGCCTGCCGCAGAATTTTTTATAGACAAGGAGCGGCGGAAAGATGATCGCCAGCATTCACCAGCCTCATTTTTATCCGTGGCTCGGTTATTTCGACAAGATTGACCGCAGCGATGTCTTCGTCATTCTCGATAATTGCCAATATAAAAAACAGGAATACCAGAACCGCAACAAAATTAAAACTACTAAGGGATCAATCTGGGTAACAGTTCCTGCGTTGATAAAGGGTCGGAGCGATCAGAATATCAATGAGGTCATGATAGACTACAGCGAGAACTGGCGCAAAAGGCATCTTAATCTGCTGAAGGCAAACTACCGGGAAGCGCAATTTTTCGAAATGTATTACAATGATATAGAGAGTTTCTATATGTCGCGCCGTTGGGAAACGCTCTCGGAGTTGAATATAGAAATGCTCGATTGGTTCTTCGAGCGTCTCGGTATAACAACTCCGGCGCGGATCGCAAGCGAGCTGAATGTAGAGGGAGCAAAGACTGAGAGGAACGTGAATATCTGCAAGGCTGTCGAAGCGGATGTCTATCTTTCCGGACAGGGCGCGAAATCTTATCTTGAAGAGAATTTGTTCGCTGAAGCCGGAATCGAACTCCGTTTTCAGGAATATCGTCATCCGGTATATCCGCAGACATACGGCGAATTCGAACCTTATCTCTCAGTCGTAGACCTGCTTTTCAACGCCGGCGGCCGGAGCCTCGAAATCATACGCGAAGGAAGGAAAACTACATGAACGTACTCGCAATCGGCGCGCACCCGGATGACATTGAGTTCGGATGCGGCGGAACTCTTTTGAAATTAAGCCGCGCGGGGCATAACATCTCGCAACTGGTGATGACATCCGGCGAATGCGGCGGCAATCCTGAAGTGCGGCGGCGCGAACAGGAGGCCGTTTCCGCATTCCTCGGAGCGACTGAAGTTATCTGGGGGAACCAGAAGGACACAAAGATTCCGGTGGACAACGAGGTAATCGGAATTATCGACAATGCGATTAAACGCACCGCCGCCGATCTTGTTTTTTTTAATCACGATCAGGACACGCATCAGGACCACCGCTCTCTCGCGTTCTGCGCAATGTCAGCCACACGCTACACCAAATGGGCTCTCGCTTTCGAAGTGCCCACATCCGCTAATTTTACGCCTTCTTTTTTCGTCGATATCGCTGAAGTCATGGATGATAAACTTAAACTCCTGAGTCTGCATGCATCGCAGATAGACAAGATGTGCGTGCCGCACCTTACTATCACCGAAAACGCGCTCGCCTGCGCCGGCTTTCGCGGTTTTCAGGGAAAAGTTAAATATGCCGAAGGATTCATGCCCATCCGGTTTCTTATGGACTGGTAAGCCGGCCTTCAGGCCTTTTCACGATAATTAGCGCTAACCAATAGTTGGATAATGCGTAACCCATGAGTTTCGCGTGTTCCGTTCAAAATCATTTAATTCATGGTTTCTTCGGTTTCAGCGGAGCCTCTTCGTTTTTTTCTTCCGTTTCGCTTTTCTGGAAAAAAAGAATATTGTAGTGGACGATGTTGGGAACGTAAGAATGCGGATAGCCGTAAGGCCTAAGTTTTTCGCCGACGTTTTCCCATATCTTTTCGCCCTTGAAAACGAAACCGGCTTCGGCGGCTATTGACGCGAAATATGGAGTTAGATACAGATAGCGGCCGTTGTGGTATAGGTTGCGGGTGAAGATCGCCACATACTTATGATCCTTCAAAGCGGCGTAGCACTGATTGAGTATTCGCAACATGAATTTCAGGAACGCGTCGAGAGGCGCTTTCGGCTCTTCGGCCGCGAGCGACCATTCCGCAGTATTGAAAGGATTCGGCGGGTCTATAACAACGAAATCGAGCGTTTCCTTCGGTAGACTGAAAATGAGATGCAGACAGTCGCCCTCTACAAGTTTCTGTCGTTGAATATCATGTTTCTTGCAAATCCTATAATAGATATCAACCCACTTCGAGTTGATTTCAAACGCGATCGCCTTGCGGCCGAGCAACGATGCGGCTATGAGCGACGATCCGGTTCCCGCGAACGGATCGAAAACAAGATCATCCCGCCGCGTAAAGAATGATATAAGTTGTCCGAAGAGATGCGGGCTTTTATAGTCCGGATGCGCGCGGCGCAGCTCATGGCCTATGACTTTCGGAAACTTAGAGGAGAAAACAGTGCGAGTGAACTGCAGCCATTCGCCGCTGGAAAGATCGTTCATGCTGTTTCGCGGATCGATCTCGAATGTGCGCTCCTTAAGGAACGGGAAATGCGCCATGTAGTCGAATTCAGGCGGTTTCGCCTCGTATTTAAACATACGAAGTATGTTAAGAAGGTCCTGACAGTTCTCGGCGTGCGTGCAGGTCGAACACATGAAAATCGGACTGCGGCAGTGGAAACTGACAGTCTCGAGAGAGTTCGTTTCTTCGTCCATCAGTAAATCGGTTCTTTCTTAAAATCGGCTGTCTCGCCGAGATAGAGGTCTTTCGAACTGAGCATGTTGAGAGTTTTGCCGGCGACAATCTTGTTCGGGTCCGCGATGCATTCTATAAGTTCGACAATCGGCCGGTCAGGACGTCCGGGATTCTGTTCAACGATACGGCATTTAAAAACCGGCGTGGGCGATTTCACATGGTAAATATCCACCTTCTCGCCAATCTCATAGAGCATCAGGATTCGCTCGAAGCACAGCACAAGTTCGCGTTCGAACATCGGCTCCAGCATGGTGCCGTCCTCGGTCGTTTTCTGTTTCGAGTTTTCATACAACCATTCGAGAACCTTCGAGCGCGCGAATTTCTTGCGCCACGGCCTGTCGGTTGTCATTGAGTCAAAAACGTCCAGCATTCCGAGTATCTTTGAGAAGAAATGAAAATTTTTGCTGCCCTTCGGATATCCCTTGCCGTCGAGCCGTTCGTGATGGTTTTCGATCACGTTTTTGGCGAGAGGCCGGTTAGCGAAAAATATGTGGTATTGAATGAGGTTGATTGAAACCTCGACGTGTTTTTTTAGAACGTTGTGTTCTTCAGGCGATATTGAGCCATGCTTGAATAGAATTTCCGGCATGCCGTCGTGAAGGTAACCGACATCATGCATGAATGCGCCGATCGCGCCGCTCATCACTTCCTCGTCTGAATAATAGAAAAGCGTTTCTTTGCGCTTTCTGTGATCGAATGCGGCCGAATATTTTAGTTCAGAACTTACCGCGCCCTTTTTCTTCAGGTCGGCGTTATGCCTCGCGAGTGTCGCCAGAAAATATAACCCGGTATTTGCCATGTGGTTGAAAATATAGTTGCCTTCAACGCGGTTGTCATTCAAATTGATCAGCGCTTTGTCGATATTTAGCGGCGAAAGCGGCCCTTCAAGCAAGTCGCGGCAGGTTTTAAGAAAGTTTTCGAGCCTCACCGGGCTGATTATCGACTCCGAAAACTGTTTGATGACCTTGATTTCGGTTGTTGAGCGGTTCGGATCGAGAACGGTGAGAGACCCTTTTTTCATCGCACCCATGCTGCGCGTCATGCTCCTCACCCTCATAATCTCGCGTTCCGGATCCTTCTCCGTCATTATTTCGGACAAACTCGTCGCTATGTCCTGCTTGATTCTCAGGAATTTTTCGGTCTGCGTAAGTTCAACATCGTCGCAGCCGGTCAGAACCTGCTGCTGTTCTTCATCCACTGTGCGCACCCAGACTTCCGTGAAGCCGAGTTCCTTTAGCTTCTGCGCCACCCGTTCCGTCAATTGGACGCCTGAATTCAGCCCTTTGACGCCCGAACCGAGTATAACCGGCCGCGCCAAAACCAAATTTTCGCCCGTCTTGATCTCATCTAAAGACAATTTCTGCATATATTCCCTTCTCTCTCTAACTATTAATATCGTCAGAATACTTAAAAAGATTTACTTTTGTGGAAAGAATGTTGTAAAAACGCCTGTTTTTAGATTATTTTTCGCGTTCATTCATTCTTATGCCGTCATATATGGTCATATTGCCGCGCTTCTTTAACCATCTGTGCTGGTTGCAGTCTCGCTTATCGCATTCCTATTATTTCAACGCTGACTGCCGTTATAAATATAAACTTTTGTGCTGTCTTATTGGAGAAGATCATTGTTTTAACGAATTCTTTTGGAGCAGCCGCTTTTGATTATCATTTCCCCTGCAACATCTGAACCCGATGTCGTCTTTCTTCAGCAGACCGATCTGTGCGGGGTAATAATACAATATCCAATCGCATCTGTTGCAAGACTTGCAGCCTGACCGCGTTCCCGGCCCCATAATTCCGAATAAATCCTGATTCCGCAACTCAACGATCTCCCATACGTTTCCCACCATGTCAAATACGCCAAACTCATTTTTGCATTCGGGATATGAGCCGCTCGCGCCGATATGATTCCTGTCCATTGCGCATTTCTTCGAAAGAAGATCGTCAGCTTTGTTAGGATCATCTGTCAGGAATAGTTCGAAGTTGCGTGTCCCGGACATACAGGCCACCGCCCATTCGTCCGGATCGCACAAGCGTTTCCCTTCAGATTTACAAAAATTTCGCGCCTCTTCGACGTTAACTCCTGTTTGGGGTTTCATTCCCTCTTTGTTCGGATATTCGTAACGGTCGATATAAAATGGCTTTCCCTGTCCGGAAACGAAAACTTCTCCTTCTCGCTCCTCGTGTTCATAGCCTTCGATTTTTATAGGCAGATTTGTGCGCGGAATACTAAACCCGGTTTCCAATCCCGCGTCCTGTTTCCCTGTTTTTATCAGAAACGCCGCCAATACAACCATTAAGACCATCGCCGATAAGGCCAGTAATTGGGGTTTCAGCATCAACCTCAACCGCTTTTGTCTTACGCGCTCTTTGGGATGCTCACTAAAAAATATTCTCACTCCCAAAAGCCCGTCCGCCGCTCCGGCCAGCGCGAGCAGCCACATGATTTCTTCCATGAACAACGATAAGCTGAATATAATAAAAATATACGCCGTCGATAGATTGAAACGCCGCGACAGAGCAACGAGCGTTCCGAGTCCTTGAACAACTAAAATCGCTATTGCAACTGGAAACAGATACAGCCACGGCGCCTCATGAATGTCCAAAAAAACAAATCGCCAGCTCACCAGCGATAGAACAGATGCAAAAAAGATGACAAACGGAACCCTGATTGCAGCGATATCCGGCGGCGGGGTGACTCTCGGCGCATATCTGTTTAAAGCAAGCAGCGTTATGTACGCATAACATATGCAGAGGTAAAGGCCGAGCGCGGCGGAATAGCGGTGCCAGTAAAGCGCTGTCGACGTTATAAAACCTTCAGCCGCCATGGCAAAAATCCGGTTCTGAAACGCTGGCGCTGCTGAAATAATGTTGAACGGAGTGGAAAGCAGAAGATTAAAATAGTGCAGTTTGACGGCAGGCACGGACAGCCCAATGCCGGCAAGCCCTCCGAATGTTATGAAACAGAAAAAGAACGTTAGAACCGCGAATCTGACGGATGATCCTATTCTCTTCGTTGTTAAAAAATAATAAAGTATCGAATACGAAAAAAGCAGGCCTCCTAAGAGAAGCGTCGGCGGAAAGAACGCAAATGCTAATGATGCCAGCGATAATCCGGCAATCCATTTCGCAATGCTTTCCCTGAGATTGAGCAATCGGATCAGAATATAAAAGAACGCAAGCTGAAGAATCACAGCATTAACAAACATGAAAAACATCATCTTAGCGCTCAATGCGTATTGTCCCCTTTCGAGGATCGAGCAATAATCTGTCGCCAGTGCGCGCTTTAGAGCACGCGCCCGCAGCGCCCACAAAAACAGGTATCTCCGCTTCCATCGCCAGAATCGCCAAGTGCGACAGCGGGCTGCCTCTCTCAATAATCAGAGCTGATATATGTCCGATCATGATTCCATACGCCGGATCAGGCCGTGGTATTACCAATATTGGCTTCTCATCGCCTGAGTTTTTTTTCAATATTTCATCGACCAGCGCCACGCCTTCAACAGTTTTTTTGCCGATCCCCATGCAGCATATGACATCCGAATGTTCTTCTCCGGCGGCTTCATCTTCCGGCTCATGCGCAACCGCCGCGCCCACCGACTTCAATCCTTCCTCATATTCGTGTTTCCGCTTCTCAATAACTCCTCGTTCCGGATATTCGCCCTCAATCTCGTCAATAGTCGCGAAAAACACGCTATCGTCCCTCGCCGATTCAAGAGCCGCGACTCTCGCCCTGCTTACAGCCAGATTTAACGTCTCCCTTACGTCCTCTCTTGCCATAAATGCGTTTTTGTATCTGCTACAAAGCAACTTGTGCGCCAACTTCCCGATATTTATGGGATACCCTTTCCAGCGTTCGTCAAACTGCGACGATATCTCGCCATGCGCATCTTTTTTGTTTACGATCGAAACGGCGCCGTTTTGAGCGGCAGCCGCGCATGCCCATTTTTCGGGCTCCTCCGCAAGCCTCGGCTCGCCGGCTTCCGCTTCAAATTCACTCCAGTGGCCAAACTCTTCCCGGAACTTTTCTATCTGCTCCGGGTTGTCATGGGCCAAACATGCGGCGGCCCTCAGCAGTTTCCTGTATGGCGTTTCCCGCTCCTGCCCGAGGATAAGCTCCATCTCCCGTTCGACATTATGACCTTCTCCGAAAATACTTGTCAGGTATTTCCTAATGCGTTTTTCAAGCGCATCGACGAGATAGAACATATCCATCTGCATATTAAAAAGCGGCAGCGCGTATTCGTCCCGCAAAACTTTCAGGACAGAGTTGTTCGTTTTTAATAGCTCGGCTCTCAGTTTTAACGCATTCATTCTGTCTCTTTTAATTAGAATCGCCTTCATGGCGACATACAAATTTTCGGCAAACGCGCCTACCGAAAACTTCGCCGCGGATAAATAGTATGGGTTCAGGTAATTGCGAATTAAATTATAACGCAGGTAATACCTTCCGTTACGCCGTACAATTAGCTCCTCGGCTCCTGAGTCTCCGAAGCGCCTGAGTCGAGCCGCCAATTTATTTCTGACGCTATCGGGCAAATTGAACAGGCTCTCCGAAAAAGGCGTCAACGGACGGTCTATAATATCAATTACAAAAGAATTCACAAAGGTTTCCACGCCCTCAAAAGCCGTGAGCGGCCGCGCCTGAAAGAAATACAGCGCGCCGCCTTTCAAACCGGCTTCTATCTGCACTGGCGTTCCGAACCGCGCTTCAAGGCGCCGCAATGCGGCGACGATTTCGACAGTTATATCAGTTTCGAATGGCAAATCCACCGGCTCAGCGGCGACAAAAATGCCATTCGTCAAATAACTATATGCCGCTACGCCTGCTTTGCCTGTAATCGTCTCGTAGTCAATCAGCGCTTCTTCGGTATGTCCATTGAGCGCATTAACCGAACTGGCGATAATACTCACTTCACTCCTGATCTTCTTCTGGACAATGACGGGAAGCGAATAATAGCCGGGATCGATGCCGTTATTTCTACGGGCATGTTCGGCTGTCAATGAGAAATATGACGCCCAGACCTCGGTTATAGCGTCTATCACGCTATCTAATTCCGATTTCGCGGACACCGATTTGTAAACGCCCGCCATGCTTGTCCTGAGGCCGTCTTCATCGAGGAATGAAGAACGCGCTATCAATTCCTCGTTTTTGAAATATTTCAATTCTCTTTTTATCGCGCGTTTCACCTTTCGCGGAAGCGGTCGCTCCAGAAGCAGTCTCTTAAATCCTCCGGCGGCGTCATCCGATAGCCTGAAGGATTCAATCTCATCAACAAGCCGGCTCCTGCGAACCCATCTGCCGAACACGGCTCCGTTTATAACAAACCCGGTTGGGGTTTGAAGCCCTTCGTTTATAATCGCGCCCAGACCTTTGGATTTCATCCCGACGCTTTTTCGTTTCATGCACGGCAACGCCATCAGCGGGATGACCGGAGAATTCCAGTAAGATATCCGAACAAAAAACGGCATCAAATACTTTCGGCACAAAACTGCCATAATAATCAGCAACCCGGCGGCAGGAAGAAACATAGCAAATTCTTCGCTGAGGCCAAGCGCGAACTTCAACGGCATCATTATGACTGTGAGCAGAACGATCAGTATCGCCGAAAAGAAAAATCCCGCAGTAACCGGCAGTGACAGAAAACCCGCTACAAACGCATGAAAACCATCCACGAACGGCGCATCACGCAGAAGCTGCGAACTAAAAATATCGGCCACCAGACCAGCAAATATTGATAATATATTCGTAAGTTCTCTCATTATCATCTGCGCATTCTCTTTCTTCCACTCCGGAAATGTTACCGGAGAAATACGCGTATTATAAATTATTCATTCTGCATAATTATCATATAACATATCACGCTGCGGCGGCAACAATACCCCCCGTACCCTCGCTTAGCGATTGCTGTTATAATGTCTGTAACATGCGTCATAAAGAGGCGGTTATGAAGAAAATACGATATGCGATTTGCACGATTTGCGGAGCGGCATGCGGACTGATAGCTGATGTCGAGAACAACAAGGTTGTAAGCCTGCGCGGAGATAAAGATGATTCGCACAGCCGGGGGAACATATGCCCCAAAGGACTGTCGCTTCCTGATCAGATCGCCGACCCGGATAGAATCGTCGAACCGATTCGCAAGAAAGCTTACGGCGCTTGGGAGTCGGTGAAATGGGAGACGGCTTTCGACGACATCGCCGGCCGCTTGTCCGATATCATCAAGAAACATGGCCGCGACTCTATCGCCATATACGCGGGCGACGCCACTACTCACAACTACGCTGAGCTTTTCGCCACTGCCTTGTTCGTTCTCTCTATCGACACGAAAAATTTTTTCACTCCAAATTCGCTCGACTCGCTTCCGCGCCAACTTGCGTCCGCCCTTCTCTACGACAATTCTGGAATGCTGCCCGTTCCGGACGTATCGCGCACAGATTACCTTCTAATCATCGGCGGCAATCCAGTGAACACCAACGGCAGCATTATGACGGCGCCGGGTTTCGCGAGGCATATTAAAGAACTTCAGGCGCGCGGAGGCAGACTCGTCGTCATCGACCCGCGGCGCAGCGAAACAGCCCGGCTCGCCGACGCGCATCACTTCATCCGACCAGGAACAGACGCTCTTTTCCTTCTTGCAGCCATAAATACAATTTTCGATGAGAAATTAGACAAACCGCTCGTTTCGAATATTAAAACTATCGGTCGCGTCGATTTGAAACGCGTCGCGAGCGAATTCACTCCGGAACGAGTCGCCGCGGCGACAGGCGTTGCGGCTGAAACGATTCGCGGGATCGCGCGCGATTTTGCCGGAGCCGGTTCGGCCGCCTGTTACAGCCGGATGGGAATCTGCGCGCAAACTTTCGGAACCACCGCCACCTGGCTCGTGGACGCGATTAATATCATTACAGGAAACTTCGACCGCCCCGGCGGCCTGATGTTCCCGTCGCCGGCTGTCGATTTAGCCGCGCTGATGACAATGCTCGGCATGAAAGGCCAACTCGGACGCTGGCGCACACGGGTAAGCAAATTGCCGGAATTCAACGGCGAAATACCCTCCGTGGCGATGGCCGAAGAGATCGAAACCACGGGAGAACGCAAAATTCGGGCCCTCATCACAATCGGAGGCAATCCCGCGCTCGTCATTCCAAACAGCGCGCGACTGAACGCCGCTCTCGGCAATCTCGAATTCATGGTTTCCATCGATCCTTACATCAACGCCACGACACGGCATGCCGACTACATTCTGCCGCCTTCTATCAGCCTCGAACACGACTGCTATCCGATGGTTTCATACGCGACCGCAATCCGCAACTCCGCAAGATATGCCGAAGCAACAGTGGAGCCGCCTCCAGGCGTTCTGCCGGACTGGGATATTCTTTGGGAAATAACGCAGCGGCTGACAGCGCGCCGCGCAGGAACGCCGAGACCTATCGAAGATTTAGCTGTAAAACTCGGAAATAAATTCAAACCGAAAACAATACTTCGCTTATTGCTGAAAATCGGACCGAACGGCGCGCCCGCCATTCTTTCAAAAGAGCGGCGCGTCAATTTGAAAATCCTTAATGAGAATGTGCATGGCATAGACCTCGGACCGCTCACGCCGCAGGCGCCGAAGCTCATGGGCAAAAAGAGCGTCAACCTCGCGCCGGCCCTGTTGGTTTCAGACCTCGAACGCCTCCGCAACCGTCTCGCCGAACTCGACTCCAGCCATGAGACCCATAAACACGAATTACTATTCATAAGCCGCAGGCAACTCCGATTCATGAACGCGCAACTCCATAACATCGAAAAACTCTCAAACGGACATGAGCAATGCGAATTGGAAATGAATCCAGCCGACGCCGCCGCGCGCGGCATATCAGACGGCGACCGCGTTGTCGTCACGACAAAAAACGGGTCGCTTGAAACCGGCGCACGAGTCACCGAAAACATAATGCCAGGCGTCGCCAGTTTTCCATTCGGCTGGAACGGAATCAAACCGGGAACACGGATGAACGTCTCCGATCGCAACCCCGGTTCGAGCGTCAACGATATCACCGACGAAACGCTCATCGACGCCGTCTGCGGCATGAGCGCCTTCAACGAAACAAAAGTCAAAGTTACGAAAGTATAGTTGTCTCTTTCATATTCCGCTTTATTTATTCCTGTGATTTATGCGGCATTTTAGCATTTCGCTATCCGGTAATTTTTGCACAAGCTTAGTTTGATATATATAAACGTAAACACCGTCATTTAGAGGTCCAGTTTGTCAAAGGCGCGAAATCCCTGCGAGAAAGCGCGCTTGGGAATGTTGGATTTTTTATTAAAATATATTTAGTAGATTAGAAATGCCATTAAGAATGAAATACGGGAAGACGGCCGCGAGAAGAAGTTTTGTTTTTTTTACGCTGCCCGGCATGTTAATATGCCGCGTTAGTGACTTATTGATAACAAGAAGGATGTGATCATTATGAAAAGAATTGTTGTTATCACGTCGATCATCGTTTGTGTCATTTGCTTAAAGAATGTTTCAATTCATGGACAGAAAACGACCGACTGGTCTTCGATGGACAATTTTATAAGCCGCCTCGGAATTTCCAGCGAAGACCTTGACGTGATAAAGAACCTTATCGATAGACGCTCTCAACCGATGGTGAGAAGCGTTACGATAAATCCTGAAAACCCAAATGAAGATGAGGCGATTTCCATAATCGCTTCCATCGTTACGCCTCGCAACCCGAACGGCGGGGAAGTATTCGAGGCATATATCAACTACAGCGTTGACGATGGAAAAACCATGTCGAGAATTGTTATGGAAAAAGAGACGGATGACGGTAATACATGGAAAGGAATAATTCCAGGCCAGCCATCAGGCGCTAATGTTATATTCGGGATACAAGCGGTCAACGCTTTCGATGAAACGTATGTTGAAATCTTGTGCGAAACTGACGGAATATTTAATACAGACAACAATGTGTCTGACGACTGCAAAAACAGCAAAAATACGGAATATTGTGACGCTCAAAAGCCTAAAAGCTGCTTGTTCCCGATGTCAATCTCATCAGATAAACTCGACGCTTATTCGGAGGAAATGAGCAAAATCCCTCCAGCGCTCTACATCAAAACAATGAAAGTCGGCTTCAACGAAAATAAGTTGTTTTTGGAAATGAACGCTAAAGACAAGGTTTCTCCAGGCAGTTATTCGCCGATGGATATATTTATTTACGTCGCCGGTTGGCTTAACCCGGACAAAACCAGCAGCGAAACCGGCATTAACTCCATCCTCAGACAGGGCGCCATAATTATCTATGCTCCGCTGAACACTTCAGACAAATGCGCAATATACTACCTGCGCGGCGGACTTGATGTTCAAACGGACAATCAATCCGTCGCCTGCTCTCCACAGGGCAATAGATTATTGCTTTCGCTCGATCGGAAAGCTATTGAGCCAAACCCGAGCAAAACCTTGGAATTCGTTTTTTTGACCTTCAGAATGATTCAATTGAGCCCTTCCAAAGTTGATCTGCAGGATTCAACGCTCTTCACAAGAGTGGTTTTTGAAAAACGCGGTTTTAAAACGCGCTGACAATCGATATATGCTTTTAGAGCGTTGGTATTACTATATATGCTGTTTCTCAAGATGAGCCGGATGTTGAGCAGCGTCGTCAAACTCATTTAGCCGCAACAGGAACTCTTTCCGCCGCCACAGTCGCACGTCGGCTCTGTTCCCTTGAGCTTTCCTTGAATTACCGCAGCCGCGCATCCCACACCCGCGTTCACTGTTATCGCCCCAACCGCACAGTTCCGCTCGCACGCTCCGCACTCCATGCATGCGTCGAGGTCCGTTATCCGGCTCTTGCGATTCTTAATCTCAAACACGGCGTGCGGGCAGACATCTGCGCACATTGCGCACCCGACGCATTTCTCGACGTTCAATTTCAACGTCACCACATTTGGAATGTATTTTAGTCCGTTCATTGGGTTCCCCTTTTTCGATTATACAAAGCGGCCGGCGATCCATAATATGAGTCCCGCGCCGGCGCTTATCGCCTGAGCAGGCATCGCTATGTTCATTTCCTTCTTTACTCCGGAAAGCGAAGTGTATGTCGAAGCGCCTGTGAAATTCATTGCTGCGAAACTCGAAATCGCCGGAATTACCAACAGCCATGCCGCCGCGCTCAGCCAACTGCCGAGAATCGCTGGATGCGCAAATGCATAAACTTCAACAGCCGCGGCGATCGCTATTCCTGCCAATGCGCCCTTGACGGAAAACGCTCGGCCGGGCAGCCATGGCAACAACGCCGGAGTAAGCGCCACGCCGCTCAAAAAAGATATGAAAATTAATGCTGCAGCGATGCCGCCGATTCCTGCAACACGACCGATAGAATAGCCTCCCCTGCTAAGTCCGGACAATATCAGAAATATCACCGCCGCTATAAAAGCAAGCTTCATCCCTATCATAAACTCAACCGGAATTAAAACTATACGATCGCGAAATGTGAAATTAACGCGCCTCATTTCCGCAGTAGCTTTCATTCCGGCGTCGATGTAGGCGTTTATGTCGCCAGCTCTCACTGGACCGTACTTGACCCTGAAACCGCTCCCGCGCTGAACTTCCTGTGCGCTAACGCCGGGCGCCCCCAACTGCGGAACTATGATAGTTTTGTGAGCGACAATTTCTGATAACCGAGTAGATTCAATGCGTCGCACGATCTCTTCTGTTCCAAACGTGCCCTTCCCGGCCGCGCACCAAACATTTATCCCTTTTGTGTCCAGAACAAGAATCCACGCATCCCTGCCGCTTAAGTTGCTCCGCAACACATCGAAACTCAATTTGTAGTTTGCGGACACAAGAACCGGCGATTTCGTTCCAGGAGAACCGACAGCGTATAATCCCGGCGCCAATGAGTATTGCATTCTGCCGATCCCAAGTCTTGTTTTAACGACGCCAATCTTATCGTCAAGCAAAAGTACAGTTGAAACTTTCGGTATATAGCCCGCGCATGTATTTATCGCGCCTATAATCCAGTGGAGATTCTCAGAGCGTTGATATGTCTGCTCTTGCGGTTTTTCGCAGCAGCAACTTGCCGCTCCGGTTTCTGTTTCGTTCAATGCATAGCCGTTATTGTCGTTTTCCATCCAACGACCTCCGATTCCATTAATTATTATAATTAAATATCTCTCATTAATGGTGATATCATGTTCTTCGCCATCACCGCCATTTCATCGGCTTTAATCAGCACAATGCAGCATATTTTCCCTTCCTTCTCCCATGTAACAAGTCCAAGTTTATCCCCTGCTGATATGCCCGCCCTGTCCCTGAGCGATTTCGGCAGCACCATCTGTCCTCTTTCATCGACGCTCAACAGCGACTCAACCCGACAACAGCTTCCCGTAACAACGTCTTCAGGCGTGCAACACACATCCGCTTTCGTTCGCTTTTCTTTTTTCGCCATCCTTCACCTCCGCATCGATTGCAATCCGCCGTATTATCAGCGTTTACTGATTACACTGATTATTATGACGTTGCTGATTTATATGTCAAGAAAATATCTCGAAAAATATTCGAATTACGATAAGAAGTATGTACACAGCTAAGAGGTTCAGACCATAGCGGCGATTGGCGTCTCGGTCGGCACATCTATTTTGAGGATGGCAGGAAAAGAAATGGAAATAAAAATCAGCGCTGCGAGACATGCCAAACCGCCGTACATTACCGCATGGGGAGCCCCGATGAAATGAGCGACGGATCCCATAATGAAATTGCCGAAAGGCATCATACCCAGAAAAACGAAAACGTACATTGACATAACTCGCCCGCGCAGATGAGCTGGCGCGATAAGCTGTATCGTGCTGTTCACCATGGCGATTCCGGATATGGCGCCGAATCCAGCGACAGCCAGCGCGGGGAGCGAAATATAAAAATTCTTTATGAATGTGAACAAAATCATAGCGACACAGAATAGCGAAATAGATAAAATTATTTTCAGGCCCTGTTTGCGGCTCTTTTTAGCGAAAGCCATGCTAAATGCCGCAATGAAAGACCCGACTCCTGCGGCTGCGAACAAATATCCAAGTCCGTCGGCCTGCAAATGCAACACTGTGCGCGCGAACACAGGCAGAAATGTCATCGCCGGCAGCCCTAAAATGCTTACGACCATCAAAACGCTTAGAACTCCGAGGATGCGCTTTTCTCCAAGTATATATTTGAAACTTTCCTTAAGCTCCGATTTAGGTTTTACATGCCCCTGCCCGGTCCTATTGCCTGCTTTAAAAAGTTCTTTATCCCGCATCATCAACATTCCTATTATCACAGCAATGAAACTTACAGCGTTGCTGTAGAAACACCCTGATTCTCCTATCGCTTTCACAAGAAGGCCGCCTATCGCCGGCCCTATCGTGCGCGCAGCGTTGAACACCGCTGAATTCAGCGCCACTGCGCTCAGAACATGATCTTTTGGCACCATCTCCGAAACAAAACTTTGCCTCGTGGGCGCATCGAACGCCTGTATCACGCCCGCCGCAAACGTGAAAGCCAAAAGCGACCATATGTTGTAATAACCTGTTGAAACAGATATGGCCAGAAGCATCGCCTGAACAGTAAACGCGGACTGTGTTATGATTACCAGACGGCGCTTATCCACTCGGTCCGCGATTATGCCGGCGAACAACGAAAACATCAGAATCGGCAGAGAGTTCATCGTCATCATGAGGCCGAGATAAAACGGTGAATTCGTGATTCGATAGATAAGCCATCCGAGCGCCACATTCTGCATCCACGTGCCGGTTGTGGAAATCATCTGCCCACACCAGAAAAGCCGGAAATTTCTATGTTGTAACGCAGGAAGCGCGCCGGAAATCGAAGTGAACGAAACTTTCATTTATCAGCCTGCGGGCCGTCCGCGGCGCCTTTGAAATCAGCGGGCTTTATAGTGTCGAGCCAGCGCCGGAACTCGTTATGTTCGAAATCCCTGATATTGTTGCCGCGCGGCGTGAAAACAACATATATATTCGCCCGGTTCTCTTCCATCTCCGCCCAGCCCTGAAGCGGCAGATACTCATCAAGCATGTCGAGAAACTCCTGAGGCGGGTTGGCGACAAGGTCCTCGATTTTTTCCGCGAGTCTGAAAAACTGCAAAAGTTTCGTCAGTTCGCCGCCGTCTGATTTATAAAACGAAATTTTGAACGATTTCATAGGGGACTCCCCCTTCTTGCCGCTGCTCTCGAAAACTTCAGTTCTGTCCGAGCCGCATCGGATCTCTGAATATCGAATGGTACATCAACGAAAAGAACTGGTTCTCTCCTATTACTGTGTCGACCAGCCTTCCTCTTTTATCAATGAAAAACGCCATCGGCACCGACTTAACGCCGAAGTCATTGGCCACCGCATCCGTTGGAGCCAGCACAACCGGGAAAGTCAGCATCTTCTCTCCGATAACCTCTTTAACTTTCTTCTCGCCTTCCTTGCCGCCTGATTGTGTCACCGCCAGAACTTCAAAATTATAACGAGCCTTATTATTCACATAAAAGTCCTGAACGCGCGGAAGTTCCAACAGGCAATGCGGGCAGGCCGGGCTGAAGAAAACTAAAATAACGTTTTTTCCTCTGTATTTGGAAAGAGTGTATTTC
>JBAYJY010000068.1:0-22533 GCA_041664945.1 bacterium | reverse complement strand
CGTCCTGACTGAAGAAATGATTGGACGCGCGAAATGTATGTTGTTAATTGCGGAAAATCCCTATAGAAAGTGTTTGTCGGTCCGAAATTCACGGATGCGTAAAACAGCCAGCCCGGCCATTTAGCCGTCGAAGGCGAATAAGCTGTCCCATGGAATATGACATGGTTGATTCCGGATACGAACAATTGATCCATCTCAGGTTTCACTTGCGACAGAGACACCGTAAAATGCTCTCCGAGCCACGTGCAGGACTCGGATGACGTCAACTGCTTTCCTGCCGTATGCGAAGCGGACGACGCGAATTTCATCATAAGGACATCAGGCTTGCCGAAATGTTGAGGTATTCCTTTTCTTACCGGCAGACCCGGGATGTTGAAACCGCTCGGGCCGAACGCTTCCGTTTCCGGTATATCCGCCGATGCATAAAGATCAAGAAGATTTCCGGGCGAACCGTGTGCCTGATAACGCGTTATGGAGCCCCTTTTATGGCTCCATAACGTCCACGGCATCGCGAACCTTTCGAGCAAAAGATCGGAAAGAGTTTCCCTGTAGTCGCATTTGACTCTTCCGGCATATTCGGCGCCGCCCTCCCCCATCAAAGCTGGAAAATGCAATCGCAAGTCATATCCACGTCTCTTTTGGAACTCGCTTAAAAAATCCGCAGTCCAGTTTGCGCCATAGACTTCATACGAATCGTTATAGAACGCTCGAACCGGCGGCGCGCCTGACGCTTCGAAAGCTTTGTCAAAAGGCGACAGGCAACTATTTAAGGCGGTTTCTGAAAAATGATCCATGACCAAGCCTTCGCCTCCTGGCGCAGCACGTTTTACTTTCTGTCCGGTCCCTCTCATATAAGCAGCATATACTTTCCAATTTCCGGCCGGGGCTTCCCAGTTGATAGCGCCGCTCTCTTCAAGTCTGCTTGTGATATCATCGACTTCTCCGCTATCCGAATAAACAATTACAGCCTGCAATCCTTTCGCATCTAACGATTTGCCGATCCGCTCTCCGCTTTTAAGGTTGAAAATCTCAACGTCAAACTTTGAAGAGGCTGTCTCGGGTCTGATCTGCGGACCGCCGAAGGGCCATCCGGTGCCCGTCGTCATATCAACGCCCATACTGAGCCTTTTAGCCTCAGATTCCGTATGCTTCAGAGCCTCCATCCATTCAGGCGAAAGAAATTTTAAATAATTTTTCTCCCAGCCAATCGCTCCATAGATCGGTATGATATGAACTCCGCCCAGTCCTGCTCTGCTGTACGTTTCAAGAAGCCGCGTTATTTCATCCTTTTCAACCGCGCTCCCCATCCACCACCAGAACGTCCACGGCTTGGATTCCATCCGAATCCCGGGCCAATCTGCCGCGCTTTCCGCCGTATACGAATAAGACGTCTCACAAATTCCTATTGCGAACGATAGCGATAAAATCAGAATTATGAAAATCGACGTTTTCCTGTTCATAACAACGTCTCCCGAATTCGTTATAGTAAAATATTAGCACATCTTCGCAAACGAATGATTATTCTTGATAGTTAAAAACATTTCTTTATTGAAACAAAAAGTTGAACAAAAACCTTTATTCGCAGAATTTCCAGAGACACTCCCGTCCCCTATGAATTCTCCCTTTTAACCATGTTCAACTTCTTATCTTTTGTGAATTCCACCCTAACGGCAGACTGTTTTTCCACATTATCGCCGGAAATCTGCACATGCAGTTCCCTGTCGAACGAGAAATCCAAAACCGCCGCTTCGGTCAGAGCGTGATCATAAATTACGCGGTTCGGCCGTTTCAGAAAATTCCATCTTGTGAAATTGAACATAGTCGGCATAAGCAGGGCTCCGAAAAGAACAAACCGCATGTGCGCATTTCCGGCGAACGCGAGCGGATATGGCTTGAAGCCGTATCCGACATATTCAATGCACGACACGCCGCCGCCCTCATAGCGTCCGCTGTGGAACTGGCGACCGTCTTTTTTTATGTTCAGATTATAGTTCGCATCATTCCTGCTGAACGGATTATATAATTTCCGGCTGAATGCGTATCGAAAAACAGACAGAATATATCCTAACAATCCTTTGAGTTTTTGATTCTTATATATTTCAAGAATTTCGCCGTCCGCGCCGAAACTTACAAAGTGCGTAAGCTCCTTTGCTTTTTTCAGAGTGACCTCTAACATATTCAGAGGCGTTGTCGAATACTTGTTCTCAATCAGGCATTTTAATGCGACCGCCGGCGTTTTGAACTTCGCGCAATAAGATATGGCGTTGCCTGTGCCTGAAGCGAGAAATAAAACATCGGGATTGTAATCCTCTTTTTTCAACGCCGCTCTGGCTTTGAAAAAGCAGTTTGCGAACACCGCCGCGAAACCGTCTCCGCCGCTGATAGCAATTTTAGGGATTTTCTTTTCGATGATTCGCGTTAACACAAATTCGGTTTCTTCCTTGTTGGAAACGTAAGCGATTGGCAACTCTTTTTCAGAGCCTTCAGACCCTAACGCTGTTTCAACGAGATTAATTATTCGTTTCTTGCTTTCTTCCGGACCGATTTTCCCTGATATCGCACTGTGCAAAACTATAATGTCTGACATGATGCCGTCTCTCTCTTCCATTTATATCAATGAGGTGTATGACTGTCAGAGGAAATTCCACTTTAATGCATACATCCCAACAGAAACAACATTTCTAAAGCATCATAGTTATAGTAATTATAGACTTTTGTTTCAAGCCGATTGATACAACATTTTCAATTGAATGCGCAAATAAACGTAATTTTAACCAAATATGATCGAATTCAGGTCGTTTTTATCGATAATTTAACAAGATAACAATAATAGCATCGGGTTGTTTTCGTTCTATTCAATAATGCAATTATTTTAAAAAACAGATATGATAATGGAGTTCTGTGAAACAAATAGGAGACATGAAATATGAATAAAGAAGGCGCGAGAATAGCGCTTGTAGGCGCTGGCGGAATATCGTTCGGACCTATTACTATGTACGGAGCGATACGTGCGCCCGGCTTGCGCGGTTCGACATTAGTTCTGATAGACATAAATGAAAAAGGATTGGAAGCTGCGAGAGCCGCCGGCGAGCGCATGAACGCGCAGATGGGGAATCCGATCCGAATTGAAACATATACAGACACCGCGCGCGGAGTTCGCGGAGCAGACTTTGTCATGCTTTCCGTGGCGGTCGACCGCAAACGGTTTTGGAAGCAGGACTATGAAATCCCGCGCAAACACGGTTCTCATCAGGACATGGGCGAATGCGGCGGACCAGGCGGTCTCTTCCATTCGCTGCGAAGCGTCAAACTCGTCCTCGAAATATGCAAAACGCTCGAAAAGAATGCTCCAGACGCCTTATTGCTTAATGTCACCAACCCGCTGCCGCGCGTCAACTTGGCGATTCACCGGGCGACAAAGCTGAATTGCGTCGGCGAATGCCCGGAATATATGTTCGGCAAACTGCGCCTCAGCGTCTTCCTGGGGATCCCGGCGTCTGAAATCGACGCGAAAGCCGCTGGCATGAATCATTTCACATGGTTTCAAGAGATACGAAACGCAGTAACCGGCGAGGATTTATATCCAAAGCTGCGCAGGCATGTAAAACTTTTCCCGTTCATGCACGGAAAGCTCTGCCTCGCATATTTCGAAAAATACGGATTGTATCCCACAAGTTCAGACAGCCATATCGGCGAATATCTGCCATACACCGGGCGCGGAACGCGGTCAGTGTCCGAGGTTTTTCCCTACCATAGGTTTTCTGGCGCCGAGACCGGCCTGCGCAGCCTCATTACGGAAGAAGTGGCCAGCGGACGACTGAAATTGCCGATGCGCATTCTGCCGAAGTCGTTCGAGGCCGGCATTCTCGTTCTCGAAGCGCTCGCTACAGGAGCATCTGCGGATTTCGGCGCCTTGAATTTCATAAACGACGGCTTTGTCCCGAATTTGCCTGACGGCTATGCAGTCGAGGTTGCGGCGCGCGCTGAAAAAGGCAAATTGATTCCTAAAAAAACGGCTCCCCTGCCTGCTCAGCTTGCTCGGCTTACAAACAATCAATATGAAATCCATTCGTTGGTTGTCGACTCAGTAATGCGGCACGATCCGGATTTGGCATATGAGGCGCTCTTGCGCGACCCACTCGCTCCGCGCTCCGGCGCGGCATGCCGCCGGCTCTTCGATGAAATGCTCAATCTTCAAAAGGATAAGCTTCCTTTTAGCTGAGGATATTCGATGATTGATCTCATTCAGACAAACCAGGAAAAAATTCTACTGCGTGACGTTCGCGTCCTGGATGTTTCCGGCAGCGCACTTTCAAATCCGACTGATGTCTTTATTGTAAATGGCATAATCGACGATTTGGATTCGCATTGCCCGACGCACGATTGCCATATAATCGAATGCGGAGGACTCACTCTCGCTCCCGGCCTCATAGATTGCCACTGCCACATTCTAAGCCCTTTCGTGGCCGAACAGAGCGGCATATTCGGCGCGTGGGCGCTAAGGCAAATCAAGCTTAACCTCAAATCGACTCTCGCTTCAGGAGTTGTTTGCGTTCGCGACATGCTTTCTCCAATCAAAATCATGAACCACTACCGCCGGGCCATCACTTCAGGCCGATTGCCAGGCCCGCGCATTCTCGCGTCAGGCCCGATATTGACCTGCCGGGGCGGCTATCCTGAATTCGTCAAACCTGTTCCTGCTATTGCAGCGGCGTTTATTGGACAACCGAGAATCAACATCGAAACTCCGGATCGTGCGGCGGCAGCTATCATCAATCAAAAAAAGCACGGCATTAATGTTGTTAAGGTCGCTTACACTATCCTAAATACGAAGATGGAACGCGAAAAACGAATGCCGACAATTTCAAAGAAAACGCTCGATGCGATATGCGAGACATCGCACGCTATCGGCTTGAAAGTGAGCGTTCATCATTTCTGCGCTGACGACCTGCCCGAAATCCTTTGTTGCGATATTGACTCTGTCGAACATCTTCCGTGCGATCGCGAGTTTACCGGCGAAGAAGTCGAGTTTATTCGGCGAAGCGGCGTAACCGTCGTGCCAACGCTGACAATTTCCGAAAGCGCAGTGCGCTATGAAGAGAAAACCGGTTTCCTGAACAGCGAGCGAGCGGCGGAAATGTTCGAACCGCGCGTTTTGCAGTATTTGAAACTGCTCGCAGACACCTGGCTTGATTTCTCGGACCCGGAATATCTGCTCAGTTTTGGCGCTACTCGCGGCAAACGCGGCAATCACCGCAATTTATTGAGAAATGCAGCGCGGCTTTGCGAAGCCGGTGTAAAGTTCTGCGCCGGAACCGACATGGGCGCTGTGATATCCTTTCCCGGCGAAACAGCAGACGAATCTCTCAGGCTTAATCATATCGGCATGTCAAAAATTGAAGCCATACGAGCGGTCACGCTCGAAGCCGCCAAATTACTCGGCATAGACGACAAAATAGGCTCTGTCGAACCCGGCAAAGATGCGGATGTCATCCTAATAGAAGGAAATCCACTCGAAGACCTCGTAGCCCTTAAACGCGTGCGAATCATCGGTAAAGGCGGCCGCTGGTATAGATCGAAATATTCCGATCCGCTCGATTTCTGGCCCGGCTTCGGTCCGCTAATGGAATATCGTGACGATAAATAAACTTATTATGAGTTCGCCGAAAAATATTTCTTAAAAAGGCCGCGCGATATGATAGAGGAAGGATTTGTCCCTATAAAGTGGCGTCGAAACGGCGCGACAGCTTTTCTCAGACGCAAACAATGGTGGTCATTCGAAGGTCTGGACGAAGCGCAAGGAGTCTATTTCGTGTTTTTGGCCATGCAATCGTTCCCGGCGGGTTACGTGTCTATTACCGCTATCGACTTAAAAAACGGCAAACGAGTCGTCGAAGAGCAATTAACCGGTATTCAATCGCTTCCGGGAGAGAAAATTGACATTTCATCCAAAGGCAAATGGGGAACGCTTGCTTTTCGCGGCAACTCCGAAATAAACTGGCAACTCGAAATTGATTCAAACACAATTAAAGCAAGCATAAAACAAACCGCCCGTTCCGCATTGCATCGCAAAAGGTTGCTGACAAAGAAGATTGATTATACATTGCTGCAATCTGTTTTAAACGACATTGAAGGGACAATTTCGTTCGCAGGACGTGATATCAATGTACGAGGCGTCGGTTATTTCGAACACGCGTGGGGAGTTCAGCCGCGCCTCTCAGTCGCAAACTGGATGCATTTCTGGGCTCCGAACGCTTCGGGCGTCGTTATGGATTGTATGTACGACGCGGGCGTCCCTCACAATTACACATATATTTGGTCTGGCTCTCAAAATAAATATCTATATTCGCCGGCTCATTTTTCATTCAATCCCGAACGGCCGGAGGAGCCATGGAAAATCTCCTCCCCGGACCTTGATCTGGATGTCGCCCCAATTATTATGCATAGGATGAAAAAAAAGATTCCGCCGGTTTTCCCATATATCGACATCGACTATTTCGAACTTCTTGCAAAAATCAGCGGCGGCGCTACGGTCAACGGCGCCTCAATATCAATTAACGGATTCGGTAAATACGACTACAACTTCAATCGTTGGTAGCGCTGCCGGGCCGTATCATGCCATGATAACGCGCCATCCAGTAGTTCAACAGCCAGAATGTTGGAATCGATTCGCTGCCGCCGTTTTCTTCTTCATCCAATTGGTATAGGTTCCGCGACCATCTGACAGTTCGTATTTCTGTATAAGGCAATACCGTCAAACCCTGTAATCTATTAAACCTGTCGAGCTTCTGCGATGCTGTAATGTCTTTCCGTGAGCTGTTATTGATTCCCCAATACAGGAGATCAAGCGGAATTTCGCGCAATGAGCGAACCGCGAGATCGAGTCTATAATCCTTCGCGGCGAAAGCTCCGTATATGATAATCTGCTCCGCGTTGCGCTCTTTAAGGTCTTTCTCCCATAGGCGACGCATGCCTTCGAGATAGTAATCGTCGCGAAGTTTAGCGTCGCTGTTTTCAGCGCGAATGAGGCTGTAAAAACTCAACGCTGCCATTTCGTCGCTGTCGTGGTTCACCTGATAGCGGTCGGATATTTCCTTTGTCCGCTTAACGTTCGATTGATAGTGATGCTTATCAATCAGCAATTTATAACTGTCGAGATACTTTTCATCGCCTGTTATATTGTATGCGGAGCGAACCATGGCAAGCGCGAGAGCGCTGTTAAGACCTTGATCGCCCATCTTTCCATACGGTCCGTTTATCCATTCAGGGTCAAGGTTTCCATAAGTCGTGACATTCCCTTTTTCGTTGAGAAGCCGGAATCCATTTCCGACAATATAATCCGTAAGGTCCCTGATCAGCGTTTTTATGGTTTCCTTTTCCGATTCATCAGCGACGAGATCGTAATAAATCGGCAGCCCTAAATAATGGCCGACAAGTTCGTCCTTGCTCGTGTCTGTTTTCCAGCAAATGTCGCCTGATGCCGTTTTACGCCATTGTTCGGGGTCTTTGCCTATACATGTATCTGCCGGCAGAACTGATCGCGCAACGTATCCTTTGACGGGCGTAACGGTAAGCAGCTTTTCCATGGCGAGAAACGATTCACGCGCGTTGCGCTTCGCTTCCTGATCGCCGGTAACGGCGTAACGAAACGATTCAGCCGCAATGTACATCTCCGTCCATTGCCCGTCGTTGTCGTCGTCAGTTAAAAATGACGTTTTAACATCGCCCGGAACTCGTAGCGGCGCATCAGACATCATTCCATCACGATTGTGCCGTTCCTGCGCTATTCGGTCGAAATAGAGCGCTTTCTGTTCGAGAGTCATCATTCGGCGCGCGATTACAGAATCGCCTTTAGTCGTATGCGCGAGCGCGTTACCGTCGGCGTAAACTCCAACCGAGATCACGTCGTTATCAGGCAGCCAGCGTCTGCCGGCGAAATATAGTTTTCGCCTGTTTTCGAGATCGAGAAAAATCAGACCGTTATTTGTTGCCGCCCATAACTCTTTCTTGTCAGCATTCAGCGCCGCGCATTTAACCGGCTCAACAGGCAGCGGGTCAGCCCATGAAGGCATCAGGCCGTTGGCGGCGGAACACGAAGCGATAATATTTCCGCTCTTGGATGTCGCGGCTTCTCTTACCCACTGTGGGAAAGGCTCGTCAACAACATAATCACCCTTCTCGTCATGCAAAACAATTACAGGAGGAACGGCTGAAGAAGGCTCAGTTGACGGGTTTGCCGCTAAAACAACTGTTGGGAGAATCGTTCCATATAAAACCGTTATTGATAGAAAAAAAGCAGCAAATAGATTTTTCAATATTATGTCTCCGTCCTGTTATACTTTAATAAAAATCTTCTTCCGCCACATTACATAGAGCAGAAGCCATAGGGACGCGAAGGCGCTAAGCGCGATTGGCGCCGCGACCGCAATGCTGTATTTTTCAGCGATTCCAGCAACGAAACGGCCGACGATAGGATTCACAAGCTCAGCGAAACAGTATACAAAAATAGCGTTCGTTCCTATGACGATAAAGAAGAATGCCCATTTTCTCATTCCTACAACATCAATCACGCCATAGAATGCGGCAAGAAGCAGGAAACTTAAGCCTGCGGCAAAAAGTATGAAGGAACTCGACCATATGTGTTTGATGATCGGAAACCACATTGAGGCGACAAGTCCGGCGATCAGACAACCGGCGCCCGAGGCTGCGAGCGCCCAAAACTTCTCCGTCTGCGTAAGTTTCGATTTCAGAATGTGCCCGGACATAACACCAAGCAAAACCGTCGCTGCGAAGCCCATGCTGCTGAGAATCCACGTGTATTCCGTTCCATCCCTGAAACGGCCTAAAATGATCTGGTCGACATACAATGCGAGATTGTGGTGAGGCGTCAGCGTGCCTGCAGGGTGGCCGCCGAACGGCACGAGATACATCAACGCCCAGTAACCAGCCATCAGAGTTATGCAAGCCGCTCCCTGCCATTTCACTTTTACATTGAGTATGAGAATCGCCGCGACAACATAACCGCATGCTATCGCTTGAAGAGTGTTGCAATATATGTGCACGCGCGATAAATCGCCTTGGAGAAGACGGCCCTGCGCACACATCCCAAGAATAAACAGAATAACGAAACGTCTAAGAATGCGCAGATAGATGCGCCGCCGCCCGTCCTGTTGAATCATCCGTTGCGACATCGCGAACGGCAGCGATGTTCCCACAATGAATAAAAACAGAGGCATGATCAGGTCCCACGCATAGAAGCCAATCCAAGACGCATGTTCGAATTGTTTCTCAATTGCGCCCGGCATGGGATTTGCGATAAGTCCGATGAGTCCCTTGACGATATCGCCGCCGCCGATTATCCAGAACATATCGAAACCTCGCAAGGCGTCAATCGAAACCAACCTGCCCGCCGCCGCCGTCATGCTCTCTTTCGCCATATTCGACTCCCACTTATTATGCGTAATTTGCGACGAGGCCGCTTCTATCAGCATCAATTTGATTCAAATCAGTCACATAAATACTACAGCGGAACTCAATTTAACTTTAGGTCGTTCCTTAACAGTCAAACCGGCCTCGTTGGCTTTTCCTACCATTAATTCGAAATTTTTCCGCGTTACGTGTATCTTTGGCTCAGCGACAAAAAAACAACCGCCGGTAGCGAGCCGTTCTTTAATCTTTTTCATAAATCCTCTATGATCCGGAACTTCATGAACCATCCAAAAGGCATTCACAAAATCGAATTTATCATTGATATCAAGGGAGCCTACGTCGCAGCAATGCGTCAGAATCCGTTCATCAAGACCGCCTTTCTGCTTACGGGTCTTCAAAAGATTCAGCATCTCCTCCTGAATATCAACCGCCGTGACAAGCCCGTTTTCGCCAACGATTTTCGCAAGCCCTATTGTAGTATATCCGGCGCCGCAACCGACATCCATTACTTTCATACCAGCCTTAACAAATGGCTTATACATCTCATCTGTATCGTGAATCCATCGCCTCAATGCATTGTCGAATGTGCCTATACACCGCCATGAACAAACATGTCCCATGATTTGCTCCAGATATTCTTATGTTCGAAATGTTATACTAACAATTCGTTTCGCATTATTGTAATTGCCTGGCCCGCTATTATAACCCTGTCGCCGGCGCTTCTGACTTTTAGAACGCCGCCGCGCTTCGAAACCTGACGCGCATTGAACGAACTTTTTCCGAGTCTTTTTTCCCAATAAGGCGCGAGACAGCAATGCGCTGAACCGGTCACCGGATCCTCCGGTATATCAAGAATCGGCGCAAAAAAACGTGACGCAAAATCAAATTCATCCGATTCTGCGACGCTTGTCACTATCAAACCTCGTGTAGTGATTTCTTTAACCTTCGCCATGTCAGGCGAAAGTTCTCTTAATAGCTTCTCCGATTCAATTTCCACTATAAAATCCATCCTGTTGCGACCAAGATACTTAATAGTAATATTTCCGAGCGCTTCGCTGAATTTAGCCGCTCCGGGCGCGGGCTGGTCCGGTTCAGCGGGAAAATCCATCTCAAGCCAACCGGCTTTCTTTACTACCGTCAGAAGCCCGCTTCGTGTGTGAAATCTCGCAACAGCATCCGGCGCCAACTGATTTTGCTCAAACAATATATGCGCGCTCGCAAGCGTGCCGTGGCCGCAAAGGTCTACCTCTGCCGCCGGGGTAAACCATCGTAGAGAATAGCCATCATCTTTCTTTTGGAGAAACGCTGTTTCCGACAGCGCCATTTCCGTCGCGACATCCTGCATCCATCGCTCATCAGCTTCATTATCCAAAATGCATACGCCAGCCGGGTTGCCCCGGAACGGCTCGGTTGTGAACGCGTCAACCTGAAATATCGTCGTAGTCATTTTCATTCCTCACTATACTATTTCTATTTGTTCAATTATACGGCATTAAAACTCCACATTAAAATACTTCGATTTCAGTTAATTACATATGTAAGACACTAATACTTCCTGTCCGGCAAATGCTTTCGATATTCATCTATATACAATCCGATCTTATCGAATGGTATCCGTTTGAATCCGATCTTGAATGCCGGAGATTCGTCACGCAGTTGAAAGTTCATAGCGGCGGCATCTACAAACAGCGGTTCGACATCTACTAAATTGTCTTTCGCTGTTATATATTTATCAGCATTATCCTGAGTTTTTAAAAACGGTCCTTTTATCGAAATATTCCTTTCGATGATGTTGCCTTTCGGAGCGCCTGGCTCGTCTTCGAGGATATTAATCAATTCGGGATAACGTTCGCTGAACGGCGGCTGTTTATAATTCATGTCGATCAGGCGCGTGTATAACGTCCCTCCAGGAACGACGGTCTGGCTCGCCCATCCGAGGCAGCGCGCGTCTACCAAAACACCCGGATTCGCGTCGACGAACACATTGTTTTCGACAATATTATCCCTGCCGCCGCCAACGAAAACCGCGCGATTCATTTTGTAAAACACATTTCCGTAAACAGTCGTCCCGCATGCGCAATCGTCGAGGTAGACGGAATTAGAGTCGATCCCCGCCCCTCCGCCCATCATCGCGTGTATATCGTGAAAAAAATTGTATCGAACGACATTTCCTCTCTCCGTCCAGTCTCGGCCGAGATAGAAGCCGCCGACATCATTCGTTTCCCAGTTGATATCGTGGATATCGTTATATTCGATCATATGATCATTGCCATTGAGCAATATACCAACATGAGGCGCGTCATGTATCATATTGTGCTCAATTTTGTTGCCGACTCCCCTTACAAATACTCCAGGAGTGTAAGTTCGCGACCAGCGGCCGAAACGGTACAAATTATTATTTATAGCGTAATTGCCTGCAGGAGTAAGAGTTTTGCGGTCGCCGCCTTCCAATATGATAGCGCCATCGCCTGTGTCATAAATATCGCTGCTTATTACGCCGTTGTTCTCGCCGCCTCTGATATTGACGCCATTGTTTCCGGTATTTCGTATCACGCAGCCTGCTATGAGATTGTTTTTACCGCCTGAGATTTCGACCGCCGACCCGCGCGTAGCCACAATAGTTAAACCGCGAAACATCATGTTCGATACGTCTTTCATTGACACGATCGGCCCATCGAGCGTAGAGACGATTATATCGCCGGAACTTATCGGCGACGGCGGCCAGAAATAGAGCGTTCCGCTCGATCGGTCGAGATACCACTCGCCGGGAGAATCGAGCGTTTCAAACACATTCTCGAACCGGAACCGCCTTCCGGCTGAATACCCATATACCCCGTATGGTTCCTGCGTTGTGATAATTCTCGTTGCCGGGTCGATTGACTTCACTTTAACATAAGAATCCGCCCAGTCGTAGGTCCAATAGCCGTGAACCCAGATGTCATCAGACGCTTTCCATTGTTTCGGCGAGTCGCCGGTGTAAGCGAATCTCGCGCCAGTTTGACCGTCAGGAATGCTCGCAATCTTTGCCCATGCCTTATTCGGAGTGCGCGCGAGTTGCATCGGTTTGCCGTCGAAAAATAATTCCATTGCGGAAAACTGTGTCGGCTGTCCGAAACCGCGCGGCCTCAACACCCCGTAATCAGTAAATCCATGAGACTTCAGATCGACCTGAAGCGTTTTGCCTTTCGCTATTTCCGGAAGTCGCTCTAGAGTCGCAGCATCAGTTATCGGAACAAACCATGACGGATCCAGTTTTTCGCCCCCTATAAGACGAACTGTCTCATTGTCATAGGCGGAATAAACAATCGGAGCTGACGCATAACCGCTGTCTTCGTTTGTAAACTGTATTGTTTCCTTAATTAGGTAATCGCCGCCGCAAATAAAAATTGTCGCTCCTTTATTAAGCTTTCCAGCTTTTTTGAGCGCTCTCGCTTCGTCACGCGCGCGGTCGATTGATGCGAACGGTCCGTCGTTGCCGGACGGCTCTGCAATAGCGCCCGACCAGTTGTCATTGCCTGATTTTGAAACATACAGCGCCGCTCCTGACGGCCCTCCATTCTCAGCAAAAGCCGTATAAGCAGATGAGAACATCAACAGGATAGCTATCCCTATTAACAGTATTTTATTCATGACTGATTTCCTTTCAACTGCATTAGCTGTTTCTTGCCATAACGTACAAAGCGCTAACTTCATCGGATATTTTATACTAAAATTAAAACCATCATAAGGTTGAATTAATGTTTTCTTTGGTCGTTTACTATAAAATATATAATAGCAAATATTGGAGGATAGAACCATGGACATTGCGCTTAAAAACACATTCATTGAATTATGGAAAAAGCATTTCGGCGAGACAGAACTTCCGATAGCTTTTTATTACAGCGATGCGCCGGGAAACGTCGAAATTATTAAACCGTCTCGAGGATGGAGTTGCCTGATTTCCGAACTCAACAAAGTGCGAAACGGCAGATCATTATGTTTCGGTCCGGATTCAATCGGTTGCTTCGGCGGAAAAAGATTTCTTGGCTTCGCTCCCGAAATCATGCCTAATTTCGAATATTTTCTTTCATTCGGCATACCGGACAAGCTTGAAGGCGAACGATACAAAAAAAGTCCCGAACTTGTAAAAAAATTCATGGAACATCAGGGCCGCTTCGAAGCGCCTGGCAAATATATCATTTTTAAGAGGTGGGATGCTCTCGAAGAGTTCGATAACCCGGAGGTCGTGATTTTTTACGCGCGTCCTGATGTTTTGTCAGGTCTTTTCACGCTTGCAAGCTATGATGAGGACGAACCATCCGCGATATTCGCTCCATTTTCAGCAGGTTGCGGCACAATCGTTCAGCACCCCTTCAACGAAAAAGACAAATCGAAACAGAAGTGCATTCTTGGAATGTTCGACGTCTCTGCCCGCCCGTGCGTTAAGCATGATATTCTCACTTTCTCAGCGCCGATCAAAAAATTCGCGTCCATGGTCGGGAATATGGATGAAAGTTTCCTGATCACCCCTGCATGGGAAAAAGTGCGTAAAAGAATCGCAAAAGCTGAATAAATATTTTAAATAATCAAATCAAAATCACGGAATAACCGTGAATTTCGCTTCGTCGGACCGGCCGCCTATTTCGGGGAAGTACATCAGCGACGCGACGCAAGGCATCGCCGATATTTCGCCCGGCGTCTCAGCCCTGAGAGGAATGCTCGCCGTGTAATCATTGCCCCACATGTACCCTATGAAAAACACTGCTTTTTCGTCTCGCAACTCTCGGTTCGACCAGTAATAATAGCCGGCTGAACTCCAATTTTTCTGATCGACTTCGAATCCCGACGGCAGATAATTCTCAACCATGACATATTCATACGCCGTTCGCGGCGTAACTTTTATCTGCGCCCATATCCGGTCGCCGGACTTCAGTTTTGTTCCAGCATGCAAGCGTTGTTTACCTTCAGCATCCCATGTAAACCAACGCTGCACTTTTATCCCGTTGTCCCGCGCTTTCAGGAAATCGGTAGATTCGTAATAGTTGAGAGCGGCATAGTAATATAGGTTGCCCTTTCCTTTTTTCTCTATGACAACCGTGTTCTTGCCTGTCGCGGACGCTATGTCTTCTATCCGTATTCCTGCGCCCGACAAGTCTTTCCCGGTCACCTTGCGCGTTTCGATAAGCTTTCCGTTCACAGTCACCGTGAATTCGTAATCCGGTTTCTGATCCTCAAATTTTGACATGTAACGCGTCAGAGCCATCACAGCCGCCGCCGTGTCCTTTGTGGAATACCAATGGTCACCGCGCCGCGTTACGTTCAGATATCGAACAACCTTAGTAATCAGTTTGCTGTCAGGTTTCGCCTCGATCAGCGCCATCAGCGCGAACGCCGTCGTCTCGACTGGATTGTCAGTCCATGAATAATGGAACGTCTTCGACTCCCAATGCGCGGCGGTTTTCGTTTGAATCGCCGACTTCTCAAGATCCGCCGCAAGAGCGGACGAGCAACTTTTTGCATTTTGCTTAGCGCAAGCGATTGCGAGAACGGCTTTTCCGTAATCTGACAGTTCTTTCCTTTTGTTGAAAACAGATAATAATTCCCTCTCATTCGTTCCGCCCGCTTCAGCGAGCGCGAATAGCATATACGCTTTTGTGTTAATATTCTTTTCTTTGCCTAATAAAATCCTAAGCGCGCCAATTCCGTTTTTGTACATGTCGTCAGAAACCTGATAATCGGATCGTTTCGCCTGGGAAAGCCCGAAAATGACATAAGCAGTCATATAGGGATTAGTCTCGTCGGATTTCCACCAACCCCAGCCGCTGTCGCTGTGCTGCATGTCGGCGAGCCTGTCGAGACCATCCTTAACCATCTTCGGCAGCTCAGTTAGTTTGCCCGTTAGGGGCCTTCCGGCGCGCTGTAGCGCCTCGGCGATAACGACATCCGGCAGGAACCGACTCATCGTCTGCTCGACGCATCCGTAAGGATAACCCGCGAGATATTCGAATATGTCGAACATACCGGACGTGAGCGAAGGCGCTATAGTCAACGTGAGTTTTTCGGTTCCGTCGATATGCTTTGCGGGCAGATTCAGAACGAACTCGGATTTCTCCGCCACTTCTCCAGCAGCCGCGTCGCCGCCCGGCGATCCGTGCGGTAGAACCGGTATCGTCAATTGCATAGCGTCTGATTCCTCGTTTGTGAGCGCTTTCGCTGTTATCCACGCGCTCTGGGGGGATTCGGCTATAGCCAGCCACTCGACTCGAACCTCTCCGCCCGCCGGGATATCCAATTCCTTTGTATTGCTTTCAAGCAACTTCAGGCCTTTTACGTTCAAAACAGCCTGTGTCGCCTTTTCAGTCTCAAGATAGTTATGTATGACAGCCGTAATGTTAACCTTGTCGCCCTGCGTGAAGAAACGCGGCGTTTCGAGGCGAATGATCACGTTTTTGCGGGCGATTACCTTATATCTAGCCTCGCCGACGCTCGTATCGCGCGTTACGCCTCTCGACGTCAGCCGCCATGTGGTCAGCGTGTCCGGCATAGTGAACTGAACATCGGCCACGCCGCCAGGCCCGGTCACTATCTGCGCGCGCCAGTATGCCGTGTCAGGAAAATCGCTGCGTATCACAGGCTCTACCATTTCGACCGACGCCGATTTGCTAACCCTGCCGGCAGACTCAGCGCGAGGCATCACCATATCCGCCATCGAAGCAGGCGCTTCCATCATCTTCTGCACCGCGCCTGAGCCGTAAGAATAAAACCAGAATGAGGACTGAGTCGTCACGCGATTCGAGCGCAGTCCATAGAAGAATTCACGGATGTCCTGCGCAGTTTCAGGCTTGACTGCGTAGATCGACTCGTCAACGGCGCCGAGCGAAACCTCCGCGTCCGCAGGCGCGCCGTTCTTGTCCACAGCGGTCACTTTCACTTTTGCGACATCGCCGGGCTTGTATACCGCTTTGTCGGACTCGATTGTGACATTCAGAAACTTATCGTCCGGCGGCGCTATAATAGTTTTGCTTTCCTGATTCAGTTGATTGTTCTTTATCACCGTAAGCGCGAGATCAACATTAGGCTGGAACTCCTTGGTCACCTTGAACGAAAAGTAACCTGAACCATTCTTTAGCTGTAACACTCTCGAATCGATGATCCGTAAACCCTCTATTGTAATAAACGCCGGAACGTCGCCCAACTGAGAGCGAATCAGAACCTTCGCTTCGTCGCCAGGAGCGTATGTATCTTTATCAAGCAGCAATTCAATAGCGCTCGACGTGTAATAGCTATAATAGCTGCCCTTTTTGACGACATAGATCGAACAATATGACGAGATTTCATTCCCGCGGCTGTCTTTTCCGGAAACAGTCACCTCGAAATAGCCCTCGTTGTCCGGCGTATAATCGATATTCGCCTCGCCGTCGCTCCCGGTCTCTATCGTTCGGCTGAAAACCTTCTTCTCATTTCTCTTCCAGTCATTGCCATACTGGTCCCATGTCACCATGTTGGCAGTCATATTCAGCGCGCGGGATATCGGCCGGCCTTTTATGTCGGTTGTCGTAGTCTTAATCCAAACTTTTTCGCCTGGCGCCGATACGTACTTGTCTGATTTAACATTTACGCTGAATTCGCCTCGCATGACTTTCGCGCCGCCCGTCCCGCTAACTTCTTTTCGCCCCTGATCCGTCACGCGAACTACAAGCGTATATTGCATATCCTGATCCATCTTCGTATCGGCGAAAGATACGATCATATTCCCCTTATCATCAGTCGCGCCTCGGCCTGTAGCCGCCTGTTCGCCCATATAATCGTTATAATAACCGCCGTAACGACTCGATGCGCCTCTGTAGTACCATGAATAGGAATCCGACTCCCACCAGTACCAGTATATCTGGCGCCGATACAACGTGTATGAAACAGCCGCTTTCTTCACAGGTTCGCCGAAGTAATACTTCGCGTCGACCGTGAATTTCAGAGCATCGCCCTGCACATAGGTGTCGCTATCCGGCGTTACGCTGATTTCATATTCGGGTTTTCTGTATTCCTCGATAGAAAATTCCGAATTGTATACACTGCCGTCTATTTCCGTGACGACATTGTATTGTCCGAGCGGCGGCTCCTCGCCGATTTTGTATTCGGTCGAGTATGATCCGAATTCAGAAAGCTCCGCTTCGGTTTTCGAGACCTCATTGCCGCGAGGATCGCGAATAGTGATCTTAACTGTTTTGCCTTCCGGCAACTTGTATCCTGCGTCCGCTTCAGTCCTGATTATCCCGCGTATATTGACTGTTTGGTTAGGCCTATATATCGGCCTGTCTGTATAAACGTATGCCTTCTGCTTGTCAAAATTATCTCCGGAGTAAAAATAAGCGTTCATCACCGCCGGATTGTCCTTCCATATTACAACTATCGGATACTGGCCGTTGAGTTTTCCTTCCAACCGCGCGATTCCATTTTCATCCGCCACGGCGCGCATCCATTTCCCGTCTTTTAGTATCGAGACCTTTGCTCCGGCGGCTGCCGCGCCGCTCTTTCTTTCAGCGGCGAATATCACGAGTTGCCGGTCGTCCCCTTTGACGACTGCGGCGATTCCTGTCACCATGAACATCCTGACGCTGTAAGCGTCTCCGGCTTTCGCCTGCAGCAGATACGCGCCGACTCCCGGATTGTCGAATGTAATATCATCCTGAATCCAGTATTCGTCCATAAGCTGCTTAGGCAACTTGACCGTCCATTTCTTGACTTCAGTAAGATTTTTCAGCTTGAGATCATTCAGATCACCGAGGTTGCCTTTGTCCGCGGAAACAAACATTAACTCCTCGAGATCGATTCTAAAAAGCGTCAGTTCGACATCTGAAGTCGAGATGTCGCGCCCGCCGATGTTCGCGACAATCGCTTCTCCGGGCTGGTAATTGCTCTGTATGTTGATATTCATCCATGTGTCGCCAAAGCCGAAAATAATGTCGCCGGACACGGCGACGATACCGAAAATCAGGCCGGTGACTAAATAAATCAGAAATCTTTTCATAACACGCTCCTGTTGTTTTACTTTATAGACAAAGCATTCAGCGAAAAAGTTCCTTTTCTTTGTAATATTTATCTAATGCGATGTTTGTTTTCGATCAACGTTAATTAGCTCTCAAAAAATGTTCGATTATGCCCGGCAGATCACGATTTAAAAGACGGCGGCATGGACGGAGGGAACGGGAATGGCGATTTAGGAGCGCCCGTGGGCGAACCGCTATTAGGTTTGCCGGCGGCAGGCGGCTGCGGCGGAGTGATAGAAGAAATTGGAACAGCCACCGGAGAGTCAGCCGGTTTCGGACCCTGCGCACCCTGTCTCTGGGCATTCTGCGCGTTCTGCGCCGCTTGCGCCATTCCCGGCGGTTTTCGCAACCCGATGCGCGGAGGCACAATAGGAGCCGTCAATTCCAGAATCTTCGCCGGAAAGATCGCTTCAGTGCTGCATTTGTAATTGATATTATTTACCACTGATTCCATGAACGACGGCTCGAACTCGCGGTCAGCCGCGAATTTGTCCGACATTCTTTTTGCCGTCACTTCATCCATCTCAAACATGAGAAATCCAGCCATTGTTATGCGGCCGATATCTTCCTTGTAGAATGCATGATAAGTGAATTTAATTTCGAGGAAAGCGCCGTTCGAGGTCACTCCATCAAATTCAACGCCCAGTTCAATTCCCGCGATTGGAGCGTCCTTGAATTTCTCGGCGTCTATTTTAGTAATGCGGCCGCGAACAATGATCGGCTTAGCTCCGCCCTGCGTTTGCCCAGTGTTTTCAGACATGAAGCCAACTCCCTCGCTCTTCGTGAGCGTTTTAATCTTTTGAAATAAAGCGGTCGCCGCTTACTAAAATATAACGGCGACCGCGATTTGACTGACTAATTTGAATTGACGCAAAATTCATAGTATTTCAGTCCGAAAGCCTCGGCGACTCCCGAATAGACGCAGCAGCCTTCGTGAGTGTTCACGCCCAAAGCGAGCGAATGATTCTCTTTCACAGCCCGTTCGAAACCTTTCTGCGCAAGTTCCACAGCATAAGGAAGCGTTTCGTTCGTGAGCGCATACGTCGAAGTTCGCGGCACGGCGCCGGGCATGTTTCCGACGCAGTAATGGACAACACCGTTTACCAAGTACGTCGGAGCCGCGTGTGTCGTGACGTGGCTCGTCTCGCAGCAGCCGCCCTGATCAATGGCGACATCAACGATAACCGAACCGGGTTGCATGGTCTTCACCATTTTTTTAGTTATTATCTTTGGAGCTTTCGCGCCGGCGACAAGCACCGCGCCGACTACGAGGTCCGCTTCCGCGATCGCGTGCTCAATAGCGCCTGGATTCGCTTTTAATGTCATGATACGCCCGTGATAGTGTTCGTCTATCTGGCGCAGCTTAGGCGTGCTTATATCGAGAATTGTGACTTGGGCGCCCATGCCGACAGCCATCATAGCGGCGCTTATGCCCACAATCCCGCCGCCGACTATGACTACGTTTGCCGGGTGCGTTCCGGGAACGCCGCTCATCAATATGCCGCGGCCGCCGTTCCTTTTCTCCAGACACTGCGCGCCGACCTGTATCGCCATGCGGCCCGCGACTTCGCTCATCGGCACAAGCAGCGGAAGGCTGCCGTCAGGCAGTTGAATCGTTTCGTATGCGATTCCAGTGACGCCGCTTTTGAGCAACTTCATTGTAAGCTCTTCGCTTGCCGCAAGATGCAGATATGTAAACATCAGCAGCCCCTTGCGAAACAGCGGATACTCCGGCGGCAGCGGTTCTTTTACCTTCATCACCATCTCAGCGTTATTGTAAACCGCCTTCATGCTCGGAACCATCTTCGCTCCGGCCGCCGAATATTCGGCATCGGTGATGCTGCTTCCCAACCCAGCCGTCTTCTCGATGATTACCGTGTTTCCAAGCGCCGTCAGCGTCTTCACGCCGGCCGGAGTTATCGCAACACGATTCTCATCCTGCTTGATCTCTTTTGGAACCCCTATGATCATTTCATCACCTCAAGTTGTAGATTCTTATCAGGCTTATGCCTGAAGATGCCTTTGTCAGAGATACTCTTCCCATTTCTTTTTTCTCAGTTCCTCTATTATGCCGCTGACGTTCTGCGCCCTGTCCTTCTTGCACACGAGCAGCGCATCATCTGTTTCAACTATTATTATGTCCTCAAGCCCGATAGCGGCAACGAGCTTCTTCGGGCTGAACACGAGGCAGTTCTTCGTGTCTATCGTCAACTTGCGTCCTACACAAGCGTTCCCATTCGCGTCTTTCGGCCAGACATGATACAAAGATTCCCAACTCCCTATATCGTCCCACCCGAATCCGGCATGCACCATAATCACACGTTCGGATTTTTCGAGGATGCCGTGATCTACCGATATCGACTCAAAGGCGGCAAAGTTTTCGCCGATCTCTTTGATTTCGAGCGGCGTTCCGAGCGCGCCAGAGATTCGTTCCAACCCCGCATGCATATCAGGCAGATACCGCTCTACTTCGCGCATGAACGTATCCACCTTCCATACGAACATGCCGCTGTTGATGAAGTAATCCGGATCCTTGATGAACGCTTCAGCGGTTGGCATGTCCGGCTTTTCGACAAACTTAAGAACCCGGCGCGCCGGATCATAATCACTCTCTGCTACAATCTCGCCCGCATGTATATATCCGAAACCTGTTTCCGGCCTTTTCGGCGGAATCCCGAAAATGACCAGAGAATCTTTTTCAACAGCCGTCTTAACGGCAAAATTAATGTCTGCTATAAATCGGTCTCTGTTTTCAACAAGGTGGTCTGCCGCGAAGCATGCCATCACTGCTTCCGGATCGCGCTTTCTGAGCATAACTGCCGCCAGACCGATGCAGGGCGCCGTGCTTCGGCTCACCGGTTCGGCTATTACGTTGTCCGACGGTATCTCTGGAACCTGCTCTCTGATTTGGCCGAGAAGCAGATCATTAGTGACAATGAAAATCTTCTCAGCGGGGATAAGCGGCAACGCCCTGCGAACTGTATCCTGAATCATAGTGTTCTTGCCTATGATATTCAGAGTCTGCTTGGAGCGTTTTTTACGGCTGCGGGGCCAGAACCTTGAACCGCGCCCGCCGGCCATTATCACCGCGTACAATTCACCCATTATTTCTTCTCCCCCGTCTCCGGCGCCTTTGTAGGCCCGGCCACCCCTGCGGCATATATGTCCGCGCTCAACTGCTCGCGCGCGACTTTCATTATACCATCTGCGCTGATTTTTTGTATTATCGCCGGATAATTGTCGATTACATCGAACGGACGGCCGAAATAGGCAAGATCGGAAAGTATTCCAGCCACGCTTCCGTTCGTTTCGAGCTTCAGAGGCAATTGCCCGATCGCAAAGCTCTTCGCTTCAGCGAGTTCTGTTTCTGGGATCGGTTCAGTCTGTATCCTGCGTATTTCCGATCGCACGAGTTCAATCGCCCTGTCCAGATTCTCAGGCGCGAGGCCTCCGACAACCTGAAACGTCGCCGCTCCCGTGCGCGGGAGATGCTGCCCGTATACGTAATACACCAATCCTTCCTTTTCGCGTATCACCTTATATAACCGTGAAGTCAGATCCGTGCCGGCCATTATGTCCGTCGCTATCTGGAATGCATAATAGTCCGGATTGTCGGGTTTAAGCGTCGGAAATCCGATGTAAAACACGTCCTGCATCTTCTCGGGCATCGTGACATATTTCGTTGTCGACTTTACGATCGCAGGAACCGGCGGGACGACGAACGGCTTATTATCAGGCGCCTTCCACGATCCGAAATATTTTTCAACGAGCGCAGCCGCCTCGTCTTCTGTTGCGTCGCCTGCAAAAACCATAATCGTTCGGTCTGGCCTGTATGCGGCGGAGTGGAACATCTTTAGATCGTCCAGAGTCGCCGCTTTTAGCCCATCGGCTGTGCCGGCAACCGGGTTACTGTACGGGTGCCCTGCGTAAACGACGTCGAGAAAAGCCTGCCATGCCTGTTGCCGGTTGCTCTTTTCAAGCGCCGCGACATCGGACAGCGCGACCGCGCGTTCCACCTCGACTCCATCAGCGGGAAACACAGGATTCATCAGCACATCTGCTAATATTCCTATCCCCATAT
>JBAYJY010000067.1:0-23340 GCA_041664945.1 bacterium | reverse complement strand
TCACTGAAGGCGACCGCGTCATCATCATTAACTACTGTATGATCGACCAGTCAGAGATTGCTAAGTTCAAGCCTATCGTTGTTTTTGTTGATGAAAAGAACGCCATCACTAAAATCGTCGAAGAAGAACCTGCCTTCAAAACTCACCTCGACGTGATTTCAAATATTGTTTGATTCTGCCGGTATTGCAAATCAAAATCCCGGCATTACAATATCTCAAATTGTATTTGAGCCGGAGAAAAAAGGATTGTTATGATTATTGATAAAATAAAAAAGCTTAAAGAACAGCGCAATGCAGTTATTCTCGCGCACAACTATCAGATTCCGGAAGTTCAGGACATCGCCGACCACACCGGAGACAGCCTCGAACTCGCGAGAAAAGCCACGCAGATTGACTGCGACGTTATTGTTTTCTGCGGCGTCCGCTTCATGGGAGAAACCGCCCACATCCTGTCTCCGGAGAAAACAGTTCTTCTCCCGGAACCGGACGCAGGTTGCCCGCTCGCCGACATGGTCGACGTCGAGGAACTCCGCGAAATGAAGGACAACAACCCTGGCGCGACCACCATCTGCTACGTCAACTCGTCCGCTGAAGTCAAAGCGGAAAGCGACATCTGCTGCACATCCGCCAACGCCGTTAAAGTCGTTAGCTCTCTCAACGGAAGCCCGATCATCTTCGTGCCCTGCCGCCACCTCGGCGGCTATGTCCAGAAAGTCACCGGCAAAAACCTCGTCCTCGCAAGAGGCTTCTGCCCCACTCACCATCACATATCAACCGATCAGATTCTCAAACTGAAAAACGATATGCCCGACGCTAAAGTGCTCGTGCATCCAGAATGCACTACTGAAGTCATCGACATCGCTGACTACGTCTGCAGCACGAGCCAGATGTTCAAGGCCATCGAGGAAAGCGGCGCTCGCCGCTTCATTGTTGGCACCGAGAACGGACTTCTGCACCCGTTGCGCAAACGCTACCCGGAGCTCGAGTTCTTCCCGCCATCCGAGGACTGCGTCTGCCCAAACATGAAAAAGATCACTCTCGAAAAAGTTCTCATATCTCTCGAAACAATGGAATACAAAATCCAGCTTGACCCCGACGTGCGCCAGCGCGCGCTCGGTTCGTTAGAACGGATGCTCCTGCATGTCTGAGAAAACACTTCGAATCGGTATCGTCGGCTGCGGCGCGATCGGTTCCGAGATTGCGCGCGCCATCGACAAGCGCGAAATCAAAGCCGAGCTTATATGTGTCTGCGACAAAGACGGCGTGGCAGCAGAAAAACTTTCCAGTTCCATTGGCAAAAAACCGGCGATTGTGTCTATGGAAGACCTCGTCGCTCAGTGTGATATGGCTGTTGAGGCGGCAGGCGGCGGCGCTGTGGCTCCGCTTATCGATCTCTGCGCCAAAGCCGGTATCGACCTGCTCGTCATGAGCGTCGGCGGGCTGAAACCAGAGCATTTCGAAAAGTTCGAATCTGGCGCCTCATCACTCTATATCCCTTCAGGCGCTGTCGCCGGAATTGACGGCATTCTCGCGCTCGCTGGCGCCGGAGACATCGAGTCGCTCACGCTGACGACAATCAAACCGCCGGCCGGCCTGCGCGGCACTCCCTACCTCGACGAAAAAGGCGTCTCCCTCGATGGCCTGACGGAACCGCTGACGGTTTTCGAAGGCTCTCCTGTGGAAGCGATCCGCTGTTTCCCGAAAAATATCAACGTATCGACGACAATCGCTCTTGCCTCTGCGGCTAAAGACAAGATGATTGTCCGGATAATCGCCGATCCGCATATCGCGGTGAACACTCACGAAGTCCGGCTCGTTTCTCCGCTCGGCAGCCTCACAATGCGCGTAGAGAACAAACCGTCGCCAACGAATCCTAAAACGAGCGCCCTCGCCTATCTGTCGGCTATCGCAGCTCTCAAAAAGATCACATCGAAGGTAAAAATCGGAACATGAGTCTGCAACCTGAAATATATATGGACCTCGTCCGCCGCGCGCTCGCTGAAGACGTCGGCAGCGGCGACATAACAACGGAATATCTTGACATAGGCGACATACAGGGAACGGCAAAGATCACCGCGAAAGAAGACGGCGTGATCGCCGGCCTGCCCGTTGCGGAAGCTGTTTTCCGGGAACTCGATCCATCTGTCGAATTCAAGGCGCTCGTCGAGGACGGCGCTCTCGTTCGCGGCGGAACCCTCATCGCCGAAGCGCGCGGACGCGCCGCTTCGCTGCTAACCGCCGAACGCGTGGCGCTGAATTTCCTCCAGCAACTCTCCGGCATCGCCACTTTCACCTATATAATGGCGCGCGCTGTCAAAGGCTCGAAAGCCGCAGTTAAAGACACGCGCAAAACTACGCCGGGCATGCGGCTGCTCGAAAAGTACGCTGTCCGGATGGGCGGCGGCCAAAACCATCGCATGGGCCTGCACGACGCTATTCTTCTTAAAGACAACCATATCGACCTCGCGAGCGGGATCGCCGAAGCCGTGCGCCGAGTTCGCGCGAAAAACGAAAAGATTCCGATCGAAGTCGAGACACGAAATATCAGCGAAGTGCGCGAGGCTCTCGAAGCCCGCGCGGATATCATCATGCTCGACAATATGTCGCTGATCGAAATGGAAGACGCTATTAAAGAGATCGGCGGCCGGGCGCTCGTTGAAGTTTCCGGAAACGTGAACACGCTTAATATCTCCCACATAGCTTCAATGGGAGTCGATATTATATCAGTCGGCGCGCTGACTCATTCGCCGGACGCGCTCGACATCAGTATGCTCTTCTCTGTTTAAGACGGGATATCTCATCCCGCCATGTATTATGATCGTTTCCGCTCTTGTGGAAACGCAGTCCCGGACGCTTTGTGTCCGTTACCGGGGTGTCCCAATGCTTCTTGCTCTCGATGTCGGAAATACAAATATCGTTGTCGGCGTCTTTGAAGGCGAAAACCTGAAAACTCACTTTCGCGTTTCAACAGCGCTGACACGCACCGCCGACGAATACGGTCAGCAGATAATTTCTCTGCTCAAGTATTCCGGTATCGAGCAGCAATCAATCAAAGACGTTATCGTTTCCAACGTAGTGCCGCCGCTCGCCGACATTCTCCGCGTCACCGCGCGCAAATATTTCAACTCCGAAACTCTGTTCATCGAGCCGGGCATGAAGGTCGGCATGAACATCAAATACGAAAACCCGCGCGAAGTCGGCGCCGACCGCATTGTTAACGCAGTCGCAGCGATCGCTCTATACGGAACGCCCGTGATCGTCGTCGATTTCGGAACGGCGACAACGTTCTGCTATGTAAACGAGGCCGGAGACTACCTCGGCGGATGCATCGCGCCGGGAATCGGAATCTCAATCGAAGCGCTCTTCCGCGCCGCCGCCAAGCTCTCGCGCGTCGAAGTAAAGAAACCGGAACACCTCATCGGCCGCAACACCGTCGAGGCCATGCAGTCCGGCATTTACTACGGATTCGTGGGCCAAGTGGACGAGATAGTCCGCCGCCTGAAAAAAGAAATAAAATGCAATCCGAAAGTCATCGCCACCGGCGGCTACGCCAGCCTCATCGCCGGCGACTCCGAAACCATAGACGAGGTTCAGCCGCTCCTCACTCTCGAAGGCCTACGCCTCATCTATAACAAAAACCGCACCCTGCCGGTTTGATTCAGAAACTATTGGATCAAAAACACATCTCGCCTTTTATCTTCTCACATCTAATCCCGATCAATTTAATGATCTTCGCGCAACATTTGACTCGAAGTAACCGCCGAATTAGAATCATGACAGTTAAAAGCTATGATCGTTAAAACGAGAACTTAAAGGCAACGGAAGAGATAATGAATATCGAATTCCAAGATTCTGACGGCAATATTTCACGAAGACAATTTCTGAAAGACACGATGTGGACCGCGCTTTTGGCGTTGGCGAGTCTGAACAGTTTTACTGCCCTGACGACTCCGGCGCTGGCGGCGGACGGCGCAGCGGCGGCCGCTATAGTGCCTAAGGAACTCGTTTTCAATCCGCTATGGTGGAACCGTCTTTATGCGTTCATGATGGGCATTACCGAAGTGCCTCTGCTCGAAGCCACACGCGAAACTGTGAAAACCGACACGGACGCCGAAATGTTCAGGCGAATTGGATTGCTCGGCTCGGAACTCAACTGGGGCACGCGTGTCGTCCCCATTAAAAAGGCAATTCATCATAAGACTGAGATTCTGCCCTATCAGGAATTCGAGGAACTCATTTCGCGGTCAAACGTGATCGGTATCGGCGTGTGCTGGTGTCGCACGACGTTCAAAAACTGCGACGCTCCGACTAGCACCTGCATTCATCTCGGATTCGGCGAGAACCGGCTGGACCTGATGGACCGCGGCCATGTGGCAAAAGTTACTCGCGAAGAGATACGCGATGTCATTAAGAAAGCTGAGGACGCCGGGCTGGTTCACGAGTTGATTCGGGTCGGCGACGACGATTCCTACTATGTGATCTGCAACTGCTGCCCGTGCTGCTGCGTCGGGCTTCGCGGGCTGATCGCGTTCGGGAACAAGATGGTGACGCGATCCGAATTCGTGGCTATGACGACAGACAATTGCACGGGCTGCGAGAAGTGCCTGAAAAGGTGCCATTTCTCGGCACGCAAGGTAGCCGACGGAAAATCAACTGTCGACAGCGAGAAGTGCATGGGCTGCGGACTATGCGCGACCGGCTGCCCGAGCGAAGGCGCGTTTCTTGTTAAGAGGGACGCGTAGATAATGATAGTGATGGGAATTGAGATCGGGATTGCTTCGTCACTGCGTTCCTCGCAAAGACGGCTTTCATTGTTCCCAATTGCTGCCCCGTCTAACACATGCTGGGGCAGGCTAACAACGTTGCGTTCCTCGCAATGACGAATTATATGTAAGAGTTTGTTTTAATAAAGATGAAACAAAAAGACTAAAGAAGAAGAAAAATATAAGAATTCCGAAGCGTATTTCGACAATACAATGAAGCTGCTCGGGGAACTCAAGAAAATTATCAGAGACGAAGCGCCGGCGCAGGCCGCTGCGCTGTTCGCTTTGTACAACAAAATCGCAGTGGCGACAGCCGACGAAATAACGTCATCAAAAGATGCGCTTCACGCCGAGCTTGCCGGAATCAAAAGCGCGTTCGACGCTATGAACAAGAAAATCGCGAAGATGAAGGAGCCCCCCATGGCGCCGTTCAGCCTGAAGGTGACAATCGGCGCATCGCGCGAGAAAGGCAAGAAGCATTTGTACGATTGTTCGAAGGCCGCCGAAGCTATGAACAAATATCTCGACAGCGGCGACAAGGCCGATCTTAAAACCGCCGCCGAAATGCTCGAACCGATGGCCGGCTGACAGCGTTAACCCGCATAATTCCCACGAAATGGTTTTATCCGCCGTTTATCATTGCGGCATTCCGTGTTTACACAGCGCGCGCGTAGTATTAGAGTGTTGAAATGACAATTACAGCCGCTCGGGCCTCTTAAACGGCAGCCCGCAGGGCGACGGAGGAAAATATGATCGAACAATTTTTCGAGAAAACGACAGAAGCGCTCCAAAAGATAGTGGAGACACAAAAAGAAAACATCATGCTCGCCGCGGATGCTGTCGCGACGACGATCATGAACGACGGGCTGATACACGTGTTCGGCACCGGCCACTCACACCTGCTCGCTCTGGAGATGTACGGCCGCGCTGGCGGACTCGCTCCGTTGAATCCGATCCTCGAAACAAACCTTATGCTTCACGAGGGAGTGCGTAAAAGCACCGCGATGGAACGCATGACGGGCTATGCCGCTACGATTCTCGCGAATATCGAGACGAGCAAAAAGGACACGCTGATAGTTATCTCGCAGTCCGGCCGGAACGCGGTTCCAATCGAGATGGCGATGGAAGGCAGGAAGCGCGGAATGAAAACTATCGCTGTGACGTCGCTGACGCATGCAAAATCAGTGCTCTCCCGACATCCGGGCGGCAAACGGCTGTTCGAGATAGCTGATATTGTCATCGATAACGCAGGACCAATCGGCGACGCTTGTCTGAAACTCGATGACGTCATCACTCCATTCGGGCCGCTCTCGACGATAACCGGCGCGTTCATCCTTCATGCTGTTACCGCCGAGGCGGTCGAAAAACTCCACGCCGCCGGTTTCAAACCGCCGCTCTTCTTCAGCGGCAATGCCCCGGACGGAGAGATGCACAACATTGAAATGTTCATGAAATACCGATACCGCGTCAAAATGTGAGGTCACTCAATGAAAAGATTTGTTGCATCAATCGCGATGCTTGTATTTTGCTCCGCGCTTTTCATCGCAGCTTCGAGAACCGTTTCCGAGGATCTGCCGCCGACCATTCACTTCCTTTTTCCGGCCGATCAGATCATGGCCGGCCAGTCGACGGAAAGCCTGATGAAAAGACTCGCCGAAATCATCACAAAAAAACTCGGGCAGCCGTTTGTCATCGACAAACTCAACCTGAAACCGAATGAAAACAGGCTCGAACTGACTCTCTCGAAATTCAAGAAGAAGGAAGCCGACTTCAGCTATATTCCTTCGATGGTTTACACGGAGAACCAAAAACGGGTCGACGAGTTGGCGCGGCCTATCGCCACGATGACAATCGACAACAAAACCCACTCTTCGGTATGCTTCTACGTCCGTAAGGGCGACAACATCACAAAGGTTGCCGGCCTTAAAGGGAAAAAGTGGGGCGGCAACGTCCTCTATCATTCTCGACTCGTTCTTCATGACAATGGTTTCGACATGCCTGTTGAAAAATATTTCGGCGAGATGAAGTACTACCCTGACACTGACTACAAAATCTGGATACAAGCTCTCCTTTCAGGGAAGATCGACACATTCGCAAACCTCCCAAGCACGATGCGGATTGTGCTTCCCGGAGTCGAAGGCGGCATAAAAATCGTGCCTGTCGGCTGCGTCGAAAACGATTACAACTGGATTTATCTCGTCCGGCGCGGAATTCCGGACAGCTTCGCAACCAAGCTGAGTTCCGTTTTGTTCAAAGCCCACAAAGACAAGGATTTCAAAGAATTCGGATTTGTATTCGCGATGCTGAAAGGTCACTTCGCCCCGTTCGAAAGCGCGGATCTCGAACGCACTCGACAGATATCAGATATGGTGAAAAAAGGGCATTGGAAAGATGAGGAGAAAGCGTTTATTAAAAAATACGCCCCTCCGGGAACAAAGCTTTATTACGATTGATTCCGCAGAATAACTTCGATTGCGCGGTTACACTTTATTTTCAGGATCTTTTTTCTCAGCAGGATCGAGCGTCAGGTCGCTTTTGATGTCGTTCACAGTTTTTTTGTATTGAAAGAATGTGCGGCCCAACGAGCGCGTCAGCGAACCGATTCTTTTCGGCCCGAAAATAAAAACTACAACCACTAAAATCAAAAGCAGTTCGCCTATTTTCAATCCGAACAAAATATTCACGCTCCAGTCTCCGGCTGAAATCGCCGCAAAGATAGTTTTCTAATCGCGTTCCGGATATAACGTCCGGCTGTCGCCCTTACGGCAGGTTACCCGCTGTGTGTCGAAATACTCCATCAGCGGAACCGCCACCTTTCGCGAAGTGCCGAGCATGTCGCGCACATCGCCAACAGTAATTTCACCTTTTTTTTGAATAAAATCAACTATCGACTTTTTCGCTTCCAGAGCGGAGTCACGATGTATGCATGCGTTCGCCGCCAGTTTGATCAGCGCCCCGGAATCTACAAGCGACTGAAATACCTCGTTCACATCCAGAATTTCAGAGTGAACAAACGACGGCAGTTCCTGCTGCGAAGGGGCATTCAATTTATTTTCGACATAAACCCGCTCGATCTCGAGCCGCAGGCGTTCTTCCTCTTTTAATATGCTTTCGCTTCCCTCGGTGTGGCGCAGTCCGCGCCCTGAAACGCTGACCGCCAGCTTTGCGGACTCTTTGAGCCCAGCCGCGGCTAATTCAATTACTTTGACATCTTCTTTTCCGAAATATTTTGATTTGATTTCCTGCTGCGACACCCAAGGCTTCTTCGGGAACAGCGCGAAATACTCGCGCAACCTGCTGAGCATCTGCGTCTTCAGCCTCTCTAAAGCCGCCTGCGTGATTACTTTATCAGTGTTCGGTATTGCTACAAGTATATTTTCCTCTATGAGCTTGCCGACAATGGAAGCGACTTCCTGCGGATCGAGATTCGCTTTTTTTACAATATCTTTTTGTGAAACCGGCGTGAAACCGAAATCGGCTGCCGCCTGCTCCACGACTTCTTCCGGGGCGCCCTGCTCTTTTCGTTTTAATTCGTCGAGTATCATGGAATCGGCTCGTCGCTTTGGGTTCGGACGAGGATCGAGCGCCATTCCGCCTCCAATTGTTTCCAGCGGCGAGAATTTTCGCAAAATGAACAGATCGCGACGCGCGCACACCGCCGGAGTTTCAAGCCGCAGCCGCGCATATGCCTCTTCGCCTCCCGCAAGTTCCGTTCGGTCGATAAATTTTATGCGCCCTATTATCTCCTGTGTTCCTATGTACAGCCGAACGCGCGTCCTATTCGCAACCGGTTTCGCGAGACGGCTCACAGATCGGATTTTGACATCAATCATTCGGGTTACATTCAAAAACCCGGGCGCGGCAAGCGAATCTCCACGTTTGAGATCAGCGACTTCCACGCCGGAAAGATTCACGGCCACGCGTTGCCCAGCGCCAGCCTCCTCCTGTTTGCTTCCGTGAACCTGAAGTTGGCGCACGCGCGTTTCGCGTCCCTCAGGCAGCAACACAAGTTCTTGACTCAGCGCAAGTGTTCCAGACACCAAAGTTCCTGTAATGACTGTTCCTGCCCCCTTCATTACAAACGCCCGGTCGATCGGCAGGCGCACGGGGCCCCATTCGTCGCGCGGCCGCACTGTATCAGCCATTTGCTTTATAGCATCCGCCAGCGCTTTTATCCCATCTTTGGTCGTCGAAGACACCGGAATGATCGGCGCGCCCTCAAGAAAAGTGCCTGTGACGGCTTTCTCCACGTCGTCCGACACAATCGCCGCCCAATCCGGCTCGACGAGATCAGTTTTAGTGATAGCGATAATGCCTTTTTGAACATGCAGCAAACTGCAAATTTCGAGGTGTTCGAGCGTCTGCGGCATAACACCGTCGTCAGCGGCTACAACCATCAGGACGAAATCGATTCCGGTGACGCCGGCGAGCATATTTTTAATAAACCGCTCGTGTCCGGGAACATCGACAATTCCGATCATTCTGCCGCCGCCCATCGGCATGTGCGCAAACCCGATGTCTATCGTGATCTCGCGCTCCTTCTCTTCAACGAGGCGGTCGCAGTCAATTCCGGTGAGCGCTTTGATCAGTGACGTCTTGCCATGATCAACGTGCCCTGCTGTTCCCATCACTACATGCTTCACGCAAAACCTTCTTTAATTAACGAATATTTATGTATGTAATTATAAATAATATTAATACATTAGAACGTAATCAGCAGTGACTGGAGAGGCATAAGCGCTATTGCCGCTTTACCAGCCGCAAGCTCGATGCCCTGCAGAATTTCAGGGCGCGGCAATTCCTTCAAACCAAATGTCTCATACGTATCGTATAACGCCTTAAAAGGATATTGATTCAGTGGTTTTAGATTAAGGAAATCAATTGAAAATCTCGCAATCCTTTTCGACTCAGGATCAAGGTTAGCGAGGAACAGCAATCTTTTTTCGCCATCGTGCCTCAAAAGGGCAAAAACACGGTCATCCTGATCAGGCTCAAGATTGTTTCTCAGATAATAAACGCGCCCGGTCCGAATTACCTCAAGTTTCTTTTTCAGTTTGTAAAGCGAGCAGTAAGCTTTGCGAAGGATGGCGTTCGGCCCCTTCTCGCGCAAGGAAAAATCCAGCGGCTTCGGATTCTCGAAATCTGTCCGAGTCATTTCTCCGAAGTCTGTGCCATTTTCCAACGCGTAGCAGAAATTCACGCCTGTCACTGATCCTGAAATCATATTTATTAAGCTGCATTGCAAATTCTTCAGAGCCGACATGATAACAGCAGGGTCGGCTGCTGATTTAGCAGCCTGATCTTTCCAGTAGCCGAGAGCATCTTTATCTGAGGAGAGCAGTTCGGAAAAATGCTTTTGCCATTGAGCCGTGGCGCGTTCGCTGTCGTGATTCTCGAAATAAGCGATCGCGTGAGTGCGAAAAGGAAAAGTGTGATGATACATTTCGAACAGGTCGTAGTAAGGTTCCGCGCGCTCTATGTGAACGTGATGGTCGACGAGAAGCGAATAGATAATATCGGTTGGTATGTCGACTGATTCGCAGACAGGACAAAGAGTTTCGCCGAGCACGACAGCGTCCTGTTTTACATCATTAATGCGGTTCTTTATTTGTTTGAGGAACATGCGGTCGACGGTCTGGCTTGCGTCGATGCGCACGCCATCCAGCCCGCAAGTTCGAATCCAGTACGGCGCGATCGAACTTAGATAGTTCTGAAGCGGCCTGTTAAAAAGCAGATCGAAGAGCGCGACATCCGAATAGACGAGCCATGCAATTTTATGTATCTTCGGCGATCCTTCTTCATCGAGCGCATACCAATCCCTATGTTCGTTTATGAGCTTGCTGTCCCGGCTTGTCTGCATAAGCACGAGATCAAAAATAATCTTTTTGCCGTTTTTGTGCGCTTCCGCTACGAGTTCGCGAAGCTCCGCCCGTCCGATAAGCTGAATCGTCTTGTCCCGACCGAGAAAATTAACAATTTCTGCGTTGGTTTTGAAATGGCCGAAATCGGATACGTGTTGGATTACCGCAGTTTGCTTTTCTTCAAGAATGTCTACAAGGTCGTAGTCGGTGATAAGGCCTTGAGATAAAAACTCCTTGAAATCGACTTCCTCCGGCGCCGAACAGATTGCCGGGTCGAGTCTGAAAAAATCCTTGACGGCATATATGCTGCCGAGTTCGCCTTTTCTGACGTCTTTTCCGGTTATGATGTCGCCAACGCCGGGCTCGAATATCGGAAGCAGGTAAAGCGTGTCGACAGGAATGTTGTCCAAGTCGCGAGTAACGTTCTTGAGTTTGCCGCTTATAAAGCCGCCGTTTTCAATGCTCGCGCCATATTTACGCACGCAAATTTCCATCAGAGACGGGCAGTTAAGAATATCCTCAGGACTTGAAACGATCACGCCGTCGCGAACAAGAGAGATTTCGTTTGCGGCTATCCATTTTTTTACCGGACTGTTGAACGGGTAATCATCGGCGGAAAAATCGACGGTATAACTGAACACGCCGGTTTTCAAGATCGGGACCGGCTCCGAGACAAAAACAGCGTTGTTGCCATTACGCAAAGCCTCGCCGTCAGGACCCCGCGCTGGTTTCATCGGGACAAGATAACCAAAATCCGGATAGTGCATTCCTTTTTCGTCTACAAAACCATGGCGGTCCACATCCGTCCATAAAGCGACATCAAGTTCATTGTCCTCGATTGGGCCTGAGTCGGTCACGCCGCGCATGTACAATTCAACGCTGACCCTGACAAACACCGCCGCATGCGGATATTCCATATCGATGAAGACTCTTGCCAGCGGCGCCTGGCAAGGCTCGTCGTCAACGCAACAAGTCATGTTCCCGACCCATATGTCGGAATTGTCGAACTGATTCGGCGAATATGTTTCATGAAAGCGGTTATAAAACTCCCGCCGCCTTCCCTTTTGTCCGTTCCCATTGCCATTCAACATAATTAAATGCCCCTTATCAATCGGGAAATGATAACACAGCAGTTTTTCATTATCAATAAAAGAATAATGGTTCTTAATGCGTTTTGTGTTCCGTAAATCAATAAACTTGACATAATGGATATAAGTGTGATAGTTTTCATGTGAAATTAGCCTATCAATAATGTTTAAATATCAGGAGGATAAAGTGCGGAACAAAATCGGATTGGTTCTGGCAATATTTATGTTTCTCGGCATGGCTATAGTTTTTGGAGCTACGCCGACCGTAAGAAACACATACGACAATGCGTTTTCGTTTATGGCCACAATTATCGATGATTACAACACAGGTGATTATGCGTATGTGACAGGCGACTCGGAAACGCCGGTGGCGCTGGGCCGGGTGAGTTTCTCGCGAAACGGATATGTATATTGCGTAGTCGAGCAAAACATAGGCGGCCGGCGACCGGAAGTCGGCGACTTTATTATGCATGCAAGCGGCGATATTATTAAAAAATATAAGAAAGTCCAAACCGACGATAAATTCCTAAATGATGTCAATACGCAAAAAATACAAGACGCTGTTGATTCGTCAAAGAAAGACGACACAAAAAATACGGCGCCTGTTGATAAAAAGCAAAATACATCGTCTCGGTCGCCCAACTCACCGCGTTCGGATAAAAATGACATACCGATTTCACGGATCGGAACATCAGACAGCCAAGGCGCCATTGACATTCAAGTGTCAAACGATAATCGCGGCTTAATCTCTCTGAAAGCGGAAAATGCGCCGCTATCTCGAGTTCTTCAAGAACTCGCCGATAAAACAGGGAGCGCGGTGTATGTTGATACATCGGTTGAAAGCGGAATGCGAGATATATATGTAACATATTCGTTCAAGCAGGAATCCATGGAGGCCGGGTTATCGGACCTTCTCGGAGCGTACGGACTGACATATTTCCGAAACGGCGGCTCTTTCCGGGTGGTTTCAAAGGACTCTGAGGAAAACGCAGGCGGAAGCGGCGAGATTCAGATCGAAAAAATTCATTTAAGTTATGTGGACGCGGATACAATGAGAGACATCCTTCTTTCAATGGACCTCCACCCGGCTCCTGAAGTTGTTAAGGCATACGTCGGCCCAATGCACCCGGAAGCGGCGAGTTCGCTTGCCGTTGGCGGCGACAAGAACTGGACCAATCGTGACATGCCCAACGAGCAGGTCGTTACCGCGAGAAAAGATTTTCTCCTTGTGAAAGCTGACAAAGAGGTAATAACAGAAATTAGAAAAGTAGTTAAGCTGGTCGACGTCGCCCCGAAACAAATGATAATCAAGACAATCGTTCTTGAAGTCGACAGAAACAATATTCGCGATATAGGCGCGGACAACATCCGGTTCCCGAGTCTCGGAAAATTTGGAACAGCAATCTTCTCCGGCGACATGGCGAACGGAGCGCTGAAGATGAGCGTCGCTTCCCGCAAAGTTCTTGAAACCAGTTCGAGCACTCTCTATGCCGACATTCATGCGCTCATACTCGACCAGAAGGCGAAGATTATCAATAATCCGACCATTACCACGCTCGACGGGCAACCGGCTATAATACGCGTCGGCAAAGAGATACCAATCGAATCGACCTCGGTCGAAGTGAAAGACGGGATTAATCTAACAGCGACACAAGTCGATTACCGGCACATAGGGATGAGCATGTACGTTCTTCCGCGGATTGACCCGGATACAAACCAGATCAGCCTCCTGCTGCATCCGTCTCTAAGCGAAATCGAATCAGAATTCAAAATGAACTATAAAGACAGCGCGACGAACGGCGTTTTCGGAATGATAGATTCGCTGATGGGCACCAACATTTCAGGAACTGTGGGCGACGCTGGAAGCGGACCGCCCAAAGAAGCGTTTCCGAACATTATTGTGCGCGAGACGAATTCCATCGTTCGAGTAGAAAACGGCGAGGAAGTCATAATTGGCGGCCTGATTCGCAGAGAGAACAAAACACGGGTGAAGAAAGTGCCGTTCTTAAGCGATTTCCCGATCGTTGGCGGCATGTTCCGCAGACAACAGGATTACATGGACGAACAGGAACTCATCATCATTCTCGTCCCATATATAGTCGACTCGCTAAATAAAGATGAGAAAATCCAGTCGCCTGTTTATGATCTGATATATCAGGATTATGGCAAGATCAACCAGAAGTTAAAAAAAGATAAGAATAAAGATGCGGAAAAATAAGCATGATCGCTGAGCAGGCACAATGCGGCCGCGGCTTTTACAAGCCGCGGTTTTTTCTGCAAGAACCGTTCTATGAAACAAGCGAAGTATTATTAAATTATTCCTGAAATATCGCCTTTGCCCTGCCGGATTATGACAGGCGTGTCGCAGTCAGTCAGATCAATCACGGTGGACAGTTCATACGGCAGACGGCCGATGTCGATAACATATTCGAGCGCGTGGCCGAGGCTGTCCATGATATCGTCAGGATCGTCCAGGTATTCACGGTCCTGGGACATCGCTGTCGTGCTTATGATCGGATTTCCAATCTCGGCGATAATCGCCTGACAGACCTCGTTGTCAGGAACCCTGATGCCAACCGTTTTTCGCGGAGTCATCATAAGTCGCGGCACTTCGCGCGTCGCGTTCAGGATAAACGTGTATGGGCCGGGCGCGAGTTTTTTCATAATCCTGTATGCCGCGTCCGAGACCTGCGCGTAACGGCTGATATCCTTTAAGTCAGCGCAGACAAATGTGAGCGGCTTTTTCTTCTTATGCGGTTTGAGCATATAAATCTTCTCAATCGCTTTTTTGCTGAAAAGGCTAGCGCCAAGCCCGTAAACCGTATCCGTTGGATACGCAATCAGCTTGTCGCCTTTTAGAGCCTCCGCGGCTTTCCGTATCAGACGGATATCCGGATGCTCAGCGTGTGTTTTAAGCAGTCTCGCCAATTCCTTCACCTCGAACTCTTCCCCGGCCCTTAAATCAATTCCCAAAATGCCAACATAGTATAACAGCATCTGCGCTCAAAAAACATGCTTATTCATTCGAATTCACATTCACGCAATTCCTGCCATTCTGTAAAATCATTACGGTTTTCTTTATACTTTCCTTTAAAAGATATTAGCAGCGGCAGATTTTGTGATTATTCGAGGAGCGATTATAATTAGACACATGAAAGCAAAAAACATTCTCCGCGTAACATTAACGTTCTTTTTGGTCTGCGTCTTTGTGACAACGCTTTCAGTTGTTCTCAGAAAGGATGCCGGGACGCTAAAGAAACCTGCTCTGAGCATCAAATTGACCGGCGGCACAACAAGTCGCGATATCGCAACTACATACGGATTCGAGCCCCGGCTTCTTAAGAAAGCGTTCAACTTGCAGGAAAAGAGCGATTTTGACAAACCCCTCTCGGCGCTTGGCATTCCGTCAACGAAGGCTGAGGCAAAACTCAGGAAAATAGCTGCGATACGGACTGAGGAATCGTCGAAGAACTGGCGGAAAATACTCGGGAAATTCGCTCTGTGGCTCGTTTCCCTTGTATTCGCTTTCATACTGCTTCGCGCCGGCCGCATAACGCCAAAGATCAGACTCGCCTTCATTGCATCAGCAGTTCTCTTATTTGGCATTATCTTCGGGCCAGATCCAAGTCCTATGGGAACGGTAAAAGATGCTATTGTTCTATTCGGACGAGAGAGAATCATTTTTCCTCCAAGAATGATCGCTCTCGCTGTTTTTCTGATCTCGGTGATACTCGCGAACAAATTCATTTGCGCTTGGGGCTGCCAATTCGGAACCCTCCAGGAACTCATCTTTCGCATAAACAGGAAAGCTTCTGACAAAAGCGGCATAATCCGACAGATAAAAATTCCATTTCGCATCACAAATGGAATCAGAATAGCGTTTTTTACTGTATTCACCATAATTGCGGCAGGTTGGTCTTTCGACATCATAAAGCCCATCGATCCGTTCACCATATTCAGCCCATTGTCCCTCAAGACTGTAGGCATCGCTTTTATATTTGCCATACTCGCGGCGAGCTTATTCGTATACAGGCCGTGGTGTCATATGTTCTGTCCATTTGGCCTTATCGGATGGATATTCGAAAAAATAAGCGTCAACCGTATAAAAGTGAATTATGACACTTGCGTCGCATGTGAATCATGCGCTAAAGCATGCCCCTCTAACGTCATGAACGCAATTCTCAAACAGCGGGAAACAATACCGGATTGTTTCTCATGCGGAACATGCATCGGCGTATGTCCAACAAAATCAATTACATTCGGAAAAGGTAAGAGTTCCAAACCGCCGGAAGGCAAATTCCCTGATAAAAACGATTGACAGATCAGAATATGATGCATTGGGATATATACTGAAATCGAGCGTTCAGCCGCCAGCGCAATATTTGCGCATAGCCAATCGCGAAAACTTATATTCTGTTCTGTTCCGAGGGTTTTGAGTCAGTGGATGATTTAGCGCGCAAAAGCTTAAGCTCTTCTTCCGCTGTTTTAAGTTTAGCTTTCAATTGCCTCAGTTCGCGCCACACTTTAATCTGCCTCGCGAGATCAACCAAAGCGATAAAAACCGCGCCGATAGCGACTGAGCATAAAATTAAAATCGCCACTGTTGTCTTTATTTCCGCCGACCAGAAAAAATTAACTGTAGCAGGCGACGGATTAATAGCGACAAAAACCGCGATGGCTATAAGTAGAAGCATCGAAGGAAAAAAATACAGTTTGCTCATAATTTATCCTTTGATGAATTTTTCGACAACACGGTTGAAATTACCGGGAGATTCAATGTTTGGCGAGTGGCCGCAGGTGGGAAAAATAAATAATTTCGCGCCGGGCACGCGAGTAGCTGCCGTTAGCGCCGTAGAAGCATAAATCCCTAGGTCAAGCGCGCCGTGAACGACAAGCGTCGGGACGGTTATGCGCCGCAAACGCGAGCGGCAGTCAAAATCGGCTATTTCTTTCATGTATTTCATGCACGTGGAAAAATATTTGTCAGAGAAAACATATGGGTCTTCGCGCGTGTAATGTCTAAGGACATCAGGCGAAGTTCGAAGCCCAAATGCGCCTATGTTGAATGCGACAGCATTTCCCATGAAGCGGCGCTGCCGGTCATCGAATAATTTTTCCAAATTTGGTAAAACCCTTAGTCCGGCGTATGTGCCGCGGCTCTCGCGAATAGCAGGCGAACCGGAAACAATTATTAGTTTCTCAAGTCTTTCGCCGAAACGCGCAGCGAAATCAAATGCGACCATTGTTCCAAGCGAATGCCCCATAAGAATAAAGCGGTCGAGTCCGAAATGGTCCGCAAGCGCGAGTGTATCCCATACGGAGCGTTCTATGCTCATGTTGTGGGTGGCCGGGCTGCGGCCGAAACCGCGCTGGTCGAAAGCGATGCAGCGATACCGATTGCTGAAATATCTGATCTGATGAATGAATTCGTAATGGTCAGCGCCGAGTCCGTGAATGAACATGATCGCTTTGCTTCCGGAGCCTTTTTCCACTACGTGAAGGCCGGCGGCGCCCGAAGGCAATTCGGAGTCAGGCGCTGTCACCGTCCGCGATATCAACCCCATCGAACCTATCTGGGACATAGCGATTCCTTTTGCATCCGAATCATTATTGCCGATTCGGGGTTAAATTAAGTCCAGTTCCTTCAACTCGCCTCTTATCGCCTCGATCGCCTCCGGATGGAAGCTGTCAAAAGTTTCCGTGAGCGTATCCTGACATAATCCCATAACGGACAGAGCTGCTTTCAGCCCCTTAAGATATGAACTCCAGAACCGCCCGTGTCTGTATATAGCGCTCAGGCGCATTACCTGAGACTGTAGCTTGTCAATCGTTTTGAAATCGCGCTTCAAAGCCGCTTCATACAAATCGACAAAAAGCCTCGGAGCCACATTTGCCCCGCCGGGAATCGCTCCATGCGCATGAAACAGCACACACTCGGCTATAAGCGTCTCAACGCCGACGAATATTTTGAAATCCTGCCTCTCCCTGAAATATCCAAGCATGGTCTGCAGATAACTCATGTCTCCCTGGCTGTCCTTCAGGCCTATGATTTGCGGATTCTGGCTAACCTTCGCAATGACCTCGTGCGAAAGGCAAACTTTTGTCAGCGTCGGAATGTTGTAGAGGATAATCGGCAACTCGGCGCGCTCCGCCAGCCGTTCGTAGAAAACAACCAGTTCGTCGTTTCCGAGCGGAAAATAGAAAGGCGGCTGGCACACTATTACATCGCCGCCTGCTTTTTTAACAAACGCTGCGTTCCTCGCCAACTGTGTGAAATTCGGATCGCTTACGCCTACGTATACCGGCACCTTTCCGTTAACTTCCTCGACCGTTATCTCGACCACCTGTTCCTTGGTTTTTTGAGTGAGCGACGGGAACTCGCCAGTGCTGCCGAGAACAAACACTCCATGGACGCCGTTGTCCACAACATGTCTTATAACACGCCGCAATCCCGCCGGATCCAGTTTCTCAGGCGTCTTCAGCGGCGTAACCAGCGGCGGCACTATTCCGTGATATCTTCTATTGACCTGTAGACCCTTTTTAATTCCCTTGCAATCCCCGCCATTCGCTCCGCTTTCCTTTTTCTTACTCTTCATTGTCTAGCCACCCCTGTTGAATTCTACGATTCGTTCTTTCAAAATTTTCATGCGATACTGTTCAACCGTCTCTCACCACTATTATAACCGTTTATGAATATTAGCCGGATGCCTTTGAAAATATTTTGATGTTTATAAGCTACGCGGGTTTAACGGCTTTATCGTCTGAAAATATCATGTTTCTCAAAATATGCGATCACGATCATCCACGGTAACCTGCAAATCGCTTCGAACAAAAAAGCAGCCCCGGGAGGCATAAACCAGCAGAGATAAAGCCCGCCGAGCAGTCCGGATGCAGCAAACACAAGCAACGGCTCTAACGGATACAAAATAAAAACAAGAAAAACTACATCAAAAACAGATGCCGCAAAAACCGGCGTGGCGACCGCCGCTAAAGTCTGGCCGGTCAGTTGCGTAACAGCCATCATTCCGGCAAATAATAAATATGCGCAGAAAAATATTGTCAGCAACAGCCTTACCCAATGACGATTGTACAAATTGTACATTGCCGGGTAGCCAAGTATCGACGCCGCTCCCGGCAGCCAACCGCGCCGCCATTCAAACAGCAGCGGAATCGAGAATGCTGAAATCGGAAACATTCCGGCGCCGATAATTAGTAAGTGCAAAGGCTTGTGAAATATCGAATAGGTAGGCGGTCCGGCCAGGAACATTCCGCGCGTCATAGGTATAACAATCCATGCGAACACGAAAAAAGCGGCTGCAAGCGGAACTAATCTCAGTGGCAAGCGAACGTGATATTCTGAAAAATCCGGTTCTGCCACTTCTCTCGTTCTCAAATATTCCCGAATTGTGTCCGTGGATGACTTTTTCGACCGATTGATGGATAGAAGCCCCTGCCTTATCCCCCAAGTAAAAAGCCCGCCAAGTATCAGGGCTCCCACTTTTTCTGCGTCCGCCGCCTTCAGCAAAATCAGGTCGGACGCAGCTTTCCTTAATTCGCGCGCTCGCCTGTCTTCTCTCCCCCCCGCCGAATCAATAAAATTGACCGCGAGCAACCCGGCGTCGTTTTTTGCAAATCTTTTTATTTCTTCAGCCATTAGATCAACTCGATACAAATCCAAATCTAAGCGTGAAGCTGAAAACGTCTCGTTTTCCGGCTTATCATGATACGCGCCGGACTGAGAGGCGAAAACCACGCGTCCTTCCGCCCCTGCCTCCTTCATGACATCACATATCTTTTTTCTCAACCCTATATCTGCTACATCGGAAATCATAAAAAACAAAAACGAAGGGCGCGCCATCGCGTATGACGCGGCTGTCCTGAACAGCTCAACGGCTTTTCCAGTTCCCAAAACACCGCACGCATATTTCATAGGGTATTCGGCAATGAAATATATTCCTGAGCGATCACACTCATCCATAAAATCCTGATGCGGCGGATAATCGGAGCAGCAAATAACGTTCATGCCGGTTTCTTTAACTGCCTGAATGTCTTTCTTCGCCGCCCATTTGGGAACAGCCGCTCCGTACGGCGGGAAATGCTCGCTGCGGCTCACGCCTCGAAGCGTTAACAATTCGCCGCAAGCGTTAACTTTCCCGCCCTTCAGGTAGATATCTGAATAACCGGTTGTGAATTCGCCGCTAATCCGCATTTCGCCGCATACCGCCTGCGCCGCGACACGATAAAGAACCGGGTTCTCCGGCGTCCACTTTTTAATCGAGTCGGCTGGAAGTTGAAAACAAGCAGCCGCGCTTCCGCTGAATCCGGATACAATTTGAACGCCGTTGAATATAGATTTTCCGTCAGTGCCCGCAGTGACTTGAACAGAGACAGCTATCGGAAACTCGATGCCCTCGCCTTTCATTTCGATGGTAACGGATGGATTTGATTCATAATCCATGCACGACAACCGGGCGCCTGAGAACCACATGCCGTCGCGTATTTCGAGAAACATTTCGCGGAACATGCCCGCCCCGAAAATCGGAGCGAGTCCTCGCTCACGTCCTGGAGAGGAGCCGCTTTTGAGCGGCTCTATGACTATCAGCAATTCGTCCGGAGTTTCTTTTTCACTCCGGCGCGTCAATTCGATTTCAAAAGGAAGATAACCGAAAACCGGGCCGCCTGCCGCGTCGCCGTTAAGATAAACATGGCCTGATCCGCCAAATCCGCGGCCGCATAGAAAAATTCTCTTCCCGGGAGATGCCTGAGTAATATCAATCTTTCTTCGAAAATAGAGCTTTCTTATGCGTTTATTCAGGCCTCTGACAGTCGCCAAATCGGAAGGCGCTTTTATAGGCGTCCAATCAACGCCTCGCCAATGGAATTCCCAGTCGCCGTCAAGCCGCATTCTATCGGGCCGCCGGTCGTCACATGGCGAATACTTCATATTTGCGATTTCTTCAAAAGAAGGTTCTTCGCCTGACCACAGCCGCCAGATTACATATATAAGAGCCGGCGACAAAAGAATCGGATATACATAATGAAAATACGAAAGCGACGCCACCGCTATTATCGCAATTATTGTGCCGAAAATCTTTTTTGCCATTATCTTCGTTGCCAATTCAGTCAATTTAATTAAATGTAATTTTACCAGAAGCTTAATAAAACACCAACCTGTATTGTCGCAATGCGGAAACGGCGGCTATAATCAGAAAATGATAAACAGCCGTTTGGCGATTTACGAGTTCAGGGCGGCATACCTCGCGGGCGGCCCAAACGCGGCGAATCTTATCGGTGAAGAATTCGCTCCCCTTCCCGTCGATTCTGATGCGATCCTTAATTCAGGGAGCGCTGAAAACCTTGATATTCTCGCTCAAACAAACATAAATTTCATTATATCGCCATTCGATCTCGGATTTCCGTCTGAGGAAAGGCAACCACAAAAAGACTGGTTCGCCGGCATGACGCGAGATGCCTCGGCGCTCGGCATCGAAACGCTCGCGCTGATAACGCCGAGTTCATATGCGCCACGTGGCTCATACAAAAACGCTGCTTGGGCCGCCCGATTGCCGAACGGCAAAACCATTCATTATTCGCATTCATCAGGCCGGCTGATGGCCTGCTGGACAAGCGATGAATGGACGGAAAATATTTGCAATTCGGTTGGCGATGCGATTGGCGCCGGCGCGGCGGGCGTCGCGCTCGATTCCATCTGTTTCGGCGCGTCGCCGTTATTTATCGACAGGGAATTCACAGGTCCGTCCGGCTGCCGTTGCCGTCGCTGCCGCGACGCGTTCCGCGCTTTTATTGAAAAAGACGCCAATAAGCCTTTCCCTATTCCTGACACTGTTGAATTGAACAGCGACAAATTTGTTAAATACGCGACTTGGCGCGCCGGGGTTGTTAGGGAAAAGCTAAACGCGGTAAAAAACAAATTGACAGCATCCTCACAGGACGCTTTGCTCGCCGTCATCGCGCCGCATCTGGCATATCTGCCCACATTCATCATGTATGGGCTCGACCCCGAATGGGCGCTGTCGCAAACTGACATTTGCATTCTCGAACATCACCGCGCTCCCAATCTATCGAAAAAAGGGCTGCTATATGAATCGCCGGGCTTGAAAGTGGCATATGCATCGTCCAGCAACCCGATCACGGCTTCAATAGCCTATCCATTCGGCCCCGCGGATGATATAGTTCCGCCTCCCGCTATGATCTCATCTGCATTTGCAGGCTCATTTAGCTGCGGCGCGGCGCCGATCATTCGCTGTGGTGAATTTCGCGGCGCCAAAGATATCGCCGGCGATTTTATTTCTGAGCCTCGCCACAAAGAACAGCGCGAGTCAGTCGCCGCTCTTTTCAATTGGCTCGATAAAAACCCTGACATATATGAAGGTAGCGCGCCTGTGGCAAGAGTGGCGATTTTATTCTCATGGGATATCATGAAGACGAATCCCGGACCTTTTACCGCCGCGTTTTACAGCATACTGCAAACGCTGACTGAAGTTCAGATACCGGTCAAGGTAATTTCCGAGGAAAACATTGATGCGGAAGACTTGTCGGACATCCGCGTCATAATTCTGCCTGAGGCGAGCATTATTGGAGCGGCCGGCAACGAGCGACTGATCGATTTGTTCAAGAGAGCAAAAATAATATACACCGGCGAAGAAACCGAATTCCTGAAGAAGGAGAATGCGACGCAACTCGATTCCGAGTTCATGAGGACTGCTTTTGAAAATGGCTCCGGATTTGCCTCTGGCAGGTTCGGCCGGGCTATTATAAAGAAAATCTATAGAGGAGGAAGCGGGCTGTTCGGTGGATTTCCTATCAGCCGCCGCGCCGGCCTTCCGCCGGCGCTTTTAGCAAATGTCGGCTCAATGAACTATAACTATCTTCCGCCTGCCGGATGGAAAACGCTTCGCGAAACCGTAGTCCGAGCTCTCAAAGAATTTCCGGACGATTTTACTGTCGAGGGCCCGCCATATATCCATATTTCAGAGTGGAAAAAATCGCCGAATTCTTTTTTTCATATTGTTAATCTGATTCAGGACTTTCCGGGTCCGGATCAGGCTGCGATTAGATTTCCTTCTCCGGTCAGCGCTCGAATAATTGACACTGCAAAAAACAAGATTACTTACATCAATAACGAAAACACTATTGTTGTCGCGCCTAAACCATACCTCGTTGTAGAAATCAAAAACCGCTATCCCGAAACCGCATAAGGCAGAAAAAAACTAAAAAAAACGGACGACGAGCGTCCGTTTAATATTTTCATCATTTGTACGGCCGCGCAACCGCGACACGACGTTAAATCGATTATTTCAAACCGAGCGCTTTTTTAAGCGCGGATACTTTATCAAGACTTTCCCAAGTGAAATCAGAGTCGTCACGGCCGAAATGGCCGTAGGCGGCTGTCTTTGTGTAGATCGGGCGGCGTAGTTTCAGTTTGTCGATGATAGCCGCCGGCCTGAAATCGAAGACTTCAAGAACCGCTTTTTCGAGTTTTTCGAGCGCGACTTTTTCAGTGCCGAAAGCTTCGATCAGAATTGAAACCGGTTTTGCGACTCCGATCGCATAACCGATCTGGATTTCGCACTTATCCGCGGCTCCTGAAGCGACAATGTTTTTCGC
>JBAYJY010000066.1:0-23561 GCA_041664945.1 bacterium | reverse complement strand
TTAACACATGATCGCTCATATCCCTATTCTATCAGATTATTCCCTTTCTTTTTATCCCCCTCCCAGCCCTCCCCCAAGGGAGGGCACCCCGGACTGAAGTCCGAGGAATTCTCTTCGATTAAAGTGTAAACACAGGCAATACAGCCAATGTTAAATTGTGTTGCGGACAGAAGCGTTTTGCGTTGTCAGATTTCGACGCCTTTGAGAGGCAGCGGGGCGACGACTTCGAGGCCGAGGAACTTCGCGGCGTCGACTATCGCTTTGCCGGCGTGGCCCCGAACCATTGCGCCGTGGTGCGGGAAATCGCTCAGCAGCGCCCGATACAGTTTGTCGAATCCGGCCACGCGCACCCATGCGTTTCCGCCCGGCGGGTTGCCCGGATAGTCGCCGACTTCGCCCTCGACCACCAGCAGTTTCCACGCGCCTTCCGGCGTTTCGGTCACCCGCGCCATCGTCACAGGCCCGGACTTGAACGTTCCGTCCAGCACGCCGGTCACCTGTTCGGGGCCGCCGCGCAGCTTCGTCGTCAGCGCGTTCGGGCGCAGCTTGCAGCCGCCATCGCACACGCACGACGGCAGAACGCCGCAGTGCCATGCGGAGAACACGTCCTTTTCCTTGTAATGCCGGTTGTTCCAGTCCATCAGAATCGCGGTGTTGCCGGTGGCGAGCGCCAGCATGTGCATCGATAGCGCGCCGTGAATGTCCACTTCGCACGCGACCGGTATTCCGCGCGCTTCATTGATCCGCGCCATCACCGAGCATGCGCACACGCCGTAATCGTCCTGCATGCTGTCCCAGCACTGCACGGCCATCGCTGCCATATTGTGGTTCTCCGCCGCGTCCAGAAATACCGTCTCCAGACGCGCCAGTTTCTCAATGACTTTATCAGGGATGCCTTCGGTGTCGAGCGTCGCCTTTATGGACGCGACCGCTTCTGCGAAGTCAGCCGGCGGGAGCGCGGCGGCCTTGCCGAAAATTTCCGACAGCGGGATAGGAACCGTGCGGATGCCGAACTTGCGCAGCAGCGACAGCTCATCGAACGCGCAGGTTTCGAACGCCATCGGGCGCGGGCCGAACTGGCCGTACACTTTTCCGCGCACGCCCGCGGCGACGGCGCAGACGGCCGCGAAATTTTTCAATTCCTCTATGAAATCCGGGTCCTTCGGCGAACAGTTCGCCACTTTTGGGAACATATATTTTACCTGCCGCTGCCTCAGGCCGGTGGCTATAGAGAGAAGCCCGCAGAGAGCGTCGCGGCGGTCGCCGTTGTAGCTCAGTTCGCCTTCCTCCGTGCAGCCGAAAATGAAAATCGGGTTGCCTGCCGCGCCTTCGACAGCCGCTGTCACCGCCGGCGTCTCGTTGCCGAAATTCACCGCGCCGATTATCACGCCGCTGACTTTCTCGCGCCGGAACAGCGCCGCCGCGGCCGCCGCGTCATCGAAACTGTCCACCAAACCGAGCGGCGTCATGTCCTCGTTAGGCACGATCGGCTCGATTCCAGCAGCGCGCATCGCTTCAAGCGTTTCCGCGCGCGATTTCGCCGCCAATTCCTGACTGAACACGCTCCGGCTGGCCGGCACAAACCCGATCTTGATTTTTTCGCTCATTTTGCATCCCCTGTTTCGTTTTAGGGCGCGGCTGTTTCCGCAGCCCTGCAATTGTGCATTATATATGAATTGCTTCAAATTTAAACATTCGAAAAAAACCGGTAAATATGGACAAAAAGCGTTTTATTTTAACGCCACAAGCGAATTTTGTCGATTTTGTCATATATATTGAAAACCGTGAAACAAACAAGCAATTTTAGTGGTTGATAGTTTATTGACAGGTATGTGTCCGTTTCAGCTAATAAACTGTCAAAGCAGTTAGGAGATATTGCTGGAATCATTCGGCTTTATTTGCGGGCAGAGAGGAAGTGGCGCCATGAGCGATCAGCTTACGCAGGAAGATCTTATAGAACAAATGCTGTCGACCAGCAAAAGTTTGGGTCGCCAGATAGGGCTGAGAAAAGCCGAGAGCAAAGCTCTGTACGAAAGCCGGGAGACGCTGCTGCAAATATTCGAATCGTCGCCGGACGCAATAACCGTTTCGGATATAGCCGGCATTATAACGGATTGTAACGCCGCTACAGTGAAGCTTCATGGATACAAATCAAAGGAAGAGCTGGTGGGGCAGAGCGGGTTTATGCTGATCGCGCCGAAAGACCGTCTTCGCGCAGTGGAAACTCTTAAGGATATGTTGGAGCGGGGTCCGGCGAAGAACATGGAATTCACATGCCTGAAAAAAGACGGCGCAGAATTCGAGGTGGAATTTTCCGCCAGCATAATCAGAAACGCGGACGGCGAGCCTACATCGTTCGTAATTATTTCGAAAGACATAACGGAGCGCAAGAAATATGTAGAGACGCTTAGGAGAAACGAGGAAGAACTTAGGTTGCTGATTGAAAACACAAAAGACAGCATCTTCTGGGCGGATCCCGAAACAGGCGCGATTATCAATTGCAACAAAAGCGCCGAAAAACTGCTCGGTATGGCAAAAGAGGAGTTGATCGGCCGCCACGTTTCAATTCTTTATCCGCCCGAGAACAAAGAGCGCGTTTCGGCCGGCTTTTTGAAATACGCCGCGCGGCATTCCGGCGCCGAAATCCAGCCGGACGTCGAGACTCAGATCGTCACGAAGTCGGGCAGAATCATTCCCGCCCACGTTTCCTCTTCGATGATTACAATCAGCGGAAAGCCGGCTATTCAGGGCATACTCAGGGACATCACTGAAATAAAAGAAGAGCAATTGGAGAAAGAGGCGCTTATTAATCAGTTGAACCATTCGCAAAAGATGGAGGCTGTTGGTCTTCTCGCGGGCGGAATGGCGCACGATTTTAAAAACATCATATCGGTAATCGACGGCTACGCGCAGCTGGCGCTCATGAATATGAAGCAGGACGATGTGAACCGCGAAAATGTCGACAGAATTCTTAAATCGGTCGAGCGCGCGCAACGGCTCACGCTGCGTCTTCTCACGTTTGCCCGAGACGAGAGAGCGAACATCGAGCCGGCGTCCATAAGCGGAATTATTGCGGAACTCGCAGATATGGCGAGAGGCGGCATACCTAAGAATATAGCGATAGAAACGAAATTGCCGGAAAGCGATTTATGCGTGTTGGCGGACGCCAACCTGCTCCTGCAGGCGCTTCTGAACATCTGCTTCAACGCTGCGGAAGCCATGCCGGACGGCGGCAGGCTGACAATCTCCGCTTCCGCCGCGCCCCATGACGGCGAGTTAGCAAAAAGACAGCCCGGCTTCGATCAGGAACACTCCATCCTGATTCAGATCAGCGACTCCGGGCACGGCATTCCGGACGGCATTAAAGATAAAATCTTCGAGCCGCTGTTCACGACAAAAGACAGGGACAAAGGAAGCGGCCTCGGCCTTTCCGTAAGCCTCGGCATTGTCAAAAGCCACAACGGCGCGATAGATATCTCAAGCAAAGCCGGCGAAGGAACCAGCGTAAACATCTATTTGCCTGCGACAGACCGGGAATGCCAATAATTGGAATTTTTAGTTGGCGGCCGGAAAAAAACTTACAAAGCGCCTCGCAATGACGAAAGAGGCGGTTTTATACCGAATCCGCCGTCCTATTGGCGAATCCGGATTTATTCCTGATTTAATTTGAAGACGATGGAAACGCGGAGGGCGAATTCGTCGCGGTCGAGTTCCTTCGGGATCGGCTGAAACGGCGCGGCTTTTCGGACTGCATCCAGAGCGGCGTTGTCGAGCGAATCGTAGCCGCTGGTTTTAGCTATGGAAACGCCGCTGACGCTGCCGTTGCGGTTGAGCGTGAACTGCACGGAAGCGACGCCTTCCTGTCCCCGGCGGCGAGCGCCCTGCGGGTATTCTTTGAGCGATTCGATGCGCTCGCGAACAGCGCGCGCATAAGCCATGCGCACAGCGTTGAGATCGACATTCGCCGGGGGCTTGGGCGGCGCGGTTTTTTCAACTTCAACTTTGCGCTGAACCGGCGGAGGCGCTGGCGCGGCGGACGGAGCCTCGCCTGTTTCGATGCGGCGGATTTCGCGGGATGTGCCTTTCGAGTCGGTGAACCCGGTTCCGCCGGTGTCGTTTCCCTTGCCGACGGGAACGCTCGGAGTGTTCGCCTCGGAATCCGCGCCGCGTGACGTGACGGCCGACTCTGGCAGCATCGCCGGGGCGGCCGCCGGCTGAACCGTACGAGGCTTCTCCTGGTTTTTCAGCGGCTCGGGTTTCTTCTGAGTAACAACCGGTTTCGATTCCGGCGCCGGTTTGGGTTCCGGCGGCTTAACTTCCGGCTTGGGTTGCGCGAGGCGTTGCTCGGCGGCCTTCTGCGATCTAACCGTGACAGTGACCGTGCCGGCCACTCTGTCGTTCGGGCCGGAAAAGTTCTTAGGCAGCGCGGCGAACAGCAGCGCATGCAGAAACACCGACACCGACACGAACAATAATATCCTGATCTTAATCTCGCCGCCCATTCTCTCGCTCCGGAGAAAGATTATAAAACAAATCGGGCGGAAAATCATGTCTTTAAAAGCATAACGCTAAATTTGTAGCGGGATATCCCTTATGCTACAATTCCAAACCTATTTGATTTTACTGCATTCCGTGGCCGCGGAAGGCACAACACGAATGGATGGACTGCATGGCCGCGCGAACGATTATCATAGTGGATTGTCTGGACGGCGAGCTTGCCGATTACTGCTACAGGCGAATTGCGGGATATTTCGAGCCTGAGTTCCGCGCTTTGAGAATAGCGGCGGACAAGGACGCGATCCCGACCGACGCGGCGGCTTATGCTCGCGAGTCCGGCGCCGCGGGCATGGTGATCGGCGGCTCGCATCTTTCGCCACTGGACCCGGAGCCGTGGCTGCCAGCGCTTGAACGGTTTATCGCCGATTTCTCGCTGACCGGGCTGCCCGTTCTCGGAATCTGCTTCGGGCTTGAGATTCTGGCGTCAGCGCTCGGCGGCGAACTGGCGCGGAGGACGGAGTTGACGGTCGCGCTCCGCGAGGTTCATTTGCTCGAAAGCGATCCGCTGTTCGACGGCCTCGGCCCGGCCACTTTGCAGCCGGTGGCCCACTCGGTTATGGTGTCAGCAGTCCCGCAGGGTTACCTTGTCACGGCGGCGTCGGAAGATTGTCCGGTTCAAGCGATGCGGCACATGTCGCTTCCGGTCTACGGCGTTCAGTTCCACCCGGAGATGGACAAAGATATCAAGATATACGATTCGGATTGGCTGAGTTTGCCGGATTCAGATTTCGAGCGCTCGGAAGGCCCGAAAGTGATGCGCAATTTTTTTAGGATTATAGAAAAGACTTTGTAATAAATGGTGACTATAATAAGTTGCTGAGTTAATAGCATGGGCGAAGCATGCTGCGCCTCTACGGATATGGCGGAACAGATTTAAACTGAAACGGGCAAGGACCGAAAAACAGACGAAGGGAATTGCATCATGCAGCGAGTGAAGGTTTATGCGCCGGCGACGATAGGAAATGTCGGCCCCGGATTTGATGTATTGGGAATGGCGATAACGAATCTCGGCGATGTGGTTGAGGCGCGCAGGAAGCGCGGGCCGGGAGTTGAAATACTGAGCATGACGGGTTACGGCGCCGAAAAGCTGCCGTATGAGGCCGAGAAAAACACTGCGGGAATGGCGGCGCTGAAGACGCTGGAGCGGATTCGGGTCAGCAGCGGCGTGAATCTCGTGATTGAAAAAGGGATACCCTATCCCTGCGGACTCGGAAGCAGCGCGGCGAGCGCGGTGGCGGCGGCGAAAGCGGTTAATCTGCTGTACGGAGAACCGTTGTCGAACGAGGAACTGCTCGAAGCGGCGACGGAAGCTGAAGCGGCGGTGAGCGGCGGTTTCTTTGCGGACAACACGGCGGCGGCGCTCTACGGCGGCGTTGTCGTCACGTTTACGGAGAACGGAACGATCAAGGCGACTCCGCTTGGAACGATACCGAACACGCTGATTGTCGTCGCGACGCCGGAGATACCGATGCCGACGAAAAAATCGCGCGGCGTGCTCCCGAAAGAGGTTCCGATGAAGGACTTCGTCGCGAACATGGCGGCGACGGCGATGATGGTCGCCGCGGTCGGCAAGAAAGATCCAGTCCTGTTCGGTCGTTCACTTAACGATAGAATTGTGGAGCCGGCGCGCAAGCATTTGATAGCCGGTTTCGACGACGTGAAGGCGGCGGCGCTGGGCAAAAAAGCGCTCGGCTGCTCGATCGCCGGCGCAGGCTCGACTATTTTCGCGCTGGCAAAACGCGAGTCGCCCGTCTGCCGGATCGGCGAAGCTATGAAGCTCGCGTTCCTGAAGCATGGCATCGAATCGACCGTGCATATCTGCAACATGGATAAGCGCGGCGCGAGAATGGTGAAGTAATAAAAAAGCGGCATTGGGCATTAGGCATTAGGCAAAACAAAAGGCAAAGGCGACATTAGGCTAAAACAAGGCATCGGACACAGGCTAAAAATGAAAGTTTTCGGATAAAATATCGGATGGAGACTACAAAACGAAAGGGGAACTGAGATGACGGCGCAAAAAGGAAAGATCGACCCGAAGAATCTGAACAAGCTTGTTGAAGACGGCGAGATAGAATCAATAATTGTCTGCGGCGTGGATATGCAGGGACGGCTGTTCGGAAAGCGATTCACCGCCACATGTTTCATAGAGAGTTTCAAGGGCGGAATCAACACGTGCGCCTGCAATTTCGGATGGGACATGGACCTGATCCTGATCCCCGGCCTGAAATTCACCGGCTGGCACACCGGCTATCAGGATATGCTGGCCGCGCCCGACATGAACACGCTGCGCATGGTCCCGTGGCTCGTAAAAACAGCGATCGTTCTCTGCGACTCCTGCGACGAGGGCGGCGAACCGCTCTCCATCGCTCCTCGAACCATTCTGCGCCGCGTGAGCGACAAAGCGAAAAAGATGGGCTATACGCCTTACATGGCGTCCGAACTCGAATGGTTCATGTTCAAGGAAACCGTCGAGTCCGCCAGAGAAAAAGGATATATCAACCTCGAACCTATTTCTAAATATTATTCCGACTACTCGATCTTCAGATCTACGCTGGACGAATGGATTCTGGGGCCGATCCGCATCGGACTGAACGAGCTCGGAATGGAAGTCGAGAGCACGAAAGCCGAATGGGGATTCGGACAGGTCGAGCTTGCGATCCGCTATACGGAAGCCCTCGAAATGGGCGACCGCCACGCGCTCGTTAAGCACGCGGTGAAGGAAATCTCGGCGCTCAAAGGCGCGATGGCCTCGTTCATGGCGAAATATAAAACTGACGATTCGGGAAGCGGGCTGCACATTCACACAAGCCTGTGGGACAAAGATGCCAAGAAGAGTCTGTTCCCGGACAAGAAAAAAGAGCATGGAATGTCGGACACGATGCGTTACTTCCTCGGCGGCCAGATGCAGCTCGCGAACGATATGCAGTATTTCTATGCGCCGCTGATCAATTCGTACAAACGATACTGCCCGAAATCGTTCGCGCCCTACAATGTCGGCTGGGGCGGCGACAACCGGACGGTGACATTCCGCATCTGCGGAAGCGGCAACAGCCTGAGGATCGAGAACCGGATTCCCGGCGCCGACGCGAACGGGCACCTCGCGCTCGCAGCGTCTCTCGCCGCCGGCCTGTACGGAATCGAGCATAAACTCGAACCGGTCGGCCCGTTCATCGAGGGCGACTCATACGAGGAGAAATCGCTGCCGGTGCTGCCGAACAATCTCAGCGACGCGGTGAAGAACCTTGAAAAAAGCGAGGCGGCCCGCGAGATGTTCGGCGACGACGTCATCGACCACTATGTGAAAATCGGCCGCTGGGAAGTCGACACGTTCAATTCGAGCGTGACCGACTGGGAGCGCCGCAAATATTTCGAGATGACGTAAGGAAACGAAATTTGCATGAATAGAATGCAGGGGCGGGACTGAGTCCCGCCCTATGTATGAATTTAAATATCACTATAATAAAAACAATGAAGACGAATCTTCATTGAGGATAAAAGGGGGCAATGAAATGAGACTGAAAAACAAAGTGGCGATCATCACCGGAGCGGGAATGGGACAGGGCCGCGCGGCGGCGCAAATTTTCGCGCGCGAAGGCGCGAGCGTAGTCGTCGGCGACATCAACGAAACCGCGGGCAAGGAAACGGTTAAGCTGATAAAGAAGGCCGGCGGAAAGGCCGTCTTCGTTCTGAGCGATGTCGGCAAGGAAGCCGACTGCAAGCTGCTCGTTGACAAGGCTGTGAAATCGTTCGGCAAGCTCGACATTATTTACAACAACGCGGGCGTTCTCTGGAAAGATAAGGACATCTCGCTCGTTGACATTAAGATGAAAGACTGGACCCGCATCACGAACATCTGCCTGATGAGCGCGGTGTGGACGATGCGCTATGGAATTCCGGAGATGAAGAAGGCGGGCGGCGGCTCGATAATTAATATCGGCTCGATCTCCGCGCTGACCGGCTCCACTGTTCCGCAGGACGCCTACAACGCTTCAAAGGGCGCCCTCATCATTCTCACTAAGTCCGTTGCAATTCAGTTCGCCAAAGACCATATCCGCTGCAATATCATCCATCCCGGGATGATCGACACGCCCATGCAGCACAAATACATGGCGAAACCGGGCTGGACGGAAGCCGTCAAAGAGTGCATCCCGCTCGGCATCTTCGGCGAACCGCAGGACATCGCCAACGCGGCGCTCTATCTCGCCAGCGACGAATCGAAGTTCATGACCGGCGCCGAAATGATTGTCGACGGCGGCTTCATGGCTACGTGATGAAAAGTAGCGAGGATAGAGTAGCGAGATAGGGAAAAGATAGTAGCCGGGTAAACAGATAAAAGCAATACAATCGTTCCTGTGCGCATTAAGCGGCGGGGACAAGGCTCTATAGATCATGTGACGCCATCTTTTGGCGCCGGCTGGTTTAATCTTATTTTTGAAAGGAACTGAAATGTTCAAATCTCCTGAAGATTTAATGAAATTTATCCGCGACGAAAATGTGGAGATGCTCGACCTGAAGGTGATCGACCTCGTCGGCCGCTGGCATCACATGACTTACTCGACGCGCCATCTGCGCGAATCGATTTTCACGGATGGCACGGGCATCAGCCTGTCGCCCTATCCGGGCTACCGCGAAATCACGGCGGGCGACATGAAGGTCATTCCCGATGTGACAACCGCGTTCATGGACCCGTTCTGCGATCTGCTCACAATCAGCGTCATCTGCGACATCGTCATGCCCGACGGGACGCCTTACGTGCGCGACCCGCGCCGCATCGCCCGCCGCGCAGAGGCCTTCATCGCCGAATGCGGCATCGACGGCCAGTCCATGTGGCTGCCCGAACTCGAATACTACATGTTCGACTCTGTTAAATACTCGGCCGGCATCAACAAATGCTTCTATGACGTCGACTGCGAATGGGCCTACTGGAATGCGGACGACGATATGGGCTCTGTCTCCGGATCGAAACTGCCCGCCACAGGCTGCGGACAGGTCGACATCCCGCGCGACCGGCTAAACAACATTCGCTCCGAAATGGTGCGCCGCATCGAAAACGCCGGCTACCCCGTCAAATATCACCACCACGAACTCGGCGGTCCCGGCCAGTGCGAGATCGAACCCCATATCGGGCCGCTCATGAAGATGGCCGACTCGCTCATGGTCATGAAGTACATGGTCGCCAACACAGCCCGCGAATTCGGGAAAACCGTGACGTTCATGCCTAAACCGCTCTTTGACGTTCCGGGAAGCGGCATGCACTTCCATCAGTACATCTGCAAAGATGACAAGTCGCTCTTCTACGACGCAAAAGGCTACGCGAAGATCAGCAAACTCGCCGTCAACTATCTCGGCGGCCTGTTCGTTCACACGCCGTCGCTTATGGCGATCACAAATCCCGGAACGAATTCCTACCGCCGCTTCGGCGTCGGCATGGCTGCCCCGATGAGCCTGTTCTACGGCGAATCGAACCGCAGTTCAGCGATCCGCATCCCGGCCTACGCCGAAAACGAGATCGAAGCGCGCGTCGAGTACAGGCTCCCCGACGCTCTCGCAAATCCTTACCTCGCTATGGCCGCGCAACTCATGGCGGGACTCGACGGCGTCCGCAACAAGATCGATCCCACGGCCGAAGGCTACGGGCCGTTCGATTTCAATAACTACACGCTCTCCGCAGAGGAAAAAGCGAAGATCAAAACAGCGCCGACTTCTCTCGATGAGACTCTCGAAGCGCTCGAAAAAGATCACGCCTATCTCACCGCCGGCGGCGTTTTCCCGGAAGAAGTCATAGAAGCCTGGATCGCCATCAAACGCGAAAAGGAAATTGCGCCTCTCAAAGCGCGCCCGCATCCGCTCGAATACGAAATGTATTACGATCTGTGATTAGAAGCGTGGTTTGAAAACCAATTGAGCCTTTAAGCGGATAACAGAGGCCCGAATAAAAAGCCGGCCGGCCGGCAAAAAGGTTTTCAAACTTTCCCAAAAGCTTTAGCGAGGGCCGACGCAATCTATAAACAGGGCAAAGTTGACCTGAGAAAGTGATTGCTGCGCCGATAGATATAAAAGAAAGCAAAGCCGCATCTTTTGCGGTTTTGCGATCAGAAAGTTTTGAAAGAGATTCTCAAGAGAAAACTTTTTCAAAAGTTTTCTCTTGAGTCACTTATCTTTAAGGAGTTACAAATGGAGCGCAAAGGTTACAACGGAAAGATACTAAAAGTAGATCTGACGAGCCGGACGATCACAGTCGATGAGCCGGACGCAATGTTTTACCGGGCGTATGGCGGCGGCAGCGCGATGGGCGTTTATTACCTGCTGAAGGAAATGCCTAAGGGAACCGATGCGCTGGCTCCGGAGTCGGTGTTTGTGATCGCGCCGAGCATTCTGACCGGGGCTTCAGTATCAGGCGTGAGCCGTTTCAATGTGACATCCCGTTCGCCGCTGGGCGGCACGATCGGCGACGCGCAGTGCGGCGGCGACTTCGGGCCGGAACTGAAATTTTCCGGCTACGACGCGATTGTCGTGACCGGCAAAGCCGACAAACCTGTCTACCTTTGGCTGCACAACGGCGAAGCGGAAATCCGCGACGCGACAGGCGTCTGGGGAAAGACGACAGGCGACACGCGCAAGGCGATTCGCGCCGAACTCGGCGACGAGAAGATACAGATCGCCTGCATCGGGCCGGGCGGCGAAAAGCTGGTGCGGTTCGCCAACGTATGCGGCGACGGCTCGCACTACGCGGGACGCACGGGCACTGGCGCCGTCATGGGATCGAAGAATCTCAAGGCGGTGGCGGCGCGCGGAAAGCGGACGTATGAATACGCGGAGCCGGAAGTTGTGAAAGAGATAGCGAAGAAAGCGAAAGCCGGATTCAATAATTCCGGTTTTGCCAAAACGCTGCGCGAGATGGGCACGCCGGGCGTAGTGAGAAATCAGGCGAATGTCGGCAATCTCTGCACGAAGAATTTTTCGACGGGCACGTTCGAGGGAATGGAAAAAATTTCCGGCGAGTCGTTCCGCGATTCCATCATGATTAAATCCGAAACCTGCTATGCGTGCATAGTGAGCTGCAAGCACGTCGTGGCGGCGGAAACGCCATATAACGTCGACCCTGAATACGGCGGCCCGGAATTTGAAACCATCGGGCTGCTCGGCTCGAATTTGCTGATTGACGACCCCGTCGCTATTTCAAAGGGGAACGAAATCTGCAACGCCTACGGGATAGACACCATCAGCTCGGGCGCGATGATAGCTTATGCGATGGAGAGCTACGAGAACGGACTGATCACGAAAGAGCAGACGGGCGGACTCGACCTGAAATTCGGCAGCGCCGACGCGATGGTCGAGATGCTGCGCCGGATAGGCGAGCGCGAGGGGCTCGGCGACATACTCGCCGAGGGCCCGTATGGCGCGATAGAGAAACTCGGAGCGGACACCGCGAAGTTCGCCATACACACAAAAGGACTTTCTTTTCCCGTGCACATGGCGCAGGTCAAAAAATCGCAGGCGCTCACCTACTCGGTGAACTCGTTCGGCGGCGACCACATGTCCACCGAGCACGACTGGCTTATCACCGGCCCGATCGAGGCCGGCTACTCTCTCGGCCTCTATGAAAAACGCGAGTTCGCCGACCTCGACGACGCCAAGGTCAGGCTTGTTGCCTACTCGCAAATGTATTACAGCGCGCTGGACTCCTACACACTGTGCGCGTTTGTCTGGGGACCCGACGCCATTTTCGGCTACAGCGATCTCGAAACGCTTTTGAAAGCCGTCACCGGCTGGCAGGTCACGATGTGGGAGATCATGAAACTCGGCGAGCGGCGCATCAACCTCATGCGCGCGTTCAACGCCCGCGAGGGGTTCACCTCTGCCGACGACATTCTTCCCGAAAGAATGTTCGTTCCCATCCCGGACGGCATCGCCGAAGGCAAATGCGTTCCGCGAGAGGCGTTCGAACAGGCTAAGAAAACTTACTACGGATACATGGGCTGGGACGAAACATCCGGAAACCCGACGCCTGTAAAACTCCGCGAACTCGGTCTCGGCCAGTTTGTCTGATTGAAACGGCGGGGACTGGGGAAAGACGGAAAGAGGGCATCGGCAGCAGCAGTTGAGGATTTAAAAATATTTAAAAAGAGCGGCCTCGAGAGGTCGCTCTTTTTTATTGCGCGAGGAATTGCCTGGTCGGAAATTCTAATCACTCAAAGGCAGTGATTTATAAACGCTGCGGTCGGAAATCAGGCCAAAAGATTATAGGCGACAATGTTTTATAATTACGTTATGTTCGCTGCCAAATGGCGCGTAAAACGCGCGAATATCATGGGTAAAATACCAAGAAGCGCGCAAAAAACAGAGTCTCGGAGGCCGCGAACGGCTCGGTTTTTCTTATGTTTCTTTTGATGTATAATATTTCAAATGGCGAAGAAGGTTATGAAAAAAATATGGCCGACAGTTGTTTTATTAGCTGCGGCTATTTCTCTGGCAATGCTCGGCGGGCAAGCGTCGAGAAATCAAAAAATTGCAAATATTCAACTCGAAAAAGACTGCTTCAAAGACATATATATTATGAGAAGCAAAACTGAGGCGAACAGATGTTATCTTTCAGATCGTCGAAATTCAACAATAAGACGCTCCAGAAGTAATATTCCCGGAAGCGATCGCGAGCTCATTAGCGCTGAAAAAATTAATTCAAATGGATCGGCGAATCTTTGGCTTCTTAGGTCAAAAAAATACGGAACTGTTTTTTTTATACCTGTCGAAAAGGCGACGGACTGGCGATATCCTTTTCTGTACCGCTTCATTGCCGAAGAATCCGGCTACAAGAATATCGATTTGCCGAAAGTGGAATGGAATCAATTGTTCGTAGACAGGATTTACGCCGGCCTTTTCCTGAGAGTCGAGCTTCCTTACGATCCGAAAAAAAAGGAAGGCCGAACCGGAGAATTGAGAGAAATATTATCTGTTGACGGCCCGAAAATGACAGCCGTGGATTCCAGATTTAACATGAACTGGCCGCTTTATAGCTCATGCGTTTCCGACGGCATAATTCCTGTATTAGCAACACAGAGCGAACCTTTGGCTTGGCTTGCGGCGAATAGGCCGACCCGGGAAGCTATTTATATTTTAAGCGGCAAGCCGCCTTTTGCCGTATCGCCGCTGCCTCTCCCTGTTTCCATCAACGCGCTATACGAGGAATTCCATGGCGCTTCTTTGCCGGCGTTTTTCGACGAAAGATTCGCCGGATGGGACAGCGGGCGGGAAGACGGTTATTTGGCTTTGGCTAACAAATTAAATAGAGCGACAAATAACCGGTTCAATAGTTCCTTTGCCCTTTACCGGAAGAAATTCTGCAATTCGCTCGGAACGCACCTGTTGGCAAACGTGTCTTCGGAGATAATCGCCGATTGGAAAAAATATTCTGAATCCGCAGGCAAGGTAGGCGTCGAGATTCGCGGAAGAAAGGCGATATGTTCGGATCATACAGGCATGAATTAAAGTACGTTGTCAAACACGACGACAAGGCGTTTTTGCTGGAAAGGTGGCGGCGCCACCTCGTGAAAGACCCTTATGCCAATGAATTTGCGACGACTCCGGTTTTGAGCCAATACTATGATTCTCCTGATTTTGCGTTTTATAGAGATAAATACGACGGGCTGGTAGTTCGAAACAAGGTTAGGCTGAGGACATACAGCCACTCTTTCAAGGCGGGAGCCGCTTGTTTTCTGGAAATAAAACAGAAAAAATACGATCTGATACGAAAAATAAGGATGCCGCTGCCGGGGTTCAGTTGCGATTGTCTGGAGCCCGGAAACTGGAATTTTCCGGAGTCGAAGGAAAATAGCGTATTGGAAACATTAAAAGAGCGCTACCTACTTAGAAAGTCGGCGCAGGTTTGGTATCTTCGGGAAGCGTATTACAGCATCATCGAGCCGGATGTCAGAGTTACGTTCGACAGTTCGGTTACAGCATTGTATCCGGGCGAGGATTTAACCAGAACGGCGGTTGTTGAACAGCGTGGAAGCGTGATGCCGGATTCATACATGATTCTGGAAGTAAAAGCGACGGAAAGAATACCGGCCTGGGTGTCGAAAGGCGTAATGGCGGGCGAACTGGTTCAAAAGCCGGTCCCGAAATATGTTTTGGCGATGGATAAATTAAGAATGTCAGAATTTATAACCGGAGCGTACCTATGAAACAAACTGATTATTTTTTGTCACAGCTTTTCCGGCCTTCTGAAGCTGTTAATTTCGGACTCGCGGACGTTGTTCTCGCGATGACGGTATCCGCAATACTATGTTTCATGCTGGCGGGCGCATACCGGGAAACGCACAGGGGAACGAGTTACTCGCAGTCGTTTCTCTTGACGCTGTTTCTCATGGGGACCTCCACTTCCGTTGTCATGATGATAATCGGAAGCAATATAGCCAGGGCTTTCAGCCTGGTCGGAGCGCTGTCGATCATTCGCTTTAGAACCGCGGTAAAAGATCCGAGAGACACCGGTTTTCTCTTTACCGCAATCGTCGCCGGAATGGGCTGCGGGACGCAGTTCTATATGCCGGCTATAGCGTTGACGGTTTTCGTCTCTGTCCTTGTAACCGCGCTTTATCACTTCGACTATGGGTCCAAACAGCGTTTGGACATGATACTGAAAATCACTTTTTCGAGGGAGGGCGAGACGGATTCGCAAAAAGCGATCGAATCCGTTCTTAAGAAACAATTCAAGAGATACACGCTGATCAACCGTCTCTTGGATTTCGGAGACGGGCTTGCGACAAACGTTTACGTCACTCAACCGGCGAAAAAAACAAAAAAAGACGAATTAGAGCTTATGCTGAAAGAAATCGGAGGCGTTTCCAGCATTTCTTTTTTTGAAACCGATCAGAACTCGAATATTTAATTTCAAGACGGCGGAATGAAGAAGAATCTCTTATTGATCAAGCGCCTGGTTTTGATTGTCGCGCTGACAGCCGCGATGGTCGCCATATTTGTTTTTGCCGAATTCGCTCAGCGCACTTATTTTTACAGCATCGATGAAAAGTTTCCTGGTTACCACAAGACCGCTCCGGCAAGCCACATGATGGACAACGCAATGTACATGCTTGGCCGCCCTTTTCGCGACGACGCGTTGAAAAGGCTTGGAATGCCGGTTCTTGAGTTGCGGATCAGACCTAAAGACTACGCCAGGCTCAAACAGACCATTGAAGCGGTTCTGGAAAAAGGCTCTTCATCAGGAATACCGCGTGAATATGTGCCCGCTAAATTCCTGATGGACGGCAGGTGGATCGATGTGGACGTTAAGCTCAGGGGATTGATTCCAAATCATTATATGAGAGAGCATCCGTCTCTGCGGATAAAATTTACGGACAACCAGTATTACAACAGAAAAAAAATGATCAATCTCATCGATCCGTATGACAAGGCGCTTACCGGAGACGCCACGACAAACCTGGAAATGGCGCGGCATGGCATTCTTACCTTGGAGAGTCGTTTCGTCGGCCTTAAAATCAACGGGCGGCCGATGGGCATTTTTCAGGAATTCGAGCAATTCGGAGTCTCAATAACGGACAGGAACCGCCGGTCTGAAGGCGTGATTCTGAGCGTGTTCGGCCAGACTTTCGATGCGTCGGGAGACATTATGCCGGGAGCGAAGAAAGGATTAAATCAATTCTATTATTGCACTTACAAGGCGCCATATCCTCCCAACCCCGAAATCTGCAACTGGGCTTACATCCAAAAGTATTTTGATGTCGACAAAATGGCTTGGGCATCCGCAATGACAACCCTGCTGGGATCATTCCACGCCTGGATCGGCGAAAATCTAAGACTGTATTATGATCCGGCAAGAGAGAGATTCGAACCTATTCCCTGGGATTACTACAGCTATAAGTTGGAAACCGATAGTTTTCCGGAAGGCGAAAAAGCGGCTTATACCGGATTGTTGTGGATGCTGAAAATCCCTGAATTCCGACGAGCGAGGGACAAGAGGCTGTGGATGCTGATCAGCGAACGCGTGGAACCTATAGCTGAGAACGCCGGCAAATTGTTCGCCTTTCTTGAAAGCGCATTTTCCTCGGGCTCATCTATAATAAAAAAGAATAGCTCAAGCCCGTTCTGGGACCCGCAGCCCCATCTCAGATACGTAGATGACCTTACTTCAAATGCCGGAATATTGAGGCGCATGTTCGAGGAGAATAATGTTGTTTCAGCATGGAGCTGTGAAAACGGAATGCTGAAAATCGCTTTTAACAACAACGGCAAATCCTTCGCGGAAGTTCACGGCATCGCAGTTGCTCATGGAGGGGAATCTTTTTCCTATAATGTCGTTCCTCCGCAAATTGTTGATGGATTATGGTATGGAGAAGCAGGCTATCTGGGGATCGCCATAAATCTGAAAAAAAACAGCCGATTCACCGGAGGCTGCGATATTGATGTCAAAAAAATAAGCATGACCAATGGCGTGACCGGCGCGGCGATGGCGGATAAAGAAATTAAAATTGAAAGAAGCGCCGTTCCTATTGAAATCGCTGAAAATTCTTCCGGAAACAAACCGCCTGCAATACCGATTCCTCCGGGGATGAGCATTAAAGGAGGCGTTTTGCATATCGGACCCGGACAGGTTGAAATCCGCGAGACTTTGATAATCCCTCAGTCAATTAATGTCATTTTGACGCCCGGACTGCGGCTGATATTTTCTCCGGGAAGCTCATTGGTGATTTTCGGAGATCTGACCGGAAAGGGAACCGCGCAAAACCCCATTATCCTCGAGGGCTCCGGCAAGTCATTGCTTTGGGGCGGCCTGAAAGTTCACGGAGTTCGAACTGCGCCCCGGCGAGCGCTCCTCGAACATGTCTTCTTTTACGGCGGCTCCGCGGGTAAGGATGAATCCGCCAGGTTCACCGGCGTTCTGACCGTGATTGATTCGGCTGTTACAATCAAAAACTGTCATTTTTATTCGGGCCAGTCTGATGACGGCGTGAACATAAAATATAGTTCGGTTAATATTTCGGACAACACATTTGAAAACGCTTCGGACGACTCTCTGGATTGCGATTTCTGCCGCGGAACTATAAGCGGCAACGAAATTTTGAAGAGCGGCGGAGACGCTATGGACTTAAGCGGTTCGGATCTTATTGTCAACAACAACATTATTTCTGAATGCGTCGACAAGGGGATGAGCGTTGGCGAGAACTCGGACATAAAGGCAAGCGGAAATATAATTTCCGATTGCAGATACGGAATTGCCGTAAAAGACTCGTCAAAAGCCGTGGTCTCCGACTCTTATATTTTTCGAGTAAACGCCGCCTTCGCCGCATACAGAAAAAAACCAACTTTCGGTTATCCGGTTTTTAAAATTGTCTCATCCGCGATTTCCGACGCGGATACAATTTATCTTAAAGACCCGTATTCAAAAATCGTTTTCGTTGATACCTGCAGATATGCATTGAAAGGAAAAAAAGCGGTCGAAACGGCAGGCGTTAGAAATGTATACTCAGATTCGTTTAGCCGAACAGGCGCAATTTCTAATATGAAGCGATTAAAAGGCTGTGGCATGCGCTCGCAATGACAATTCTCCGTAAACAAGTATTCAGAAATGACGTCTTTTGCAGATGTATGTTTATGACCGTCTTGGCAGTGCGTTTTAATTCTTTTGCTTTAAGCCTGACGCCAAAGGCCAAACGACGTCTTTGCATTTGCGCCATGTATCCCGATTATCATTGACAAACACATGGCATAACTAATATAAAAGGGTGAGTTTATCGGTTGTCGTTCGTGAAAGCCGATACGGCGTGTGGCCGGACACGCTTATTCCCTTACAGGAGTATGTATATGGAGACAAAAACGGGAGCGCTTTTGGGCCGTAAAACCAGAACGAAAGGAAGCGCGCGCGGTTTTCTGAAAACGCTGGCGTGCGCCGCGATTTGTGTCGCAGCGTCATTCGTTGCCGGTCGCGCGGGGGCGGCTGAAGGCCCGCTGTTCCTGCCGGCGCCGCAGAAGGCGACTTGGACGGCGCCGACGGTGGTGAAAAAGGCGTTCAGGATTTCAGCCGACGCCTCTGTGCCGGACTCGACTGTGCGCGAGTATAAAACGAACCTGTTCAAATGGGGTTTCAAGGACGCCGACGGCGGCATGGCGATCTCTCTCAAGCGCCTGCCGGCTTCCGAATGCGCGAAGGTTACGACTCCGCCCTACCGCAAGACGATTTTTCTGGAATACCCCGAGTTGCAGGCGTATTTCCTGAAGTCGGACGCGGGCGCGGTTTCGGTGACCGCCTGCGGAGAGGACGGCTTCTTCTACGCGCTGATGACATTGCGCAACATGTGGAAGGACGCCGAGGGCGGCGTTTCGCTTTACGGAGCCGACATCACGGACTATCCGGTGTTCCCGATCCGTGGCGTGTTCGAGGGCGGCTACGGCAAGTGGGAACTCGAAGGACGCCTGAAGATTTTCGAGTGGATGGGCCAGAACAAGCTGAATTCCTACGCATACGGCCCGAAAGGCGACTCGAAGATGCGGCGCCGCTGGCGCGAGCCGTACGACGATCTCGAACTGTTCGGCTTCAAGCGGATGATCGACGCGGCGAAGCAGAACCACATTCAGTTCGGCTATACGATCGGCCCGTCGCTCGGCTTCGAATACAGTTCGGAAGCTGACTTCAAAGTTCTTTTGACTAAAATCCGCCAGATTCAGGCTCTCGGCGCGAAGAACATCATTCTCGCGTTCGACGACTCGATGGGAATGCTCTATTACAAGAGCGACATGAAGAAATTCAAGTCTCTCGCCTACGCCGAGGTTTACGTCGCGAACAAGCTGAACAAGGCGCTCAAGGCATTCGATCCGGAGACGGTTCTCGTGCTCGTTCCGGAGATTTACGCCGGCGTTTACCCGATGGAATATACAGACACGATAGCGAAGACGCTGGACAGGGATATCACGATCGGCTGGACGGGCAACGAGATTTGCACGCCGACGCTGAACGGCGCTGATGTAGTAAAGGCAAACGATTTCTATGGGCGAATGATGTCGTTCGGAGACAACTGGGGCGGCATGTATCCGATGGTCGGCCGTGCGCCGGACATCAATAAGGGCACGACGCAGTTCCTGATGAATCCGTTCAACCTGCAGGGCGAGCTTCCCATACCCGGCGCGGAAGGCGCTTCGCTGCCCGAGCTGATGCACATTCAGGGCGCTTCGCTCGCCGAATTCACGTGGAACCCGAACGCTTACGATCCGGACAAAACAGTCGACGCGATAGCCGAGCTTTATTTCGAGCCGCAGGCGCGCGACGTTTTCAAGCTGGTGATGATGAAGGACTTTTACGATTTCAACGCGCTGGTTTCGCTGAAAACGGCGGGCTATGCGACGCCGCTCGAAAAGGAATTCAGCGCTGCCTCCGCGGCCAAGGACCCTAAGGCGCTCGCGAAGATCGCGGACCGCGCGCTGCCTCTGCTGGAAAAGGCGCTCACGCAGCAGGAGCTGATGAATTCCGGAAGCAGGAACGCGGAGGTCGGCGCCGCGCTGTTCAAGGTGGTCAACGGCGGAAAGACGTATTTCGAGAAGCTGGCCGCGGACCTGAAAAAAGTGCGCGACGCCGCAAACGCAAATGACGCCGCCGCGCTCGAAGCAAGCTCGGCCACTTTCCTTAAAGACCTGAAGGAGGAGAAATGAAACGACTGATAATCACTGCCGCTGTTTTAATATTGTGCGCGGGGGCCGCGCGGGCGCAGGACTCCATGGCGAATTTCCGATCGCTGATCGAGAACGCCAGCCCGCCCGCCGCAGACATAGGCGGCTTCGCCGCGCCCGAGATTTTTTCCGTCAATCAATATCCGTTGCGACCGGGGCCCGGCGAGGACGTCATCGTGCGCGCGAAAGTCGGCTGCTACAACTCGATGGTCGGCTATAAGATAGAGAAAGTCGAACTGACGTATTGGAAGACCGGCGGCGAGAAAAAGACGGTGGAGATGAAAGCTGAGGATGCGCAGGCCGGCATCTACAGCGCGACGATACTATCCGGCGCCGAAGGCGACGAGTTCTTTTATGCCGTCAGCGCGGTCGACAACTGGGGCGCGGCCGCCCGCGAGGTATATCCCGGCTCCGATTGGCAACTGCTCATGGACGACGACGAGGACAAAACTCTTTCGCCGGCGATGGACGTGAGAAAAGTCGAGGCGTCGTTTCCCTCCGAGAACAATGTCCGCCTCTGCATGGAACTCGGGGCGAAGCCGGAAAAAATGTCCGGCAAGGACCTCGTTGCCTACGCGATAGGCATTTTCGGCAGGGACGTGCGTTACAAGCCGGAACTTACCGAATCGGAACTTACATCGGCGTGGCTCGGCGCCTATCTGCCCGCGTTTTCAGTTTCGGATTTGGTTCCGGCGGCTGAAATGATGTCCATGCTGGCGCCGGCCGGAAAGAAGGAAAAGCGCGCGGATTTCATGAAGAAGGAAAACAGGCTGTGCTTCTCGTTCGCGCCGTCGCTGATCCGCAGCGACTATGTGAGCGGCCTGAAGGTAGTCGGGCTGACCATCGCCGTGAACACGGGCTCCATGTCGATCAAGCCGCAGGACGCCACGCATCCGGTGATGTTCTATCCGATCAGCCATTCGTATAAAGTGTATAAAGTGAAATGATGATAGCGGCACGTTAAAAAAACGGGACAGGCGCGAAAAGAGATGCCAGTCCCTGTTTTTTCGAAAAGATAACAGCTGAAACTCCGAGAAAACGCAGGGGCGGATTTCAAATCCGCCCCTTTTTGCTTTTAAACACATATTGGGCGCAGCATTCTGCGCCCCTACTGCGAATGTGATCTTACCCCGAAACCCGGTTTTAATGCGACCTTGCCATGAAAGCGGCGGGGATATGTTTGATTTCGGGTTTTCCGTTTTCGCGCCAGAGGATGGCGATGACGTCGAACCGGGGCTGAAGATGGTAGAGATGTTTTTGTTTTAGGTAAACGTGGGCGAGCTTGACGATTCGCTGCTGTTTTCTATAGGTGACGGCCGCTTCAGGGCCTCCGCGCTGTTCCGATCTTCTGGTTTTGACTTCCGCGAAAACGATGACGTTGTTTTTTCTCGCGACGATGTCGAGTTCGCCGATCTTGCAGCGGAAATTGCGGTCGAGAATAAGGAAGCCCTGAGAGCGGAGATGTGCCGCGGCGAGGTCTTCGCCGGTGGCGCCGAGTTTCTTGTTTTTGAACTTAAAGAACGGCGGCCATTTCAATCGCCGATCAGCTCCTTGACCGGCGCGAACGAGCGCCGGTGAATGGGACACGGCCCGAGCCGCCGGAGCGCTTCCATGTGCTCGGCGGTGCCGTAGCCCTTGTGTTTTGCGAACCCGTATCCGGGAAATATGTCGTCGTACTCGACCATCTGGCGGTCGCGCGACACTTTGGCGAGGATGGAGGCGGCGGCGACGGAGAAGCAGAGCGCGTCGCCGTCTACGAGCGCGTGTTGCGGAATCTTGATATCGACGCGCGCCGGGCCGTCTATGTAAACAAAGTCGGGCAGAGGGTCCAGCCCCTCTGCGGCGAGTTTCATCGCGTGCAGCGCAGCGCGGTAGATGTTCATGTTGTCCACGGCGACGACGCCGACCGAAACGATCTTGAACGAGACCGCCGTGTCTATGATCTGGCCGTAGAGCTTTTCGCGCTGTTTCGGCGTGAGTTTTTTCGAATCGTTGATGGTTAGCAGAGGGCAGACTGTAGGGAGAATGACTGCGGCGGCGACGACCGGGCCTGCGAGCGGGCCGCGGCCGGCCTCGTCGGCGCCGGCGACGTTTTCGAAACCGATTGAGCGCGCGGCGAACTCGAAAGAGCGGCAGAGCGGCCGCTTCTTAGAACGCGTCGCGCGTTCTTTTTTATCGGCGCTTTTCGTTTTTTCAGTTCCGGCCATTTGTTATCCATGCTGCATGGGCACAGCATGCTGTGCCCCTACGAAAGAATTGCGATCTGTTTTGTATTTATTTTCCGATCGTCATGGGCTCGGGATGCTGTGCCCGCGCAAAATATCCGCCTGTGAAAAATGCGGGATCAGGAATCGCTCCGTTGCTTTTTCGCGCCCGACTTCATGCGCTTCGCGAGGTCTTTGCGCACCTCGCCGGTCATGCTGAACATATCGAGGTTGCGGCTGGCCTGTTTGAAATGCGGGCAGGCGACGAGTTTCGCCGTCGACGGCTGCTTGCAATCGTTCAGGCACGCCGCGCACATCGGATCGTATTTCATGTTGGCCTCCCTGGCGCCATGAAAAGAATCAACATAATTTGTTCTCGTATTTTACACTCATTCCATATTTCTGTATAATAAATTATTATTAAGATGTTTGAAAAGATGTTCACCGGGGTAATGACAGCATAAATATGAAAATTCGGACAATTTGAGGGTCAAGCGCGCAAAAAAATAAGACAGGAGCCGATATAGCGGGCCGCTTATCTTTTTACGGACACGGACATGATGGAGCTTTCAAATCACGAGACAGGATGAGGTTGAGAGATGCCGCCATATAAAAATGTATTCACGAGCGCGCCGCTGGAGATCGAGGTTTCGCGGGACCATTTCACGGCGTATCTGCACGTGAAGCCGAGCGCTAAGCCAGCTTTGGAGGATGTGATGCGGCTGCTTGCGGCGGAGAAAATCGTCCACGGAATCAAGGACTCCGATAAGGTGCGGCTGTTTCTCGAAAACACGGAATTGTACGACCACACGCTGATCATAGCGACTGGAAAACCGTTCACGCTCGGCACGGACGCGCGGATAAAATATTGTTTCGAGAGCGACTCGCGGAGCGAAGCGGAGGAAGACCTTGCGGGGCGCCAGCGGATAGATTTTCGCAACATCGGCTCGATAGTGAGCGTGAAGCCGGGTGAGGTGGTTGCGACAAAAACGCCTGCGGCGCAGGGCGAGGGAGGCATGACGGTTTTCGGGCAGAAGCTGCCGGGCGAATGGGGAATGGACGTGACGCTTAAGGCGGGGGCAAATGTTTCGGTGTCGCCGAACGGGCTTGAGTTCATAGCGGAGA
>JBAYJY010000065.1:0-23646 GCA_041664945.1 bacterium | reverse complement strand
TATCCGGGCGTGATGTACTCGGATCTTTCGATGTGGGACACCTTCCGGGCCGAGCATCCGCTACTGATTTTTCTCGAACCGGAAAAAGTTTCGGAAATGATACGCGGGCTGCTGAACGCCTATGACCAAGGCGGCTGGATTCCGAAATTTCCGAGTCCGGGTTACTCGAACGTTATGTTTGCGACGCACGGCGACTCTGTGATCGCCGATGCGTATATTAAGGGAATCAGGGGCTTTGACGCGGACAAAGCTTATGAAGGGATACTCAAGGACGCGAGCGTGCCCGGAGACAGGGGCTATGAGGCGCGCAACGGCATTTTGGACTACGTCAGGCTGGGTTATGTGCCGGCGAACGGAAACAGCGAATCGGTCGCCAGTACCCTTGAGTATGCATACGACGATTTCTGCATCGCGCAGATGGCGAAAGCGCTTGGCAGGAATGACGATTACGGGATGCTGATGAAACGGGCGCTTAATTACGAAAACGTCTTCGATCCTGAAACGAAGCTGATCAGGATGAAAAATTCATCCGGCGCATGGGGTCGGCCGGACGATCAGAACATCAGCGTGTGGGCGCGGGGCACGGAGCGCGATTTGAAGGTCTACAAATGGAACTACACGCTTTTTGTGCCGCAGGATCCGCAGGGGATTATGAATTTTCTGGGAGGCGCCGGCAAATTCGTTGAATTTCTGGACAATTTCTTTGGTGAAAATCTGTATTATGTCGGAGACGAGTTTTCAATGCACTCGCCGTATCTATACAACTTCGCAGGGGCGCCGTGGAAAACACAGAAGCAGGTGCGGGGATTGCTCGACTACTATTTTGCCGCGGGTCCGGGCGGCCAGTGCGGAAACGACGATGCCGGACAACTCTCCGCATGGTACGTTTTTGGCGCAATGGGATTCTATCCCGTCAGCCCCGGCCTGCCCGCGTACCAGATCAGCGGCCCCGTTTTCGACAAGGTCACGATGCATCTCGCAAACGGAAAAACATTCGTGGTCGAAGCGAGGAACAATTCAAAAACAAATGTCTACATTCAGTCCGCGTCACTGAATGGCATTTCGTGGTCTAAACCGTGGTTTGAACACAAGGACATAATGGCCGGCGGGAAACTCGAACTCACAATGGGGCCCGAGCCGAATAAAGCCTGGGGCAGCGACATGAAAGCGATGACGCCGCTGTCAATCAGCAAACCATCGGATGAATGAAACTCCAGCGGTTCCGGGATAACCGAATCCGGAGAAATGCGGCAATTAAGTAAGGCGGTCGCGGAATTCCCCCCGAATTTGCATTCCACGAATTTCGGAATTACCGTCGTCCTAATATAGTAATTCTACTCATATTTGAAAATGTTTGTCTTTGGGGGCTTAGGCGCAACATAATTTAATATTAGTTGCTGATATTTCTGTAGACAGAAGGTGGTATGTGTGTTATTCTAATTATGTGGTTTTGCAATTTTCTATATCATATGACGAATTCGTCTCACGAGCTAGATTAAGACATTTACAACATATTAAATGGTACATATGATAACAACAATACTTAAGTTCTACGACTTAAGAAACCCACACATTCATATTTATTCCCAGTATTTTATTATTCTTGAACAACAACGGTGGGAGTTACTTCACTATATTGATACAATGAATAAAAAGGATAAAGCATGAAAGAAACTGAATTATTCAAGAAACTTCTCGAAGCAAGTAATTCTTCGCCTAATAAAATATTGCCTTCTTTATTGAACGCTGTTTCAGATGTGTTTTCGTGCAAATTAAGTTCGTTATGGAAATTAAACAATCTGTCTAAGACGCTGTCGGTGTATGCTAGGATTAATTATTATCCACCGCCGGAGAAAGCAGAAGAATATGTTCATTCTCTTGAAGGTAGTTTAATCGGATATTTAATCAAGCAAAATAACAAGAAATATTTTGATATACCATCAGTATTAGTAGAGCCATATTGGGGATATCATAAATCAAAGAAAAGAGTTATAGATCTGGAACTAAAGAGGTTGATTTGTATTCCAATTCCCAATTTAGACAATAAAGGTAATGACGAATATGATATAGATGCGGTACTCAATATATATGTTAATGATAATATAGCTTTTTACGATTCTTATGCAGAAATCATTAGAGATCAGTTTTCAATTGCCATATCAAGAGCACGTCTTTTCAGTCGGGAGAATTTAACAAGAGATATTATTCAAGTTTATGAGCAAAAAGGAAGCAAGGATTTTTCGAGCATTATCCATCCTATAATTAATAGGGTTTTTAAGAATTATTTATCATATGAGGGTTCCAGTTTCTTCATTTGGGACCCATTTTTTAATCGTTTCGCTCTTTCCCAAACAACGGGGCTAGTTAACAAGCCAAAGAAATCCGATGTATTCTATTCTGTAAGCGAAGGTTTGACGGGTAGGATTGCAGAACTGAAAAAAATATTTATCGTTAAAGATTTAATGAATATCGAAGATGATAATTTCAAATCAGAATATATTCATAAGTGGCAAGAAGAAACAGCTCATACTGGTAAAACATTCATGGGTATTCCCATTATGAGTCCTTCCATGCCGCAGGAAATAATTGGAATATTAAGATTTACAAATCGTTTAAATCCTTTGGCTCCAGTAATCGATTGTTTTAGCAAAGAAGATTGTGATTTAGTTAATTATGCATGTAATTTAATTGCTCTTTATCTTGAATTTGAGCAAGGAGAAAAAAAACAAACTGCTTTTGCTAAACAAATGGCACATGAAATGCTGGCGCCAGCTGTCGCTATTCGCGGGTCTGCAGATAGATTGTTAAGAAAATGGCAAACAAAGTATTTTACTTCTTTACAAATTGATGAATATTTGCGCGACATTTTAGAGCACGTTTCGTTACAGGTGACATTAACTAGGTCAGTAGAATATATGAAGAAGGGATCATCAGATGTTTCAAAGTCTGAGCGTTATCAAGTTAATAAATATGATCTTGAAAAAGATGTATTAAAGCCTTGCAGGAAATTAATTATTCCTATTGCAAGAAATGAAGGCTTAAAATTTGACAATATAATAATCGACGGCAATTATCCATCATTATTTATTGATAATTACGCGTTTGAGCAAGTGTTTTTTAATCTATTTAACAATGCCATAAAGTATCGTAGGATGGGCTATCCTCAAGATTTTAAAGTAGTTGTGAAAGGGGAAGCACTTGGAGAATACCAAGTACCAGAAGATAATAATCATAACACAAATCCAATCAATAAAATTACTAAGAAAGGATATTTGATTACAATTGAGGATTATGGAGTTGGTATCAAGACAGAGGAGAAGGACAAAATATTCCTATTTGGTTATAGAATGAAGGGAATTGAAAAAACCAATGTTAGAGGCCTTGGATTAGGATTGACAATAATAAAAGGGATTTTAGATGATTTTTACTGCACAATATGGGTTGATAATCTAGTTAACCCTACTAGGTTTAATATTTTTATTCCTGAAACACTTAAAAACAGTTCATATATACTCGAACCTGAATGGAAAAGTAGATAATGTCACAAAAGGAGTAAGTTATGATATTATGGGTAGATGACGATCTTTCGCTAACGTTAAAATCTTTCATGGATGAACTTAAAGAAAACGGATATGAGATAATAATGGTTACAAATCCTGATGATATATCGGACAAATTCGCCCAATATAATATTACAGGTATTATTATGGATATAATGCTACCAACCGGTCAAAGTATCAGTAACGAGGATTCTAAAATGGGCATTCTAACTGGCTTGGAAATACTCAAAAAATTGAAGGAAGACAAAACTACTTCGCAGATTCCTATTGTAATATTTACAATATTGTCAAATCAAGATGTAAGTACGTGGGCAAGGGTTAACAATATCAAGTTGCTTAAAAAAGAACAAACCGTCCCACTTGATCTTTTGGCAGCGGTCATCGAAACCCAAATGAAGAAAGACACAAATGATTAATAAGCTGATGTCTTTTTTAGCTATCGTTTTGTCCATTACTTCTTTAATCATACTTTTATCTAATAGAAGCATAGTGCTGTCTGATATTAATACAACCATGTCACTAATTGGAATATTTATAACTGCTCTCGCGTTTACAACAGGTGCTTATTTTGCTCTTTTAGCCGTCTCTGCATATGCTCATGTTAAAGATATTGAAAAAATAAAGAAAACAATTGAAGAACAATGCGATACGATTAACAATCAACTTAGTGAAGTCAGAAATAAATTTAGTAATATGAAAAATGTGCACAAAATAATATCAAAAAATATGATCACGACGCTAGACGATTTTTTGAGCCATCAGATATATATTGACAAATTCATTCCAACAACAATACATACTTCAATAAAGGACCTAAAAATATATCTTAGTGATCGACGCTGCATGCTTATTAGAATAAGGTCAAGATTAGCATTAAAATTTACATACATGGAAAGGGAACGAAGGATTAATTTATTAAGAGAGCTTGCTGAGGTAGGCGAATTATCAGACTTGCCTTTGCTTAGAGCGATTATTGATAATAAGTATGAAGAGGATGAAATCCGTAATATGTCTAAAACTGTTATCTATTATATTATGATAAAATACAAGAAAGAATAACATTTAATCTTCGGTGGACACTTTACTTAATTATCTCCTTTACGACTTTTCGCACTTCCCATCATATCACATTCTAATCTCTGGCAACAACTGCGCGACAATCTATTTTGCGGAAGAGATATCTTTCCTGACATTCTGTCAACATGAATTCCGGTTCTCCGACCGGAATGACGAGTCTTCGGAAGGATGTTTATTTAAGATTCCTCTCTTTGCTCGGAATGACAAGCGGGGACGGAATGACAAGCGAGTGCGGAATGACGGATGACAAGTTTTTCTTCTCATGCCCGGCGAATGAAGGGCACGGCATGCTGTGCCCCTACGCTTCCATAATACAAGGCGGTGATCGCTCGCCGAAGCGCCGGAAAAGCTAAAGAACGGGAAGCCAGCGGGCGGCATTACAAAAATGCCGAAGATAAGTTATCATTATGTAATGAGCAGAGATCATTTAAGCGACTCCGGCGGCGCCGGAGCGGACAGGCGCTGACGCGATGAAAGCGCTTTTGATTTTCGCGCCGCCGAGCAGCAAATACGCGCACGATTACAAGCATACCATCGGTATCGGGATACCCATGGGCATTGCGTCTTTGGCGGCGGTTCTCGAAAGGGCCGGCGCCGGAGTCGACGTGTACGATTTTCAGCTTGCGGGAAACGACCTGCCCGGCCTGCTGAGAGCGTTGAAAAAAGGATACGATCTGATCGGCGTGTCATGTTTCACGCTTTCCTCGCTGTCTGCATACGGGATAATAAAGGAAATAAAGAAAGAGGCGCCCGGCGTTCCGGTTGTGATCGGGGGTCCGCACGCGTCGGCGCTCGGCGGCGGCGTGTTGGATGAATGCGAGGCGGACATAGCGGTTTTGGGCGAGGGAGAGGCGACGCTTGAGGAGCTTGCCCGTGAGTTGAACGGCGGGCGGCTATCGGACATAAAAGGAATAGCATATCGCGAAAACGGCGAGGTGAGGACGACCGAGCCGCGGCCGCTGATTGATAATCTGGATTCGCTTCCGATGCCGGCGCTTCATCTGTTCGAGGTTGGCAGGTACGAGCAGCCGGGGGGCGCTTCGCGCTATTTTCCGTCGATCAATATGTTCACGAGCCGCGGGTGTCCGTACAATTGCGTTTTCTGCTACAAGAAGCTGTGGGGACGCGAGTTGCGGTATCGAAGCGTGGACAGCATAATGGCGGAGATCGCGATGCTGAGGGCTGATTACGGCGCCGGAGAGATAGCGTTTTTCGACGACACTTTCACGGCGGACCGCGAGCGGGCGGTATCGTTTTGCGAAAGAATGATAGCCGATGAAAACCGGATTCCGTGGAGATGCAATTCGCGCGTGGACTGCGTGGACAAGGAACTGCTGGCGCTGATGAAGAGGGCCGGATGTTATTCGATAGGATACGGCATCGAGTCCGGAAACGCCGAAGTTCTAAGGAAAAGCGGGAAGGGGATCACGCTTGAGCAGGCGCGAGAGGCGATAAAGGACACGCACGGCGCCGGCATGGAGAGCAGGGGATATTTCATTTTCAACCTGCCCGGCGACACGCGGGAGACGATGGAGGACACGACGCGGTTTGCGTTGTCGCTGAAGCTGACGGTCGCCAATTTCACGATAGCGCAACCGTATATCGGAGCGCAGCTCCGAGAGATAGTGCGCAAGGGCGCCGGATACCGAATTGACGAGGAAAAATGGAATGACTGGTCGGCGTATTCCGACAAGGAAGTGATATTCACGCAGGGGGATGTCGGCGAGCAGGAACTGAAGAAAATCAATTCGCGGGCGTTCATGCGTTTTTATCTGAGGCCGGGGTATATATTCAGAGCGTTGCGGAGAGTCAACTCGATCGAGCAGATAAAATCATATATATTCGCGGCGTACTGGGTGATAAGAACGAATTTGGAGACGTCCGGGCGCGGCGCCCGGGGCAAGCGGAGCGGGGCGAGGGAAATGTAGTATGAACCCGGATTCGTCAATAGGACGCCGAATCCGGGGCAATGTTCACAATGGCGATCTGCTTCGTTATCGGCGCATTATTTTGTTAATGAACGAGGATGGGCACAGCATGCTGTGCCCCTACGAATTATTTCTTTTTCCCGGGGCCGTACAATTCGAAAACGCCGCAGGCTGTAGCGGCGAAGTTCCTGCCGGTTTGTTCATCGACGCGGACGCTTCTGACGAGTTTTCCGACGTTGTGCCTTTCGACGATCTTCCACGAACGGGTGTCTATCATGTCCACCGAGCCGCCGCTGTAGTTGGCGACGAGCAACAGGTTTTGTCTGGAGTTGAAAGCGAGTTTGCGAGGGAAACTGCCGGCGAACAATGTTCTTTGGATGCGGAAATTTGTCCCGTCCGTTTCAAACACGAGTTTCAGGAAGGGGCAGGTGAAAAAGAACTTGTTGGCGCGGGTGTCGGCGGCGATGCCGAAGGTGGGAATGGGTATGGAAAATTTCAGGCCGCCGGGGAGAGAGATAGGGAGGCGGATGGGTTTTCTCAGCGTTTCAATATTGCTGTCGCGCGGGTTATGAACGTCGTAAACGTCGAATTCCCTAATGGGGTCGAGCGAAGGAACGACGATGCGTTTATCGGCCGGGTTGAGCGAGAAGTAGTCGGCATAGCCCAGTTCGCCGAAGCGGATAGGAGCGGCGGTTTTTCCTGTTTTGCCGTCGAAAGAGATGATCTGGCTGTAAGGCGGTCCGAGGAAAATGACATAGACTTCGCCGGTTAGGGGGTTCACCTCGCAGCTTGTGACCTCGAGATTTTTAAACTTAATCCGGTCGGCCAGTTTGATTCCGCCTTTAGAATAATCGACATCCAGAATCTGGAAGTTGTTCATGCTTTTAGTTGTCGAGAAAAGATGTTTCGTCAGTCGATTAATGCACAAGCGTTCCGGATAGAGCATCTTGCCGGGGAATTTGTCGTTGCGCGTTACGATGTAGTTTGAGACCTTTCCGGTATCAGCGTCCATTCTGAGTATCGAGCCGTAGCCGGAAAGGTTTTTGAATGAAACGAAGAGAGCGTTTTCGTCGGCGTCCATGATGGCGTCATAAGGCAGCGCGCCCGAGAGGTATTCGAGTTTGCGGTACTGTTTCATGGAGAGCAGGCAGCGCCTGTGTTGCGTGTCGGCAAGTTTCGCGCAGGAGGAAGCCGGCGGCGCGACCCGGTTGTAGCTTTGAACGAAGATGATGGAAATCCAGAGCAGGCAGATGAAGGCGGCGAAAAACTGGGGCTGCAGGTAAGGCGGCATGGATTTTTTGAATCTGGAGATTATCCAGAAGGAGCCGGCGACCGCAAAAAGAGCGAAGGCGAAGGCGGCAGTGTTGAGAGTGTAGAACATGAGTATGAAATAGAAGCACGTAAGAATGATCACGGCCTTGACCAAGGGAACAAGGAAGAAGTTCAGCCACGATCTGAACTTAGCGGCGCGGGAGATGCCGTCGTGCGCGGCGTCTCTGTGTTTGCGAACGGAGCGCCAATAGAGGGCGATGACGGCGGTGGAGACAAAGAACGCCGCAAAAAATGATAAGTAGATGGCTGGCTTATAAATATCGATAAATTTGAAAGCGAGATAGGAAGCGGCGGCGAAACCGGCGAGAATTAAAAAGGAAGGAATAATACGCGCCGGAGCGGCTGGTTTTTTTTCTTTCCATGACGGCATGAGGAAATATGAGAGCGAGAAAAACACGCCCAGCGCTATTATGCACAAGTTGATTTTTCCGTATTTGAAAAGGACGATATTCAGCAGCCAGAAGAAATACAGCAATTCGCTGATCCGCCATATTTTCGTATATGCGGCCATCCCGGCGCCGCCGGCGACCGGCTTTATTTTGTAGAACCCTTCCAGGTCGACGGGGATCAGGATTCTCAGCAGGTAGATGAAGGCGATAAATGCGCAGTATGTTAAGGCGAGCAGTTCAAGAAAACCGAGAATGGGCCCGAAACCATAGATATCGGGAATTTTTCTGATTATTACAACCGGCAGAATGCAAATGGAAATCTTCATGAACAAAAATGAACATTGCGCGGGAAATTTCATTTTGAAAGCAGCCGGAATGCGGCGGGCGCATTCGACGGCCCAAAAAGCGAACATGATGGCTAAGTAGATAAAGGTGGACGCGTCTTTGCCGGGTTCGGGATTCAGGCGCATCTCTTTGAGATAGAGGTCGGCGGCGTCTTCTAAATTCTTCTCCGCTTCGAGCGCCGTCAGTTCGGCTTTAGAGGCGGTTATTTTTGCCGCTGTGGCGGCATCGAAATTTCCCTTCGCTTCGAGATTTTTCAATTCAGCTTTAGAGGCGGTTATTTTTGCTGCGGTGGCGGCATCGACATTTCCCTCCGCTTCGAGACGTTTCAGCTCGGCTTTTGAGGCTGCCATTTTTGCCGCGGCGGCGGCCTCGATATTTCTCGCCTCTTCGAGCGCTTTTTGCTCGGCTTTTGAGGTGACAATTTTTGTGACGGAGTTGTAAACGCTAAGTCCGGATTTGTTTAAGTCCTCACCGATCCAGCCGAATACTCTTGCAAGGTGCCCGAGCGCTTTAAAGAAGTAATGGAAAAAGAAATACATTATCGACAAGAACAGTAGGAGGCCTAAAAATTGCATAAGGTATTCTACTCCAAACTGCGGATAATTGGAATTATTCCTGATTCGTCCTGCGACCTTTTAAGAACTTGCCGACATCAACGCCGACAACGCCGCATGAAGCGCCGACAATAACCGTGCCGTCGTCTGAGACGGTCATTCCCCGCGACCCGTTTCCGATAAAAACTTCGGCCAGAATTTTGTTTTTGTCAGGGTCGATCACATAAAAAGTTCCGTCGAAAAATCCTGTCGCGAAAAGGTACTTGCCGTCTTTTGAAAACTCGATTTCCCTGACGCCGGCGGGGACGACCAGTTTTTTGATTTTGTTGAGATTGAAGTCCATCAGCCAAGCGCCGCTCGTTAGGTTTCTGCTGGCCGCGAGCTGGTCTTTGCCTGGCCGGCGTTCCACATCGAAAATCCCGACCGGATAATCCGAGAGCCAGTCTTCGAGAATTTTGGTGTCGAGATTCATCTTTAAAAGATGCCTCGAGCCTAAGAATCTTCCGAACAGAGGAGTGACGGAAGTCGTGCCGAAAAGATAAGGCTTAACCCATTCGGTGCGATATATAGGAGTGCCGATGTTGCCGATTATATCGAATTTTTCCAGTTTACCGTCCTTCTTAAGGTAGGAGAAGAAGTTGGATTCAACCGTGATGAATAATTTATCCGGCAGAATGGTGATGCTTGCGCCGTAGAAGGTGTTGCGGGAAAGGCCGAGGTTTTTCCGGTCGAGAACAGCGCCGTCGGGGCTGAATTTGATGAGTTCGACATTGGGGGCCTTCGGGTCGCGGAAATTTTTCTGAACGACGGCGTAAATAAAGCCGGAGTCGGGGTCTTCTTTAATGTCGAGCACATTGCCGCGTTTGAACCAGTTGGTGAGGGCGCCGGTTTTAAGGTCGAGGCGGTTGATAGACTGTTTCACGAGAATATCTTTTTCGTAAACGTAAACGTGGTCGCAGACGAGAATATCGTTGCGTTTGGGGCGGGGCACGAAAAAGCGCGGAATGGCGGTATGAGGAACCTGAGTGAAATTATATTTTCTATCAGTGAGGAGCCTGACGCCCGGCACGCTGTTAATCTGGCTGCAGCGGTTGGCCGGGTTCCATAATTCGCCGCTCTTGATGATGACGCCGAGCAAAACCACGGGGACCACAAAAAGCTGGAGCCGGGTCATGAAGGAGGGCCATTTCCAAATTCTGCGAATGATTAAGAGCGCAAGATAGAGCAGCGCCAGGATAATGATAACGATAATGCCGTATGAGGCGGCGGCGCCGTATGCGAGAGCGAAAATGAAATCGAGGGACAGAATAATTCCTATCCAGTACATTATGAAAACGAGTTTTGATTTTCTGAGTCTTCGATTCAAACGGATGATGCCGATAATAAGGCCCAGAAGCGCGAGCGGGGGAACGCCGGTATTGTTGAAATAACCGAGGCCGCCCAAAATGAAATCTGAAAACACCTGACTGAGTATTTTGAACGCTCTGACGATAAAATGGCCTGAAACAGGCCGCTGGAGATCATCCATATAAATTAATTATAACAGAAATAAACGGCTGTCAAGTTGCGGTTGCGGCGGGCGCTTTTTCAATGGCGCGATTCAAAGCGAAGGAGGAAAAAAGAGACGGGTACGCGGAAGAAAGGGCGTAAAGGAACAGACCTGACCGGCTGGAGGCGGGAAGAGAAAGCCGAAAAGGTATTTTTCAAAATGTGTTTGTGTTAAAATTAGGCAGATGAAAGTCCTGTTCATATATATGGGCGTTGAAAGTCTGGGCGTGGAATATCTGGCGGCCGAGGCGCGGGAAGCCGGGCATCAGGCGGATTTGCTATTTGACCCCTCGGTGTTCGGCGGGCATCTTATGTGGGACATGCCGTCAATCGCGAAGCTGTTCGACAAGCGCCCGCAAATGCTGAAAATGATTTTGGAAAACAAGCCGGATGTGGCGGCTTTTTCGTGCGTAACGGCCAATTACGTCTGGTCATTGGAGCTTGCCCGGGAAATCAAGAAATATGCGCCGGGCATTCATACCGTATTCGGAGGCGTGCATGTGACGGCGACGCCGGAACGTGTGATACGCGAGCCGGCGGTGGACTGTCTGATTGTGTCAGAGGCCGACATTTTGTTTCCTCTTGTGTTGTCGGATCTGGAAGAGGGCAGACACGAGCAAAGGCCGGGTGTTTGGCGGAAGATAGAAGGGGAAATAAGTCATTCGGAAGGCTGGATGCCAGTGGATGACCTGGACACGCTGCCGCTTCCCGCAAAGGATCTTTTCTACAAAAAAATACCGGTTCTTGAGGAAATGTATTCGGTTATGACATCCCGCGGATGCCCGTACATGTGCACTTACTGCCATAACAGCATAAAAAATGTACTGCCGCCGGGCTCGAAGAAAGTGCGACGCAGAAGCGTGGAGAATGTTGTCTCCGAGCTTGAGGAGGCGGTGAAACGGGGCCGCGTAAAGGCGGTCAAGTTTTACGACGATGTGTTTCCGATGCAGATGGAATGGATGAGGGAATTCGCGGGGAAATATCGGGAACGCGTGGGGAAGCCCTACTTTTGTTTCGCGCATCCGAGCATGCTTAACGAAGAGATAATAAAATGCCTTGCCGAAAGCGGATGCCAATGCATATCCATGGGCGTTCAATCCGCAGACGACGGCCAGCGCCGGAAAATGTTTCATCGCAATTACAGCAATGAAACCGTAAGGCGAAATGTGGAGCAGATAAAGAAAAGCGGCATTTCAGTTTCAATCGACCACATAGTAGGAATTCCGGGCGATACGCATCAGATGATGCGCGACGCGGTGAAATTCTATGCGGAACTGAAGCCGGACAGGCTACTCTCGTACTGGCTATCCTGCTTTCCCGGCACGGAGATACTCGAGATGTCCGTTGAAATGGGAGAGTTGACGGAGGAAGAAAGGGAGCGGATAGAAAATGGCGATGAAGGAAGCCTTTACGGCGGCGCCGGAGCCGGAGCTATCAGGTTGCGCGCCTTTAACAAGTACAGGTATCTCTTTTCGCTGATTCCGATTCTGCCGACCAAATGGGTCATTTCCCTTTTGAATAAAAATCCGTTCAGGTTCGTGCCCGGCTCTAATCTGCTTATCAACCTGACGCTGTTTTTCAGCGCCGTAAAAAGGCGGGATCTCTTTTTCATGCACAACCTTCGTTATTTGATGTCTCGAAAAAAAGTCCCCTGATTATGCGAGTTGTTTTCAACACGGATAAGCAATTATTAAAAAAGGATCAACGCTTTCCGGCGTCTTTGCAGCAGCGGAATCCAATCTTATCGAGCGGAAGCAGCTTAATCTGGTCTTTATAAAAAATCGCCGTCCAGTCGCAACTCCGGCAGCGCTGGCAGCCGTTTCTTTCGCCGGGGCCCATGATTCCGACCATGGACGGGTTATCCGGCAGTTCCACCCACTCCCAGAGATTGCCTATCATATCGTGAATGTTGTAAGCGTTGCTGCATTTCGGATACTGCCCGCATTTCAGCGTGTAATCCGTTGTGATTTTATCGCGCCAACTGCACGCTTCATTGACGATTTTGTAGGATTCGGATTTTTTCGGGTCGAGATAGTAGAACGTGTTGCTGTCGCCGGAGGCGCATGAGTACGCCCACTCCTCAGGCGAGCAAAGCCTCTTCCCGGCAGCCGCGCACATTTCGGCCGCGCGGTCCGGCGTCACATTATTGACGGCTGTTGAGCCTGCCTTGTTAGGATATTCATACCGGTCAATGAAAAATGAAAGTTTCGGACCCGAGACGTGAATCTCATCGCCTGTTTCCGAATGGCTGAACCCGGTGATTTTTTTCGGAAGGTCGAATCTGGAAAACATATGAGGCGCCTTGCCTGAGCCTGAACGGACATGCGCGGTCAGTATCCAGGCGATGACAAAAATCACTAACGCCACGGACGACATGGCAAGAATAAAGCCGCGCGCCGGGTTGCCGGCGGACGTATTGCCCGGAACGCGCGCGGATTCTTCAGCGATGAATAAGCGCAATCCGAATAAATTATCAAGCATGCCGAGAACGCAAAACAGGTATAGCGGTTCGTGAACGATGAAAGAGAACATGAAAAACAGCAGGAGAAACGCTTTAAGCGTCGCTTTTCCGCTAACCGCCCTGTATGCCAGAGTCATTCCCTGAATGATGTACAGGAGAAGGATTGAGGACCAGACGAGTTGAGTCGCCGAGACGTAAGGAACCTTTGAGGGAGTAATTCTGAAAAGGATTAAAAATAATGAAGCCGCGAAGATAAAGCCGACAAATAATTTTGATTGTTTCTTCACGCCGGCGAGATCAAAAAGGAATTTTGCGAATGCCGTGATGAAAAAGGCGGCGGCGAGCGACATGAGATGGGAAATTTTTATGGGAAGGCTGGCAGGCGGGTAATGGCTGAAAACTCTGAATGCGGCGTATGAAAGAGCGAACAGGAGAAGGGTCGCGCGCGGCATCTTAAATTCGATCGGGAGAGGAAGGGCGGGCGCGCCCGGGGCCGCTTTTTTGATTATGAAAAGGAATGTATAAGCATAAACGACGCATATAATGAAGAACAAGCCGGGATTGGTGTTGTTGAACATGAACATGCTTTGCGAGGAAACAAACCCGGAAATGATATTAGTCAGCGAAGGATCGGCGGTTCCGATAATCCTGACAAAAAGCTCCATCGGCACGCCGAAAAGATTGTTGTACGCGAACAGCCTGATAATGGGCATTGAGAATCCGCAATTATAAACAAGAAAACTGGTGAGCAGATAGAGGATAAATGAAAAGGCGAGCAGTTTAGCGGGGACCTCGCGAAACGCCTTGTCGGCCACGATTACGGCGGTAGTGAAGAACAGAATGTACGGGAACATGCCTGGCTGGCTCAACACGGCAAGCAGAGCGCAGATAATCATAAGCGCGATCGCGGCGCGGTCATTCTTTCGCGCTTTCAGCCTGAAATAGGCGACATCGAAACCGAACATGCACGCGTTCAAAAGCAGCGTGGGGATTATTACGAGAAGAAATCCTTTATCCAATCCGCAACGTTCCCTTCCCGGCGTCAATTGTCAGGCGGTCGCCGCTTTTGACTTTCTTCATCACCCCGGCGGCGCCGATCAGAACCGGGATTCCCGCCTCCCTTGCAAGAAGAACAAGGTGTGAAAGCGGGCTGCCCCTTTCTATAACGAGCGCCGATATGTCTCTTATGACTAATCCGTAAATCCCGTCCGGCCTGCCGACCACGAGCGCCGGCTTGCCGCCGCCGACGAACTTCACTGGCCCGTCGGCCACAAGCGCCGGCCCTTCAACGACTTCATTGCCGATTCCGAGGCATGAGATTACGCCCGGCTCTTTTGATTCTCCGCCGGCTGTTTCAGGATCGTGAACGACGGCTTCCGCATGCGCGTCCGTGAAATTCCTGTAATCCGCCTTCCTCTTTTCGACCGCTTCCGGGAGAGGCGTCCCGTTTTCTATCTCGTCTATTGTCATGAAAAAGGCGTCGCCGCCGAATTTTGTTTTCATCGCTTTTTTCTTGATCTCGAACATGGCCCGGTTGAGATTGTCGCGGATTTCCTCCCGAACGGACATTGTTCTCCGGTGGCGTTTTAGCAAAAAGCGAAACGCCGCCAATCCGGGATTAAGGACATTGCCCGACCATTTGCGTTTGAAGGCGTTTTCCACAGCGGCGTAAATGCTATCGGTTCGCTTCTCCGACTGCCGCCCGATATTTTTCCGCTCCGGCTTTAACGCCAGCCAGGGCGACAAGTCCTCGGCGATTCTCGGCGCCGCCACTTCCGACTCCGGGTTTCCCCAGTGTCCGAACTGTCTCTGAAAGTATGCCGCCTCGTTTTTGTTGTCGGGGTCAAGCCAGTACAGCGCGTCGAGCATCTTTTTCCAAGGCGAATCAGGAGGAGCGGTTTTAAGTTTCATCGCCTGAATCGCGATGTCGGGCTTGTCGCTGAACACTCTTTCGACATAGGCGCCGTACCTGTTGCCGATCATGTCCGAAACCTCGAACAGGTCGAGTTGGAGTTTGAAGAGAGGCAGCAGAACGCTGTCGCGAAGCGTCCTGATGGACGCGGATTCGTTGAGGCTCGCTTTTTTCAGCAATTTAACGATTCCCGAATGTCTGCGGCTGAAACCGCCGAGGGCGAGCAGCCGGGACCAAGAAAGAAGCGAAGGGCCGAAAGAGCGCAAGGCGAAGCGCGGCAGGGAAAGATAGTGAGGGTTAAGATATCTGCGGACGGAATTGTAATGCAGGTAATAGCGGCCCTTGTGCAACCGGAACAGTTCGGTCCCCGGAGGAAGGCCGAAAGGAATGAGCTTTTTCGCCATTCGGCTGTTGAGGCTGTCCGGCAGCATGAAGAGGTCCTGCGAGAGAGGAGTGAGCGGGAAGTCGTTGATGTTGACGATGAATGAGTTGACAAGAGTGTCCGCCGGCCGAAAGCCGGTCAGCGGCCGCGCCTGATAGATATACAGGTTGTTGTTCAGCAAACCCGCTTCAATCTGCGTCGGCTTGTCGAACCGCGCTTCCAGTTTTTTCAATATATCCGCCAGATCGGCCACAACGGAGTCGGCGAACGGCAACACGCCGGGGCCGTCGATTACGGCGACATTGCCGGTGAACAGGCTGAAGCTGACGAGGCCTTCAGCCCCTCCGCGCGTTTCGTAGGATATGACCATTTCCTCGAGGACGCCGTTCAGATAATTCGCCGAGCAGCCGATAAACATGACTTCGTGATCGATCTTCCGCTGCACTATGACCGGCAGGTATTGAGGAACCCCGGCAGAAGCGGCGCCGGATCCGGCTGCTGTTGCGCGCGGCGAGAAGTAGGAGGCCCAGACTTTGATGAGGGTGGAGATGGCGCTGTCCGGGTCGGAGTTGGAAGTTTTGGATTCGAAAACTCCCGCCATGCTCGTGTTGATCCCATCCTCTCCGGGGAATGAAGAACGCACGATTATTTTATCGCCGCCGAAACGCCGCAGCGCTTTCTTGAGTTTTCTTTTAATAAAACGGGGCGTTTTGGCGACAAGGAGAGTCGCTTCGAAACGCTCGCAGGCTTCCTCAGTTCCGGCGAGTTTCTTTATTAGATTTCCGAGTTTGCGGATTAATATCCATCGTTCAAAAACGGCGCCGCTGATAATAAATCCGTCAGGAACGGCTATTCCGAGGCTGTCCAAATGGCCTATGCCGTTTCCCTTGAAGCCGGTGAGCGCGACGCCGGCGCTTTCGGCCGCGTGAAAAGGTATTATCATGGAGCGTCTGTATTTGACGCTGTTGCGGTATTTGATTATGAGTTTGTTTGCCGCCCATACCGCTGCGAAAAGGATGACGGCGCCGAATGAGAAAAGTTTGTTGCTCGCGCTCAGGCCCAGCGCAGCCGTTATCGGAACGAGAAGAGCGGCGATAAGGATTGTGAGGATCGCAGCTACAAAAACGCCCGCCGCTATCGGCATAGAAAACAGGCCGGCGAAAAAAACGCGGAACCCGTGTCCAATGGAATTGACGTCCGACAGGCGCTGAGGCAATTCCGACGCCGCTAAGGCGAGGAGGGCGAGGAATATATTATGCAGCAAACCGGCCATTGTTTTCTCTTATTCGCCTGGCGTTGGAGTTCGGTAGAAGAAGACTCCGCCGTAAACGGGCGCCGTTTTTACTCCCTTGCCGCCGTACTTCCGGATCGTGTCGCTCAAAAGTTCCCGCCTGCGTTTCTGCGATTCCACGTTGGCGAGAAAAGCGGGGTAGTCGGAAAGCCACGATTCCGCGGGCGGTAGCGGCACGAACAGCGCGGCGTTGTCCGGAATGCGTTCCGGCGGATTCCGGGACAGGGTAGAATGTTTGAAATATTTCGAAAGCGATTCGCGGTCGGCGGAAGCGGCTGCGTTTGCCGGCGCCTGATTTGCGGTTTTAGAGTCGGGCGCGCTGACGATAAGGTTAAGCCGCATATCAGGCGGGAAACGTTTCGCGAGCAGTTCGCTCTGAATTTTGCTCATGGGCGGCGCGACCCGGAGGAGCGGCGAAAAAGTCGCATATAGCTGAAAGCCGTGGCAGAACAGGAAGGCCGCTGAAAGGATAACGAGGAGAAGGGACCGGGTGAATCCGGGGCGTCTCAGAAAAATCCAGATGAAAAGGAAGAAAGAAGCGCAATATAAAATAATCCCGGCGGGAACGCCGCGAGCGAAGTTGGCCAGAATCTTATAAAGAGGAGGGGCAAACTCGAAATTAAAGCGGCCGGAAAGGAAATAGTCCGCGAGGTTAAATTTGTCCATAGGAAAAGAGGCGTGGTTTACGAGATAGGAGTCCAGCAGGGAAGGATTGATTTTGAGAAGGGAAACCGTCATGCCGCGTGAAACGGAGACTGCGAAAGGAAGGTCCGGAAAGCGGTCGCCCGGCCATGTCGCGGCGTAGAGTAAATATTTGACGTCGTATTTTTTAATGATTTCAGCGGCCGTGCTCATGGGGCCGTAGGGCAGTGGCGCCGTATACCGGTCGCAGATGAAGTGAGTTGAAAAGAAGGGGTAAGTCATGACGACCGAACCGGGTTTTGTATGTCGCTTAATGTATTCGCAGGTGGTTTGCTGTTCGCGGTAAATGTTCTTGCCGGGATCGCTCGCAAGTCGCCCGATGTCAAACATAATTAAGCCGGCCGATTCGGTCAGAATAATGAAAGCGATAATGCCGGGGATAAGGCGCCGGTCTGAAAGGCGCGGGAATTTAAGGGAGGCGCGTTTTTGAAAATCTTCGGCGCCTGCCGCGCAGATCATGAATACGAGGGGCATTACGCAGAGGATATAACGGTCCGCATAAGTGATCATGACGATATGCATGAGGGCCTGAAGGGCGATGATGATGAGAATAAGTCTGACGGCTGGAGAGGCGCGGCCCGAACGGGCGCCGAGAGCGAAGAATGGAATCATCAGCAACCCGATGGTCTGAAGAATGCCTGGGATGTACATTATGTCCGATTTTTTTCCGAGGACGGCCATCTTCATGTTGGCCCATACTATTGCGGCGAAATTTTCCGCGCGGACGGCGACGCTGACGTTTTTGTGCGCCGGAGCGTTGTGATAGGCGTCGTAATTGAAGACGATGCCGAACATGCGGGCGCGTTCGAAATGATCTCTGAGGGTTCCGTCGTAAACTTTGGCGGCGCCTTCCACCTGTTCGTTGTACATGGGCGTTCCGAACACGAGCCAGCTTCTGATCAAAAACGGGAGCACGAGGATGAAAGCGACGGCGAAAAGTTTCACGGTCGCAAGCCTGAACAGCCGTTTGCCCGGTAGCGCCGCGAGCCAAATGATCGCGGCGGGAATCAGAATGACGCTGTTTTGCCTGAACAGAAATGCGAGCGCCATTAGTATGCCGGCGATGACGAAGCGTTCCTCTAAGAGATAGAGGACGAAAAGCAGGTAAAAAATCATCTGCCACGCTTCAGGAAGTCCGGGGTCCATGAGAAAATACAGCCTTAAAAGGGCCGGAAGGAACAAGGTGAGAATGGCGGCGTAGAAGCCGGCGTTGTCGCTGAAGAGCCTGCGGCCAGTGTGGTATATGACCAGCGGAAGCAGGAAAAGCCCGATCAGTGACGGAATAAGAAAAGTCCAGTGCGTGTCCTTGAAAACCGCGTAAAAGGGAACGAGAAAGTAAACGTAAAGGTTGGCTCTTTGAGAAGGCGGGTGCGGGAGCGGCTGGTTGACGATCGCGTATGAACGCAACAGGTCTTCGCGCAGGCCGCCGGTGCGAAGGATGTTTCTGGAAATGCCGGCGTATTCGAACGAATCGCCGTCGTGCGGAGGATCTTTGAAGTGAAGGGAAATATTGAACAGTATAAAAATGCCGGATAAGACAATTAGAAGTTTCCATCTTCTTGCTGGAACAACGGGGGGGACCGGCATGTTTTATCAGATATCCTCCATCAAATAATTATAGTTCAGCTAAATATACATAATCAACACGGGGTTTGAATACTCGCTATGAGGCCGCGCGTGGAAAGAGCAAATATCATTTTTGAGTTCGCTGTTCAGATGAGTAATCAGGGCGCCGGGATAGGGGGCCGGAATTTGATATCGCCCGCGTCACCGGGAATTTCCGGCGGCTGTTTTAGGGCTTTTATGCGGAGGCGGGCGCAAACGGTTTCGTTCCCGCCGCGATTCATTAATTTTTTCCAAAGTGTCTTTCAGGTCGAGCGAGTAGATGCCGGAGTTAGCGCCTAAATACAGAATCGAATTTTCTTCGTCGTAGGATAGGGCGCGAGCGCCGGTTCCCATTTGAACCTTAAGAGCCGGTTTATTATCGCGCAGGTCGAATACGGTGAGAGTTCCCTGAAAATGCGATATGGTGAAAAGAAGGGCGTTGCGCTTATCGCAGTCAATCTCACGGATGCCGCTTTCCGTAGGTATCGAGTACATTCTTTTCAGAGAGGCGGCATTCAGCGCGTCTATTCGTCTGTTCAAGGGCCGGGCCACTAAGAGCTCATTCCGGTCCGGAAGAACGCACATGCCGACGTTCATGAAGCCGTTGAAAGACTGCGTTATTTTTTTGTAATTCGAGCCCTCGATGCGGTGGACGAACGGGGAGAAGAACCAGTTGCTGACGAAAATGGCGTTAAGCTCTTCGCTGTATTTCACCGCATAAATCCACGCCCAGTTCACCGGGAGAGTGATATGCCGCTTGGATCCCTTGGAAACGTCGTAGATCATGATGTTGTTGATAATTTCCTGAGCGAGAATCGCTTTGCTTTTTCCCATCTTTTCAACATCTATCGTATGAGGCTTGAAGATGAGCCTGTTGGAAGGAATAAGGCCGAGCGCGAACTCTCTCGTTCCGTAAACGCTACCGACGAGCGCCTTGCCGTATTCCGGGAATACGGCGATCCTGCGCGGCTCCTGGAAAATATATCTCGTTGTATGGACGTTTCCATTTTTGAGGTCTATATAGCCTAAATACGGTTTGTCCCTTGTTGTGAAATACAATCGCGAGAGTCCGCCTGAGTAATAGACGTCGTATACCCGGCCGACACCTTTGATTTTCTTCAAAATGGTTGTGTCGCTTTCAGAAGCTTTCATCATGTTGATAGCGAAGGCAATCGAGCTCATGAGGCAGCCGAGAAGCGCAAACGCCAGCAACTCCCGAACGCCGCGGTTGAATGAATTTATCCAGTCGCGACGCGGGGTGAAAAGCGAATAAGCCATGCCGCCCGCGCCCGTCGCGTAAAGAAGCGCAAGCAGCATCGGGTGCAAGCCGCTCAGCCTGTGGAAGTATGAGAAGACAGCCGCCGCCAACAGAGTCATTAAAAGATATCCAGCGGCGCTTCTGCCGAGCGCTGACCGGGTTCTTCTGATCGCGGGATATATGATGTTTACGACGACGTGCATGAAAACAAAGCACAGCGCGGCGAGGTTTGTGGATTTCGGGTCGATAATAAAACCGGTGAATATGATTCCCACAATCAACAGCCGAAGGCCGAAACCGAAAGCCGAGCGAAAAAAACGGCGTATGCCGGGCGAGAGGCCCGCGCGGGATTTGTCCTGCTTTCCTTTTTTCGAAAATGTACGGACGCCGAAATATGCGAGCGCGATGATCGCGGAGATTGCGAAGATGAAAACGCCGAGATATATGAAAAAGAGAACCGACAACATGGCAATTGAGTAAACCAGCATAAACATAATCGGGGAAGCGTATTCCATGCTGAAATTGCCGGGGGACGGAAACAGTTGAATGAGGATGATGGCGGCCAGCGTCGATTTCAGGATAAATTTAAACTGTGCCATCGAAAGCATTTCCGGAGCGACCCCGAGGCGTTTGAGAGCGACGAGATGAATTATTAGGCAGGAAACGATGATGCTTGCCGAGATATTGTTGAAAAAAGTGTGGCTGTCCGAGCCGAAATGGCCGCTCAATTGCAGCGTCAAGGTCACTGCAAAAGTCATAAGCAGAAACACGAGGAAAAAGCTTTTCTGTTTTTTCGAAAACATCAACGCCGCCAACGACTTTGCTTTTGCTTATTATGCAGTCAATAATAATTATATTCAAGACGGACGCCGTCCTGTGTCGCGGATAGAAGAAAGCTTGCGGCGGCCCGCGCTTTTCAGAAATATTTTTTTGAACGCAGAGAGATGCCGATGAATGATTTCCAGCCGAGGCGGTTTATTTTTTTTATTGAGAACGCATAAAACAATTTGTGTAACAGCTTGTATAAAGGGGTTAAGGGAAGAGAGAGGAGAAAAACCGCGGCCGGCGCAGGCATGCGAGCCGCGTTGAAAAACTGCATGAGCATTCCGAGTCTTACGAGCCGCCGGTCGGGCGCGATAGCGGCGCCCGGCGCGAAAAACCCCTCGCCTTCATCAGTCGGCGGCAGGGCTCCGCTTCCTTTGGCAAGTTCATCGTGCATGACTGTGCCGGGGTAGTGGTGGTAGAACGAAACCCATGTGAAGTCCGATTTTATGCTTCTGTTGAAATACATGGTTTTCAGCGCGTGCGCGAGCCCCTCGCCGGGAATCCCGACCATGTTGTATGTCTGTATCATGATCCCGTTTTTTTTAAGCGCCGCCGCCGCATCGGCAATTTGCCTGTTGGAGACTTTCTTGTTGAGTATCTTCAGCCGGTTATCCTCGTCCGCCGTTTCCACGCCGATGCGCGCCGAAATGCAGTTCATCCTCGCCAGAAGGGCGACGGTTTCAGCGTCGAGAGACGCGGCGGGCGTCTGGCAGATAAAGGGAATGCCGATCTCGCGGGCGTAAATTTCCGAGAACTCATTGAGCCACGGCTTCGAGGTGATGAACGAATCGTCTTCGAATGAGCATTTGCGAACCGAGTGGTCGCGCTTTGCGATCAGCAGTTCGCTGATGACGTTTGCCGGGCTTCTGCGCCGTGTGTACGTTCCTTTGCCCTGATGCATCTCTTTGAATTTCTTATTGAAACAGTATGCGCAGTTATGCGGGCAACCGCGTGAGGTTATCACCGGATAAAGCTCTTGTATGTGCTGCTTCAGAAACGGGTAACGCATGTAGGGTTCGAGGTCCTGAAACGGAAGGGCGTCGAGGTCGGCGACGAGATCGCGCTGTTCTGAAATATGGAGTTTTCCATTGTCGACAAAGCAAAGGTTTTTGATCTCTTTAAGTTTGTCCGGCGGGGCGCCGAGGGATTCAAGGAGTTCGGGGAGCGCGCCTTCTGCCTCTCCGCGAATGGCGAAATCGGCGCGCGTTTCGCGGACGACATCCGGAACGAAAGTCGGATGCGGGCCGCCGAGCGCGAGAGGCGGAAGGGTTCCGTATGGCTCTATGAATTTTTTAAGCCAGTTCTCCGAGCCGGTCACGCAGTAGAACCCGAGCAGATCGGCGCCGGCGATCGCATTGTCCCGCGCCGCGCGCGGGGTCGCGTCCGCTATAAGAACTTCCGTGTCGTGTCCGGCGCGTTTCAACACGGCGGAAAGGATCATCGTCCCGACGCTCAGAAACGGAAGCCGCTGTATGAAAAGTATTTTCAAGTTATCCTTTTGAATTCCATATCCACGTTATTTGAAGCGATAGCTGTTAACGATAGTGAAATACTCCGGCGGATTTTTCACTTCGATAAACCCGACTGGGTCGCCGCCGGACTTTTGCGCGCCGGTCATTCCGGCTCCGGGAACCGTGAGTTGCTCAAGCGCATGATACTTCAACACAACTCTTCCGTCCGCCGGCCTGACGCGGTAACATCTGATTCCGCGCTGGTCGGCGATCGCATAACCGTTTCCGACTATGAAAATGCTTTCGTCGAATTTCCGGCGCGCGAAGACGTCGAATTTTCCTATCTTCTTCAGATGCGCGTATTGCTGTTCGTCAGATGAGAAATACTTTTTGCAGTCCCCGCTCCAGCAGGCGATCCACTTGACGAAATATCTGTCGAGATTCTCCCGCATTTCATCCTTAGAAAAATCCATGAGCGGTTTTTGAAGGAACAGGCCGTCGTGAAAATCGGCGTAATGGTAAGTGAGGAAGACATAAGGGTAGGGGCCGCCGATGAACTCGCGCCCCGATAGGTCGGCCATAAGCGCGGGGAACTGGCTCTTGCCGTACTTGGGCGGAGTGTCGTTTCGAATGCTGTCGCGGTCGTTCCAGCCTGAATCCTCGAGCAAAACGCGCCCGCCGGGCGTTGTGTGGTCTTTCAGGAATGCGGTGAGCCGCAGCGTGTCCGAGTCGGGCTGTTCCCTCAGCATGGAAGTGAAAGCGATGTAAGGAAGGATGGCAAAAAGCAGAAGGAAGGCCGGAGCCAGATTGCCAATACGCGACAGCTTTGCGGAACGCCGGGGATTGCCTGTTATTCCGGCATAGGCGGCGCTCAGTCCGGCGGCGGCCGGAACCGCGAGCATCAGGTCGAGGTTGGGGATATACCTTGTGGGGTATAGTTCGGCGGTCACTCTCCAGAACGAGCCGAAATAAATCTCCGTAAGAAAAACAACCGTGTGCGCCGCGAAAAAAGCCGCCAGCGCCTTG